>JADHSZ010000072.1 GCA_016776635.1 Alphaproteobacteria bacterium
GTGGTTCCCGCCACCAGAAGATGGGGCATGCGGGCGAGATCGGCGATCACCGGGGCGCCGCTTATGTCCTTCCCTAAAACCAGCGGCAATAAAGTTGTGGTCTTTTCATAGGACTTGGATTCGAGAAGTTCGCGCAGAAGTACCGTCTCACGGGTGGTATTGGGGAGCTCGATACCAATGGCGTTGCGCCCTGGAATGGCGGCGATGCGGGCGGAAATGGCGCTCATGGAGCGAGCGATGTCATCGGCCAGGCCGATGACGCGGCTGGTCTTGGTTCCCGGCGCAGGCTCCAACTCATACAAGGTGACAATGGGGCCCGGCCGCACCTTGACGATATTGCCGCGAACGCCGAATTCATCGAGGACGGATTCCAACAGGCGCGCATTCTTGGACAGGGCCTCGTCATCTATCGCCGCGCCTTTGTCCCCCTCGCCGGAAAGCGTGAGAAGGTCGAAGGGCGGTATGGCGTAATGGTCGCGCGGGTCGAGGTTAAGCCGCGTCTGGCGTGCGCCCTTGGCGCGCTTCCCCTGTGTCGGCGCGGGAGAGCGGGCCGCCACCAGCGGCCGCTCGCCGGGTTTGGCCGCTTTCCTGGCCGTCTCCACGGCACCGGCTCCAGCCCCGGATATCTGGGGTTCCATGCGGGCGTCTGTTTTCTTGCGATCCAAAAGCAGATGGGCCACCCGCCACACCCCTCCCCAGACGGCGGCGATGATGTGAAATACCGTGGTGACGGTGCCGCGCAGGGCTTTCCACCCATGGCGCAGGAGCATCGCCCATTCCCGGCCCGACAGACCCAAGGCCACGCCAAGACCCGCCAGCGCCGGGAGTGCGGCTGTTGCGGCAAGGATAGTGGCCAGATCACCCGGGGATATTCCGGTTCCAAGTCCTCCAGCCCACCCCAGCAGAAGCGAAAGCAGGCTCTGTCCGGCAAAACCGCCGCTGTTGAATGATACCGGCCAGCCTTGCGGGGGCGGTAAGACGGAAAGGGCGATGGCGGCGAAGATCAGGGCCAGGGGGAGCACGGTAAGTGAAAGCCAGAGATGAGGGTTGGCTTTCTTGGTCATCAGCCGCCAGCCCCATACCACCGAGACCAGCGCCACCAGATAGCCCGCCAGACCAAGGGACTGCAGAACCAGATCGGCGGCAACGGCTCCCGCCAGCCCCAGCGGGTTGAGCGCCGCACCTTCGGTGGCGGTGTTGAGGGACGGGTCCGTGGGGTGATAGCCGAAAAAGGCCAGCGCCAGCGCGCCGCCCAGTAACAACAACGCCAGACCCGAAAGCTCCACCATCCGGCGGCGGAAAAAGGCGCCGGTTCCGAAAGGAAGAAACGTGATTCTTCTGGGCTGTCCGATTTGTGCCGACATCCCCGGTGCCCGAATTATGGAAAACAAGTAGCGAAAATCCGCGACGATTGTATGCCGACGCAACTTGGGCCACAAGGGCGCAAGCCTAAAAACCCACAGGATAAAGTATGTGGCGAAAAATCTCCCTACTACAGGTTGGGGGTTAGGGGCTTCAGGACGGACAAGAAAAAGGGGCCGTGCGGCCCCTTTTCCCGAGTGTAAAGCACATGTGCAGCCAGTAATTCCCGGCCTATTTTAGGGCCACGGTCGACAAAGCACCCTGGCCTTTTTAAGGCCGCAGCACCTTACGTACCCTGGCCTTTGAGCTTTATATTTCGTAGCCCTTTTCGCCATGCACCGTGATGTCCAGTCCTTCCACTTCTTCGTCTTCGCTGACGGAAAGACCCACCAGAGCGGCCACTACCTTGATGATGATGTAGCTCACCACCGCCGACCACACCAGGGTGGCGATGACGCCCACGGCCTGGACCTGGAACTGGCTGCCGATGGTCATGCCCTCGGCAAGGCCGAGCCCGCCATATTCGGTGGCGGCGAAGACCGCGGCCATCAGGATTCCGGTGGCGCCGCCCACACCGTGGACGGCCAGCACGTCGAGGGAATCGTCGATCTCGAAACGCTTCTTGACCACGCTCACCATATAGAAACAAACCGCGCCCGCGGCCGCGCCGATGACCAGCCCGCCGATCGGCCCGACGAAACCCGAGGCCGGCGTGATGGTGGCCAGTCCGGCGATGGTGCCGGTGACGGTGCCGATAAGGGTGGGCCGTCCGTATTTGGCCCATTCGAGGACCATCCAGACCAGCGAGGCAGTCGCCGCCGAGATGTGGGTCACCAGCATCGCCATGCCCGCGCTGCCGTCGGCGGCAAGGGCGCTTCCCGCGTTGAAGCCGAACCAGCCGACCCACAGCATGGCCGCGCCCGTCATGACCATGCCGGGACTATGCGGGGGATGCACATGATCGGGGAATCCGCGGCGCGAACGCAGGCACATGGCGATCACCAGGGCCGAGGTGCCGGCGGTCACATGGACCACCAGCCCGCCCGCGAAATCGAGAATCCCCATATCGGCAAGCCAGCCGCCGCCCCACACCCAATGGCATACCGGGGCATAGACCAGGACCAGCCACAAGGCGGAAAACAGAATCACCGCGCCGAAGCGGATTCTCTCCACATAGGCGCCGACGATCAGCGCCGGGGTAATGATGGCGAAGGTCATCTGGAACATGAAGAACACGCTCTCGGGGATGTCCCCGGACAGCGTGTCGGCTCCCATGCCTGCCAGGAAAGCCTTGTCGAGCCCGCCGATCCAGCGGTTGGATTCGCCGCCGTCGCTGAAAGCCAGGCTATAGACGCCCGCCAGCCACAGAATCGAAGCCAGACAGCAGATGATGAAACAATGCATCAGCACCGAAAGCACGTTCTCGGACCGCACCAGCCCGCCATAGAACAAGGCAAGGCCGGGGATGGTCATGAACAGAACCAGCGCCGTGGAGGTGAGAATCCAGGCCGTGTTTCCGTCGCTCAGTGTTGCCGCTTCCTGGGCCAGCGCCTGGGGGGAAATCAGGCCGAGACCCCCGGCCACCAGAACCCCTAAAAAAATCCGCAAGGCTTTCATGTCCACTCCTTAAATCAAAATACGTTCAGGGCCGCCGTTGCGGCGAACCGAAAATGAAGGGAGCGTTTCTGAAAACACCAGATAACCCCGGACCCTCTCCCACCCTGTTGGACAAGAGACATTCCGTGGAAACGCGATACGGGCGCCGCCTATGCAATGATGCAACGCCGTTTGGTAACCCCCCGACCACCGGCTAAGGCGATCGGGGTAGGGATATCAAGATTCGTGCCAGCCCGCCATGGCTCATATTTGGACAAGGAAAAGCCCGGATTCCCGTGCCTGTGGAGAGGGGAGCGCGACCCTGACGGAGAAAGGTCCCGGACGCAGGGGCGGGTGGGGGTGGTGAATTAATATGCAAAACCGCCCGACGGCGCATAAAAATTGTGCAGTAGGTCATGGAATCAGAAAAGGGGCCCGAGGGCCCCTTTTCCGCCTTGTCTCCGGCCTAAGCCGAAGGGGGGTCACTGCACGACTTCGCCATGCAGAGCAAGGTCGAGGCCGTCGCGTTCAACCTCTTCCGAGACTCTCAGCCCCACCAGCACATCCACCACCTTGAGAATGATGAACGAGCCGACGGCGCAATAGATGATGGTGGCGCCGATACCATAGATCTGGGTCCAGACTTGGCCCGGATTGCCTTCGAGCAGGCCCGGCGTGCCGCCGATGGCCTCTACGGCGAAGACACCGGTCAGCACCGCGCCAACGATACCGCCGATGCCGTGGACACCGAAGACGTCCAGGGAATCGTCATAACCGAGAGCATTCTTCAGAACCACGGCGCCCCAGTAACAGGCGGCGCCAGCGGCAAGGCCGATATAAAGCGCTCCTGAAGGGTCAACGAAGCCCGAGGCCGGGGTAATGGCCACCAGCCCCGCCACCGCGCCCGACACGATGCCGAGAACGCTGGGTTTGCCGCGGTGCATCCACTCGACGAACATCCACGTCAATGCCGCCGAGGCGGTGGCGATCTGGGTCACGGCCATGGCCATGGCGGCGGTCCCATTGGCGGCCACGGCGGAACCGGCGTTAAACCCGAACCAGCCGACCCACAGCAGGGAAGCACCGATAATGCTCAGCACCAGGTTATGAGGCGCCATGGGTTCGGTGCCATAGCCGTTGCGTTTACCGACCACGATGCAGGCCACCAGACCGGCGATGCCGGCATTGATGTGAACCACGGTGCCGCCGGCGAAATCGAGAACGCCCGCCTCGCCGAGGAAACCGCCGCCCCATACCCAATGGGTAATGGGAGCATAGATGCACAGCATCCAGATGCCGGTGAACAACAGCATGGCGGAAAACTTCATGCGGTCGGCAAAGGCGCCGACGATGAGCGCCGGGGTAATGATGGCGAAGGTCATCTGGAAGACCATGAACAGCGATTCAGGGATGGTCCCCGACATGGCGTCCAGAGTCAGGCCCGACAACATGGCCTTGCTCAGGTCTCCCACATAGGCGCCGCCCTCACTGAAGGCCAGCGAATAGCCCGCCACCATCCACAAGACGGTCATCAGACAACATACGGCGAAGACTTGCATGACTATGGCCAGCACGTTCTTCTTACGCACCATGCCGCCATAAAACAGGGCGAGACCGGGAATGGTCATCAACAGGACCAGCGCCGTGGAAGTCAGCATCCAGGCCGTATCACCGGTATCCAGTACCGGCACTTCCTCCTGGGCAAAGGCCGTGGCGGGATCAGCCACTGCGGCCAGGGCGAAAAGCCCCGCGCTCAAAAGAAAAGGCAAAAATCGAAAGGGTTTCATTTTCTTGAATCTCCTGATTGAAACGGCGCCCTACAAGGCATCCGAATTGGTTTCACCGGTGCGGATGCGAACCGCGCCGGCGACATCAAGCACGAAAATCTTGCCGTCACCGATCTTGCCGGTGCCGGCTGTTTTCTGGATCGACTCAATGGTGGAATCCAGCTGATCGTCATTGACGACGACCTCGATTTTGACCTTTGGCAGGAAGCTCACCGAATATTCGGCGCCGCGATAAATTTCAGTCTGTCCCTTTTGGCGGCCAAATCCTTTGACCTCGCTGACGGTGAGGCCCTGAATGCCGAGGCCGGTCAATGCCTCCCTCACTTCGTCGAGCTTGAAGGGCTTTATGATGGCCATGATCAGTTTCATGGTGTCATTCCTCTGTTCAAGTGATGTTCGCGGGGGGACATAGAGTGATTCATCGCTTAAAGCCCCCCGGCGAAGCGATATGCCACCTGCCTATCTCAAGAACCGTGCCAACTGGCGCCACATGAAATATGTTAATATTTTCAGATTGTTAATGGCATCATTCCGGAATCGTAAATAAACTCAAAATAAAGAATTGATCAATAATTAAGCATGCTTTCCAATATGCATAAATTATATGCAACTGCGACGGTTCTTAAGGATTCCAAGTTCCCCGAAGCCTGTGGTCCGAAGAATCCCGGCGCGTTTTCTTGCCTGTCTTAGCGGTTTCGAGCGCCATTGCTCATCAGATTTGTGAGTCCATGGCCTAGACAGGAGCCGCTTCCCAAGCCAAATTTGTTTTATGGGAAGGCGGGACAACACCAAGACCGGGATCAGACACGGCGACGTGGAAACCCCCGTGGAAAATATCGACCTGCTTATTGTGGGCGGCGGGTTTTCCGGTCTCGCTTTGGCCATCGCCGTGGAGCGTTGCGGGCTGAAGACCGTGGTGGTGGATCGCGCCGCGCCACAGGACGTCCTGGGCGCCGGTTTCGACGGCCGCACCTGTGCCTTCGCCGACGCCTCGGTGCGCATTCTCGAGGCTCTCGAGGTGTGGCCGGACATGGCAGCTAGCGCCGCGCCCATCAACGACATCCGGGTTTCCGACGGCCATTCCCCGCTGTTCCTCCATTACGATCACCGCGAGGTGGGCGACCGGCCCTTCGGCCACGTGGTGGAAAATCTGGTCACCCGGCGGGCTCTGTACCGACGTCTTGAAACATGCCGCCATGTGACCCTGGAGGCGCCCGCAGGCGTGGACTCCCTGGACTTTTCAGATGACGGCGTGACGGCGCGGCTTGAGGATGGCCGCCACTTGCGCGCGGCCCTGGTGGTGGCCGCCGACGGCCGCCGCTCCCAGACCCGCCAGAGCGCGGGCATCCGCGCCAGCGAAAGCGCCTACGGCCAGACCAGCATAGTCTGTACCATCGCCCATGAGCGCCCTCACAGGGGCGTCGCCTGCGAACGCTTTTATCCCGCCGGGCCTTTTGCCGTGCTGCCCATGGTGGATGATGCCTCGTCTTCCGCCTCCTGGCCCCACCGCTCCTCCATCGTCTGGTCGGAGAAATCGCAATTGGCGCCACGGCTGCTGGCGCTTGATGATGCGGAGTTCACGGCGGAATTGCGCCGTCGCCTGGGCGACGCCTTGGGGAACCTCGAAGTGACGGGAGGCCGCTGGTCTTATCCCCTGGGCTTGTTGCGCGCCGAAAGCCTTATCGGTCCACGGCTGGCCCTGGTGGGCGATGCCGCCCACGGCATTCATCCCATCGCCGGACAGGGCCTCAATCTCGGGCTGCGCGACGTGGCCACCCTGGCCGAGGTCATCGTCGAGGCCCGGGAACAGGGGCGTGACATTGGCGGCGAGGAGGTTCTCGAGCGCTATGCGCGCTGGCGGCGTTTCGATGTGATGACCCTGATCGCCGTCACCGACGGGTTAACGCGTCTGTTTTCCAATGATGTGGCGCCGTTGCGTCTGGTCCGTGACACGGGCCTTGCCGCCGTCAACGGGATAGCTCCTCTGAAACGGTTCTTCATGCGCCACGCCATGGGGATGGTGGGGGATCTGCCCCGGCTGATGCGGGGCCGGCCGCTGTGATTCCTAGGGGTCGCGGCTGGCGCCGGCCTGTTCGATCTTTTCAAGATAGGCGCGCCACAGATTGTCCTGGGTCTCACCCAGTTCGTAAAGATAGTCCCAAGTGTAAATACCGCTGTCGTGAAGATCGTCGAAAACGATCTTGATAGCGTAGTTGCCCACCGGCTCCACCTCCATGATTCCCACATGACGGCGTCCGGTGACGAGGGTTTCCTGGCCCGGCTTGTGGCCCTTTACCTCGGCCGAAGGGCTTTCCACGCGCAGGAACTCGGCCGCAAAGGTGAAACTGCTGCCGTCGTCGAAATCCACCTCCAGGGCCTTCTCCGCCGTCTTGAGGCGGATTTCCACGGGCTGTGGCCTCCCGTCATTCATTTTTCGGTCATTCGCTTTTTGGGGCCGGTTTGGCTTTGCCGTCGAGGGGGCGGGCCTCGTCCACCAGCATGATGGGGATGCCGTCGCGGATGGGATAGGCAAGTTGCGCCTGTTCGCTGACAAGTTCCTGGGCCTCCTTGTCATAACGCAGCGGACCCTTGCTCAGGGGACAGACGAGAATCTCCAGCAGCTTGGGATCTACGGAGGCTTTCTTCGCCGATGCTTGTTCACTCATGATGGGTTCTCCGGAGGTGTAAAATGTATTGAGAGCATACCTTTAAATAGGGGCGTTTGGTTGATCGTGGGTGGATTATTGGTGGGGAATGTCATCGCCCCTGTTTTCCAACAGCGCCATCTCAATAAGCGAGATCAGGACATTGGCCCGTTCCGCCAGACCGGGGGTTTCGAGAAGGGCCTGTTTTTCGTTGGCGGCAAAAGGGCATCCCATGGCCAGCGAGGTAATGAGATTCTCGTCGGTGGTGGCGGAAATAACATTCCAGTCGGCCTTGATCCCATGCAGGTCAAAAAACTGGCGTACGCTGCCCTGAAGCCTGTCGCGGTCGAGATGGTCCGAGGGCTCGGATTCCATATCGCCCGAGAACGGTCCCCAGTTGGCGCGCACCCGGCGATAGCCGTCCTCGAGCGCCAGCTCTTCGGCCACTTCAAACCGGCACACGCCTTCCAGCGCAATTTCATAGCGGTTGTCGGCGGCCTCCTGGAAAGAAACGATGCGGCCGCCACAGCCGATTTTGTAGATGGGGCCGTCGCCGTCGCCGCCGCCGTTGTCCTCGTCCTCCTCGCCGTTACCGTCTCCACCGTTTCCACCCTCGCCACCGCCGCCACCGTGACAGGGCTGGATCATGCCGATCATGCGGTCGCCCTTCAACGCGGCGTTCACCATGTTCACATAGCGCGGCTCGAAAATATTGAGCGGCAGCCGCCCCCGCGGCAACAGCAACACCCCATCCAGCGGAAAAACAGACAACACCTGGGGCAGATGGTCAAAATCGAGGGCAAAAGAATCATCACTCATGAATCATGTTTCCCCTGGGGTTATGTCTCCCACCGGCCCCATATTCCCCATCGGCCCATGGTTTCTATCGGATGGTATGTGGCTGCGGCATACCATCATGAGAATATAAGCGTGGACAGCGAGCGCCGCCCCGCCGCGGTCAAGGGGTGGGCGTGGCCCAGGGCCTCGAAGAATTTGAGAAGCTGGAGCCGCGCCGCTTGCTCGTTCCATTCCCTGTCGCGGCGGATGATTTCAAGAAGCGATTCGATCGCCTCCTCCTGTTGCCCGTTGGCGAACTGGGCCAGGGCAAGGTCGAGACGGGTCTGATGGTCGTCGGGATTTTGCGCCGAGAGTGCCTCAAGCCGGGACAGGTCGCCACCCGACTGCTGGCCCTGTTCGGCCAGCTCCAGCGCCGTGCGCGCGGCCTCGACGGGGGATGAGGACGCCAGCTTCTCTTCCAGGGAATCGAGAAGCCCGCGGGCGCGCTCATAATCTTTCGTGGCCACATGGCATCGCACCAGCCCGGCCACCGCATCGGCATTGTCCGACTGGGTGGCGAGGATGCGGCCGTAAAGCTCCGCCGCCATGGCCGGGTCGCTTTCCTCCAGCGCCGCCTTGGCCTGTTCCAGGGCCAGGGCCAGGGATTCCCCGCCGTCACCCTTGCCGGTCTGTTTCAACACACGGTCGAAAAAGGCCTTCAGTTCGCTTTCCGGCAGACCGCCGGTGAACCCGTCCACGGGCCGCCCCTGATAAAACGCATATACGGTGGGGATGGACTGGATGCGAAGCTGTTGCGCCAGGGCGGGGCTCTCGTCCACATTGACCTTAACCAGCCGCATCGCCCCCTTGGCGGCGCCCGTGAGTTTTTCCAACAGCGGCGTCAGTTGTTTACAGGGTTCGCACCAGGGCGCCCAGAAATCGACGATGACGGGGAGTTCCCCCGAGGCCTCGATAACGTCGGCTACGAAGCTGGCCTCGGTGGCGTCCTTTACGGGAGGCCCGGACTGGGACGCGCCGTTTCCAGACGAAGGGTCGTTAAGGGTGGGGTCCATGGGTGCTGTCCCGGTCGGATATCCCAGCCGGGGCTCCTTGCCGGGAACTTCCTATCTGCCGTTATAAAAGAAAACCATTCCCCGCCGAAGACTCCTCTCAGGATCGGGGCATTGTATGGTCATCATATCCCACCGCTTCGTGCAAGGTCCATCCGGGCGAAGCGCGGCGCTTGCAAACGAAGCGTCTTTGCGTATTATCTGGCCCCTCTTCATGCGGGTGTAGCTCAGGGGTAGAGCGTCACGTTGCCAACGTGAATGTCGTGAGTTCGAATCTCATCACCCGCTCCAGTTTCGTAAAAAGGCCACCGCTAACCCGGTGGCCTTTTTCGTTTCGGACTTTTCCTCTCCGCGCGCCCTTATGGTCTCTCGCCTAATATTCGAATATGGCGCTGAAAAACAGCAGACCGGCAATGATAACAAGATAAGTCAGGGCCGCGCAGCCGCCCACGAACAGAATGTTGCCCAGGGTGCGAAGGGGGTGAATCTGTCGATCCTGGCTGTGGCGTTCGGGGCTGCGGTGGCAGATACCGGCCACCAGCGTAAAATAGCCGCGACGCAACAGGAGGGGAACGCGAAGACGGATATTAACCGGGTGGGTGCCCCAGTCCTCCTGGGTGGCGGCGCGGATGGCGGCAATCTGTTCGGCGCTGAATGTGGCGCGAATGGAATCGGGCATGCGGCCCAGGACATCGTTGGAATGGTCGCCGCCGCCGGAGTCGGACCCAGGATCGAGGGTCTCCTGAAGAATACTTTCGCCCATGCTGACCTTCCCTTCCATCACATAGCCGTTGCGGCGCGAAGATTTCCGTTCCGCCCCCATTCCACCGGGGGGTGTTCGCAAAATCATGACCGCGCACGGCCATGTCTGATCGCGTGCTGACCGTCTCCGTGGAATTATGACGCCGACCATGGCGCCCTGACAAGCGTATGGAGGAAGAAAACACCCCA
>JADHSZ010000017.1 GCA_016776635.1 Alphaproteobacteria bacterium
GGTTTTGCCGAGGGTGCCGTGGATCTGGTGTCGTACAAGCCCGACCGTATCGAGCTTGATCTGCGCGCCGACGGGCCGGCCATTCTCGCCGTCGCCAATTCCTACAGCCCCTACTGGCGGGTTCGCGTGGATGGCGAGGCGGCGGAGATTTTCCCCGCCTATCACACGTTCTGGGGTGTGGCGGTGGCGGCGGGCGCGCACCATGTCGTATTTGACTATGTTCCCCCCTACCGCCTTTGGTAGAATGGCTGGGATCGTTCCCTTAAAGGTGCGAGGAGTCCAAAAATCTTATCGCGCAGACGGCTTTGTTCTTATATGGGAACGAAATTTATGCTCTATATAGTGGCTACCCGCCCGTAGGGTCCTCTAGATGTTGATTCAGTAATGAGCGACACAAACCCACCGCGTCCCGTGGTTCTCTGCATCCTTGATGGCTGGGGAGTGCGCAAGGATGCCCAGGACAATGCCGTGGCCCAGGCCAGCACGCCGGTCTGGGACGGCCTCGTGGCGAGCTGTCCCCATGGCACCCTGGAGGCGTCCGAGGAGAGCGTCGGCCTGCCCCAGGGCCAGTTCGGCAATTCCGAAGTAGGGCACATGAATATCGGCGCCGGACGGGTGCTCTATCAGGACTTGTTGCGTATCAACGCCGCCTGCGAGGACGGCTCTCTGAGCGATATTCCCACGCTTGTGGGCTTTATCCAGAAACTCAAGGAAAGCGGCGGCGTCTGTCACCTCATGGGCCTGGTGTCTCCCGGCGGTGTGCATGCCCACCAGACTCACATTGTGGCCCTGGCCCGTGCCGTGACCGCGGCCGGCGTGCCGGTGGCCGTGCATGCCTTTCTCGATGGCCGCGACACGCCGCCACTTACCGCCAAGGATAACATTTCGAAGCTGATTGCCGACACCAAGGACTGTCCGGGCCTTCGTTTCGGCACCGTGTGCGGGCGTTTTTACGCCATGGACCGCGACAATCGCTGGGATCGCGTGGCCGCCGCCTATGAAGCCATGGTGGAGGGTAAGGGCAAGCGGGTGGCGGATGTGATTTCCGCCATCACCGCCAGTTATGACGTATCTGTGACCGATGAATTCGTGGTGCCCACGGTGATCGGGGACTATGACGGCATGAAGGAGGGCGATGGCATCCTGATGGCCAATTATCGCACCGACCGGGTGCGTGAAATTCTGACGGCGCTGCTCGACCCCTATTTCGAAAGCTTCGAGAGAACACGGATGGCCCGTTTCGCCGCGGCGCTGGGCATGACCGAATATTCTCCGCGTCTCAACAAATATCTCGACGCCATGTTCTCCACCCCTCATTACGAGAATATCATGGCCTGGGTGGTCTGTTGCGCGGGCCTGAAACAGCTGCGCATCGCCGAGACCGAGAAATACGCCCATGTGACCTATTTCTTCAACGTCAGCAACGAACAGCAGTTCGAGGGCGAGGACCGTATCCTGGTGCCGTCACCTCGCGTGCCCACCTACGACGTACAGCCGGAAATGGCCGCGCCCGAGGTGACGCGGCGGCTGATCGAGGCCATAGAGGGCGGGGAGTACGGCTTCATCGTGGTCAATTTCGCCAATCCCGACATGGTTGGCCATACCGGCTCCATGTCCGCGGCCATACGGGCGGTGGAGACCATCGATAGTTGTCTGGGGCGGCTGACTTCCGCTCTCGAGAAGGCCGGTGGCGCCATGCTGGTTACCGCCGATCACGGCAATATCGAACTCATGCGTGACCCGGAAACGGGACAGCCCCATACGTCCCATACCTGTAATCCGGTGCCCAGCGTTCTGGTGGGCGGCCCCGATGATGTCACCTCGCTGCGGCATGGCTGTTTGGCCGATATTGCACCCACATTGCTGGCGCTGATGGGGCTGGAACATCCCGAGGAGATGACGGGTCAATCCCTTCTCGTCACCGCCTCGGAGCGTACCGGGGCCAAGGCGGCCTCGGCCTGAAGGCGCGGGGGCCATGACAATCGGTAACTTCCGCTACGGTTTCCCCCACCATTATTTGCCCCACCGTTATTTCCTGGGGGGCTCACCCTATGTTTTGTGTGCTTTTTTTGCAGTTGCCGCGTTCGCTTCCCCGGTCTCGGCCGAAGACGAAAAGGCGGCGCTGGACGGGGACAAAGACAGGCTCGAGGCGGTTGAGCGCGCCCTGAGCCAGGAACGGGGACAGCAACAGGATCTGGCGAATCAAGCGCGGACACTGGCGGGGGAAATTTCGCAAATCAAAAAGGAATTGGTGACGGCCGCCCATGCCGCACAGGAAAGCGAATCCGGCCTGTCCGAGGTGGAGAATATGCTCGACCAGCTCAATTCCCGTGTCTCGCATGTCCGGGGCGAGCTGATGGGCCGCCGCAGCCAGATGACATCGACCCTTGTGGCGCTGGAGAGGGTGGCTCTTCGGCCTCCGGAATCGGTGATCTTCCAGCCCGGCACGGCGCCCGATGCCGTGCGCAGCGCCCTGTTGCTGCGGGCTGTGGTGCCGCCGCTGGAGGCACGCAGCCGCAGCCTGGGAAAGGATCTCTCCACCCTGGCGGGATTACGCCGCGAGATCGCCAGCCGCCATGACGAGCTGCTTGCCGCTACCCACGACCTGGAGGACAACCGTGCCCGTCTCGATGGGCTGTTGCGGCGCAAGTCGCGACTGCACAGCCAGACCAAACGGGACAGTCACCAAACGGCGGCGCGTATGAGAAAACTGGCGGCGGAGGCGCGGTCGCTCCGTGATCTGTTGTCGCGGCTGGAAACGGGGAGTCTGCCGGACCGCAACGAAGATGTTTCCGTCAAAGCCGAAAAGCCGGAACTCACGGAGACAGCGGCCCTCTCCCCGGTGCCGCCCCCGGCGCTGCTGCCATCGGGGGTTCCTTTCACCAAGGCGCGGGGGAAAATGGTGTTCCCGGTTCGCGGCCGCCTGGTGACGCAGTATGGTGATTCAGGCGGAACCACCGGCCTTACCGCAAAGGGGGTTACCCTCGCCACGCGGCGCGAGGCCAGCGTGGTGGCGCCCTATGATGGCGAGGTGGTCTTCGCGGGTCCTTTCCGGGGCTATGGGCAACTCTTGATCATTGCCCATGGCGAAGGCTATCATCTTCTTTTAGCAGGATTATCCCGGATCGACAGCGCCGTTGGACAGACCCTGCTTGCGGGGGAGCCGGTGGGCGTCATGGGGCGTCCGGAAAATGGCGAGCCGAGCTTGTATATGGAGCTTCGCCGCAAGAGCGAACCCATCAATCCGCTGCCGTGGCTGGCGGCGACTCACGAAAAGGTAAGTGGCTGATGCAAAGATTTCGTTGGGCGGCAGTAATTGGAATGTTTCTTGTTTTCTGCCCCGGAGACCTCCCTGCCCAGGAAAATGATTCCGAAACCTATCGTCAACTCAACCTGTTCGGAGAAGTTTTCGAACGGGTGCGGTCGAACTACGTGGAAGAGGTTTCCGACGGCGAGCTTGTGGAATCCGCCATCAATGGCATGCTCACCTCGCTTGACCCCCATTCAAGCTTTCTCAACGAAAAGAGTTTTCGGGACATGCAGGTACAGACCAAGGGCGAATTCGGCGGCCTTGGCATCGAAGTCACCATGGATAGCGGCCTGGTCAAGGTGGTCTCGCCCATTGACGACACACCGGCCTTTCGCGCCGGCATCAAGTCCGGAGACCTGATTTTCCAGCTCGATGACGAGGCGGTCATGGGGCTGACCCTGGCCGAGGCCGTGGACCGCATGCGTGGCCGTGTGGGTACCGATATCAAGCTGACGATCCGCCGCGAGGGCAGGGAGCCCTTCGATGTGACCATCACACGGGCCATCATCCGTATCCAGTCGGTACGTTCACACCTTGAAAAGGATATCGGCTATGTGCGTATCACCACCTTCAACGAACAGGCCGCGGACGGCCTGAAAAAAGCCATGAAAGGCTTCAAGGATGAACTGGGGAGCGAGCTCAAGGGCGTTGTTCTCGATCTGCGCAACAACCCCGGCGGCCTTCTTGACCAGGCGGTGGCGATTTCGGATTCCTTCCTGGAGCGCGGCGAAATCGTTTCCACGCGTGGCCGCCACGAGGATGATGATCACCGCTATAATGCTCAGCCCGGCGACCTCGCCGACGGCCTGCCCATGGTGATTCTCATCAATGGCGGTTCGGCATCGGCATCGGAAATCGTTGCCGGCGCTCTGCAGGATCACCGTCGCGCGGTTATCATGGGAACCCGCTCCTTCGGCAAGGGGTCGGTTCAGACCATTATCCCCATGGGCACTCTGGGAGCCATCCGCCTGACCACAGCGCTCTATTACACGCCTTCGGGAGTTTCCATTCAGGCCAAGGGTATCGAGCCCGGCATTGTGGTGGAACAGGCCCGCCTCGAGGTCATTGACGGTGGCCAGCGCCGCCGCGAGGAAGATCTGCGCGGGGCGCTTGAGAATGGAAACGCAAAGCCCACGGACAGCAAGATGGAGTCGCCGGACGATGCCCCCGCGGATGGGGCGGAGGAAACGTCCTTTGAAGATTATCAATTGGCGCGGGCGCTCGATCTTCTGCACGGCATTGCGCTGTATGACGATCAAGCCGCCAACTGATCCTTTCATCCGCGCGCCACTGATCGGGAGCCCGGCGCCGCCGGGGCCGACGGAGTGACTGAATCGGACGACGACATACCCGAAGACGAAGACGCCGCGGAAGATGTTCCTGACGACGACTCTGGTGATTCCGATAAGGCTGTCTCCGACGACGTCACCGATGATGTCGACTTCGATGACGTTGACTCCGGGGATGACGACTCCGGGGATGACGATTCCGGGGATGACGACGGTCCCGGCGAGGAAGGCCTCGAAGAAGACTCCGATGAAACAGATGAGGCCAATCTCGATCCCTTCGCCGACCAGGAGGAAGAGGATCTTTCCTTCCTCATGGGTGAGGCGGACGAAGAAGGGTATATCGATCTCAGTGATGATGAAGACGAGGAGGCGGAAGACACGTCCGGCGGAGGGTTCCGGGTCAGCTTTCTTCTCGTGGCCTATCTTGTGGTGCTGTTGTTCTTCGGCGGGGTTATCGGCTGGCTGCTGATGGCCGGAGAGGAAGAGGTCGCCGATACAGAGACCACTTCCACCTTCACATCATTGCTCCCTCCGGAAACCGAAGAACCGGACCGCGCCCCGATTTGGGGTGACGGTCCGGCGGGCATGACCGGGCCGGGAGAAGCCTCCGAAACGGCCATGGTCAACGGCGATGGCATGACAGACGGAGAGGAGGGAGGAATTCAGTCCCCCGCGCGGCTTCTCCCCCGTGCCTTCCTTGAAAAGGAAATGGCCCAACTCACCCCAAGTCCTGATCCGGAGCTGGTGGAAGAGATGGCGGATGGCCCGCTGCCAAAAATTGCCGAAGACGGCCGTATGTCGTTCCGGGTCTATGCCCGGCCTTTCGACCATAACGACCAGCGTCCGCGCATCGCTATCATTATCCAGAACATGGGACTCAGCCACAACGCGACGGAAACCGCGATTCAACAGCTTCCCGGATCCGTCACCCTGGCTTTCTCGCCTTATGCCGACAATCTTGAACACTGGACCACCGAGGCGCGCAGGAACGGCCACGAGATATTACTGGCTATGCCCATGGAGCCGGTCAATTATCCGCTCAACGATCCCGGCCCCTACGCCTTGATTACCGGGCTTTCTCCCGAACAGAACGCCAAGCGGCTGCAATGGCTGATGAGCCGGTTTACCGGCTATGTGGGCGTGACCAACGAAATGGGCTCACGCTTTATTACCTCCAACCAGGATATAAGGCCGGTACTGGAAATCTTTCATAATCGCGGCCTGATGTTCGTGGATAACCGCGTTACCAGCCGCAGTGTCGCCATCCGGGTGGCTCAGGATGTAGGCCTGCCCTGGGCCGCCGGCGACAGGTCCATCGACCGTAATCCCTCACGCCAGTATATCGACGACAAACTGGCCGAAATCCAACGCATTGCTCTCGACAAGGGGAGCGCCGTGGCCATGGCCTTGCCCTATCCCGTGACTTTTGAACGTCTTGCCCTGTGGTTGCCGAAGCTGGAAGAGGAAGGCTTCGTGGTGGCTCCGGTTTCGGCGGTGATCCACCAGCAGGGGCCCGAGGGAGAAGAAGAGGAAAGCGAAGAAGCAGAGGCAAGCGATGAAGGAGAGCAGTGAGGCAGAGGACAGCCGGGTGAAGGGGCTTCCCTACCGGGATGGCGCGGGGATCATGCTTTTCAACGGTCTGGGCCGTGTCTTCGTGGCGCGCCGCATCGATATGCCTTCGCAAGCCTGGCAGATGCCGCAGGGGGGAATCGATGCCGGAGAGACTCCGCGCGAAGCCGCCCTGCGCGAACTGGAGGAAGAGATCGGCACCTCCAAGGCGGAAATTATGGCCGAAAGCCGGGACTGGCTGACCTATGAACTGCCGGACTGGTTGGTGCCAAAGGTGTGGGGCGGGCGCTATCGCGGACAACGCCAGAAATGGTTCGCCATGCGTTTCACAGGTGACGACGCCGATATCAACATCGCCACCGAAACCCCGGAATTTCTCGACTGGAAATGGGAGGACATAAACCGCCTGCCGGAACTCATCGTTCCCTTCAAACGCAAACTTTACCAGGAGGTAGTGGCGGAATTCGGTCATCTGGTGCGGGCCCAGAGTGATGCCTCCTGACGGCGAGGCCCGCCTGGAGCGGGTCTTGGGGCTGCCGATGCTGGTTCTCTATGGGTTGGGCACCACCGTTGGCGCCGGCATCTTCGCCCTTGTCGGCAAGGTAGCGGGGCGCGCCGGGCTTTATGCGCCGGTCTCCTTCTTCGCTGCCGCCGTGATCGCCGCCCTTACCGCGCTATGCCTGGCCGAACTCTCCGCCCGTTTTCCGAAAAGCGCGGCAGAGGCCATCTATGTGCGCGAAGGCCTGCACTCCCATCATCTGGCGCTTGCCGTGGGTCTGCTCGTGGCCGTGGCGGGGATCGTCTCCGCCGCCGCCATCACCAACGGGGCGGTGGGCTATATCCACCAATTCCTCGACCTGTCCGCTCCGCTCCTGATCCTGCTGCTGGTGCTGGCTATGGGATGCCTCGCCGCCTGGGGTATCGCCGAATCCGTGGGCATCGCCGCTTTCATTACGTTGATTGAACTGGGCGCGCTGGCGATGGTGGTCTGGGCCGGCGGCGAGGGTCTCTCCACCATACCCGAACGCGCAGGCGACTTCGTTCCGCCCTTTGAGGGCGTCGCCTGGGGCGGGATCATGGCCGGGGCCTTCCTCGCCTTCTACGCCTTCCTCGGATTCGAGGATATGGTCAAGGTGGCCGAGGAGGTGAAAGACGTCACCCGCACCCTGCCGGCGGCGATCATCCTTACCCTCCTTATCACCACGCTGGTTTACGTGGCCGTGGCCCTGGCCGCGGTTTCAACCCTCGATCCGCAAGAACTCACCGAGAGCGAGGCGCCGCTGGCGCTTATCTTCGAACGGGGTACCGGCGCTTCGCCTGCGATAATCAGCTTCATCAGCATCTTCGCCCTTCTGAACGGCGCATTGATCCAGATAATCATGGCCTCGCGGGTTTTCTACGGCCTGGGGGAACAGGGGATGCTTCCCAAGTCTCTTTCCCGGGTCCATCCCGTTACCCGCACGCCGCTGATTGCCACCGCCCTGGTTAGCGGCATTGTGCTGGTATTGGCCCTGTGGTTTGGACTCGAGGCCCTGGCCGAGGCTACCTCGGCGGTGACGCTGGTAATTTTTTCGCTGGTCAATTTGTCTTTGGTCATGATCAAGAGGCGCACACCCGCGCCGCCCGGCATCCGCGTTTACCCGCTCTGGGTGCCGGTGGCCGGCTTTGCCTTCAGCGCCGGTTTTCTCTTTATGGAGATGGCTCCCCGCTTTTAGCGGGTGAGAACGCCCGCCTTACGTGTCTTAGCGGATAGCGGCGGCAATGGCGTTGAGCATGGCCTCGGCCACCATCAGCGCATTCTCCGCGGTCTCGCGGTCGTCATCGCTGGTGCTGGCGTCAATATCGTCTCGCAGGTCACCGATGCGGGAACTGATCTCCTTTGCGTCCAGCTCCTCCATCGGCACCGCCTGTTCGGCGAGAACGGTACAGCGTTCCGGGGTCGCTTCGGCGATGCCGCCGCTGACGAAGATGCGCTGCTCCACCTCGCCCCCGTTATGGACCTCCAGGACGCCGGGACGGACCCCGGAAATAAACAGCGAATGTCCGGGCAGAATACCGAAATCACCCTCGGCGCCGGGCACAAGCACCATATCCACCTCGGCGGAAATCAGGAGCTTTTCCGGGGACACCAGCTCGAATGCGACTTTTTCTTCCATCAGATAAAATCCCTAGGCGGCCTCGGCGGCCATCTTCTTGGCCTTTTCAACGGCCTCTTCCATGGTGCCCACCATATAGAAGGCGGCTTCGGGCAGATCGTCATATTCGCCTTCCACCAGACCCTTGAAGCCCTTGATGCTATCCTCGAGGCTGACGAACACGCCCGGCGTGCCGGTAAAGATTTCAGCCACGTGGAAGGGCTGGGACAGGAAGCGCTGGATCTTGCGGGCGCGGGTCACGGTCAGCTTATCTTCCTCGGAAAGTTCATCCATGCCGAGAATGGCGATGATGTCCTGCAGCGACTTATAGGTCTGCAGGATTTCCTGTACCTGCCGCGCCACCGAATAATGTTCCTCGCCGACGATGCGGGGATCGAGCACGCGCGAGGTGGAATCCAGCGGATCAACGGCGGGATAAATGCCAAGCTCGGCGATCTGGCGCGACAGCACCGTGGTGGCGTCGAGATGGGCGAAGGATGTGGCCGGCGCCGGATCGGTAAGGTCATCGGCGGGCACGTAAATCGCCTGGACGCTGGTGATGGAGCCCTTCTTGGTGGAGGTGATGCGCTCCTGCAGGGTGCCCATATCGGTGGCCAGAGTCGGCTGATAGCCCACCGCCGAGGGAATACGCCCCAACAGTGCGGAAACTTCCGAGCCCGCCTGGGTGAAGCGGAAGATGTTATCGACGAAGAACAGCACGTCCTGGCCTTCTTCATCACGGAAATACTCAGCCAGAGTCAGGCCGGTCAGTCCCACCCGGGCGCGGGCGCCGGGCGGTTCGTTCATCTGGCCATAGACCAGCGCCGCCTTGGAATTGTCGCCCTTGAGGTCGATAACGCCGGACTCGATCATTTCGTGATAGAGGTCGTTACCCTCGCGGGTGCGTTCGCCGACACCGGCGAAGACGGAATAGCCGCCGTGACCCTTGGCGATATTATTGATGAGTTCCATGATGATGACGGTCTTGCCCACCCCGGCGCCGCCGAAGAGGCCGATCTTGCCGCCCTTGGCATAGGGCTCGAGAAGATCAATCACCTTGATGCCGGTGACAAGAATCTCGGTCTCGGTGGACTGATCCACGAATTCCGGGGCTTCTCTGTGGATGGGCAACCGCTTCTTGGTCTTCACATCGCCGCGTTCGTCCACCGGATCGCCTACCACGTTGATGATGCGGCCCAAAGTCTCCGGTCCCACGGGCACCGAGATGGGCTCGCCGGTATCAACCACTTCCTGGCCGCGCACCATGCCGTCGGTGGTGTCCATGGCCACGGTACGCACCGTGGATTCGCCCAGATGCTGGGCGACCTCAAGGACGATACGCTTGCCGTCCTGTTCCACATGCAGGGCATTGAGGATGGGCGGCAGTTCGTCCGGGAAGCGAACGTCAACAACGGCGCCCATGATCTGGGTGATGGACCCGGCGATCTTGTTGCTCATGATGAAAGTTCCTCTCTCTGGGGCCTGTTCCGGGCCGGGGGTGGTTACAGCGCTTCGGCGCCGGAAATAATTTCAATCAGTTCCTTGGTAATAACGCCCTGACGGGTGCGGTTATAGAAAATGGTCAGGTCGTCGATCATGTCACTGGCATTGCGGGTGGCGTTGTCCATGGCGGTCATGCGCGCGCCCTGTTCGCTGGCGGCGTTTTCAAGAAGGGCGCGATAAATCTGGACCGAAAGGTTGCGCGGCAGCAGGTCGGCGAGGATTTCCTCTTCATCGGGCTCGAATTCATAAATCGCGGGAATGCCGCCTTTCGCCTCTTCCTCTTCCTCTTCCTCTTCCTTCGTCTCGGGAATCGCGAAGGGCACAATCTGCATGCGCGTGACTTCCTGGGTGATGGCCGATTGGAACTTGGCGTAAATCAGGGTGCAGACATCGAACTCACCTTCGGCGAACATGGTCGAAATACGGTGGCCGATGGTGTTGGCCTGGGTGAATTCCAACCTCGGCTTGCCCACATCGATAATGGTATCGACGATATGGCTCTTGTATTCCCGCTTTAACTGGTCGTTCCCCTTGCGGCCCACGCACAGCACCTTCACGTTCTTGCCTTCGGCGGAAAGCTGGGTGATGAGCTGGCGGGCGCTGCGCACGATATTAACGTTGAAGCCTCCGCACAGGCCGCGGTCGGACGATGCCACCACCACCAGATGGGTCTTGTCGTCGCCGCTGCCCGCAAGCAAGGGCGGTGCGCCGTCACTCCCCTTGAGGCTGGCGGCAAGCGATCCCAACATGCGTTCCATGCGTTCGGCGTAGGGGCGCGCGGCCTCGGCCTGTTCCTGGGCACGCCGCAGCTTGGCCGCGGCCACCATTTTCATGGCCGAGGTAATCTTGCGCGTCGATTTGACGCTGGTGATGCGGGTTCTCAGTTCTTTGAGAGTGGACATGCCGTCGCTCTACGCAGTTGTGATTTTCTTAAATCCTGGGGCCGGGCCTAGACGAAGTTCTTTACGAAATCCTCGAGGAAGGCTTTGAGCCGGGTTTCGGTATCCTCGGAAATGGCGCCCTCATCGCGGATGACCTCCAGGATACTCGCCCCCTTGTCACGGATATCATCGAGCAGGGTCTGTTCGAAACGGGCGATGTCGCCCACCGCGATACCGTCGAGATAGCCATTCACGCCGGCGAAAATGACCACTACCTGCTCCTCAACGGGAAAGGGAGTGTATTGCGGCTGTTTCAACAGCTCGGTCAGGCGTTCGCCGCGGGCCAGAAGTTTCTGGGTCGAGGCGTCCAGGTCCGAGGCAAACTGGGCGAAGGCCGCCATTTCGCGGTACTGGGCCAGTTCCAGCTTGATGGAGCCGGCCACCTGTTTCATGGCCTTGACCTGGGCGGCGGAACCAACGCGGCTCACCGACAGGCCCACATTCACCGCCGGACGGATGCCCTTGTAGAAAAGCTCGGTCTCGAGAAAAATCTGGCCGTCGGTGATGGAAATGACGTTGGTGGGGATATAGGCCGACACGTCGCCGGCCTGGGTTTCGATCACCGGCAGCGCCGTTAAAGACCCGGCGCCGTTGTCGTCGCCCATCTTGGCGGCGCGTTCGAGAAGGCGCGAATGAAGATAAAAGACGTCGCCGGGATAGGCTTCGCGTCCGGGCGGACGGCGCAGCAACAGCGACATCTGGCGATAGGCCACGGCCTGTTTGGAAAGGTCATCGTAGAAAATGACCGCATGCATACCGTTGTCGCGGAAATATTCACCCATGACACAGCCGGTATAAGGCGCCAGGAACTGTAGCGGCGCGGGCTCCGACGCGGTGGCGGCGACGATGGTGGTGTATTCCATGGCGCCGTTTTCTTCCAGGGTCTTGACGATCTGGGCCACGGTGGAGCGTTTCTGGCCGACGCAGACATAGATGCAGTGCATCTTCTTGGAATCGTCGCCGCTTTCGTTGAGGGTCTTCTGGTTGATGATGGTGTCGATGATGACGGCGGTCTTGCCGGTCTGGCGGTCGCCGATGATCAGTTCGCGCTGGCCGCGGCCGATGGGGATCAGGCTGTCGATGGCCTTCAATCCCGTCTGTACTGGCTCATGCACCGATTTACGGGGGATGATGCCCGGCGCCTTGACCTCGACGCGGCTCATCTTGACGTCGGTGAGCGGGCCCTTGCCGTCGATGGGATTGCCGAGCCCGTCCAGGACGCGGCCGAGAAGGCCCTTGCCTACCGGGGCCTCGACGATGGCGCCGGTGCGCTTTACGGTGTCGCCTTCCTTGATGGTGCGGTCGGTGCCGAAAATAACGACACCCACATTGTCGGTTTCCAGGTTGAGCGCCATACCCTTGATGCCGCCGGGAAATTCAACCATTTCACCGGCCTGGACGTTATCTAGCCCGTGGACGCGGGCGATGCCGTCTCCCACGGAAAGCACTTGGCCCACTTCCGATATGTCGGTGTCGGTATCGAAGTTGGCGATCTGTTGCTTGAGTATGGAAGAAATTTCCGCGGCTTGGATTTCCATCAACCAATTCCCTTCATGGCGAGCTGTAGGTTTTGCAGTTTGGTGCGCAGTGAGCTGTCGAGCATGCGTGATCCGATGCGAACGATCAGGCCGCCGATAATCGACTCATCCACTGTCTGGTTAACGCTGACGTCTTGTCCCACGCCCTTTTTCAAGGCGCTCTTGAGAGACTTCACCTGAGTCTCGCTCAGGGCCTTGGCGGAGGTCACCTCGGCGCTCATCTCGCCGCGTTTTTCGGCCAACAGGGCGAAAAAAGCGTCGATGATGGCGGACAGGGAGAGAAGACGGTGATTGCTGGCGACCACGGCCACGAAACGCTGGGTCAGGTCGCTGATTTTAGCTTTGTGGAGAACCGCCGCCAGCGCTTTTCCCTGGTCCTCGCGCGCGAGAACCGGACTGCGCAACAGGCGGGCAAGGTCGTCACAGCCGGCGATCATGGCCTCGATACTGCGAAGATCACCCTCCACCGCGTCTAAGACCTTGCCCTCTTCGGCAAGATCGAACAGAGCGGCGGCGTAACGCAGGGAAATCTGTGATTGACCTGAGGCTCCGGATGACACCTGACGTGGTCCCCTTTTCTCCCCCGAACTTCCCTCTGACTTTCCCCAGAGCGGGAGAGCTAACTCATTGATTATAAACAAAAATGCCCCATAGCGGGGGAACCCCTTAGGGCAAAGCCAGCGATACCTAACATAGCCTTATTGCCGTTGCAACCGGACTCACACTCTAAGGGCCAGTGACGGCCCCTCCGGGGCAATGGTTAAAGAAAGCTGTAGGGGTCAATATCGATGCGAACCCGCACATGTGTGGGGATTTTTATCGCTCCCAGCCAGCTTTTCATCAGCCCCGGCACGTTGCTGCGGCGCGGCGCCTTCAATAACAGACGCCAACGTGTCCGGCCATGAAGAACGGTCAGCGGCGCCGGGGCGGGGCCGAGAATCTCCACCTCTTTTATCTGCGGTGCGGCGCGGCGCAGGCGCCGGGCCGTGGCCTCCACCGTCGCGGCGTCGGGGCCCGAAACGATCACCGCCGCCAGCCGTCCGAAAGGCGGCAGGGCAAAGGCTTGCCGTTGTGTAGCCTCGGCTTCGAGAAAGGCGTCCCGCTGGCCCGAGACCAGCGCTTCCATGACCGGGTGTTCGGGCATATAGGTCTGGAGGAAAACCCTGCCCGGCCGTGATTCTCGCCCGGCGCGCCCCGCCACCTGGTGGAGAAGCTGGAAGGTGCGTTCGGCGGCACGCAGGTCGCCGCCGGCCAGGCCAAGGTCGGCATCCACCACGCCGACCAGGGTCAGTCCGGGAAAATGATGACCCTTGGCGATGATCTGGGTGCCGATCAGAAGGTCGATCTCGTGATCCCGCACCCGCGAGAGAACCTCCGCCGCGGCTTGCGCTCCGCCCGCCATGTCGCTGGCGATAACCGCAAGCCGCTGGTCCGGGAACAGGCCGCCTGCTTCCTCGGCCAGCCGCTCCACGCCGGGACCACAGGTGGCCAGGGTGTCTTCGCCGCCGCATTGGGGGCAGGACTCGGGCGGCGGCAGGCGATAGCCGCAATGGTGACAGATAAGGCCCTGCGGCGCGCGGTGGGTGACCAGCCAGGCGGTACAGTTGGGGCATGAAAAACGATGGCCGCATGTGCGGCACAGTGTCAGCGGCGCATAGCCGCGGCGGTTGAGGAACAGCATGGCCTGTTCGCCGCGCGCGAAAACAGCCGCCAGGGCTTCACGCAAGGACGGGGACAGCCATTGCCCGGTCTCCGGGCCTTGGCTGCGCATGTCGATGGCCGTCACCTCGGGCATGATGGCGCCGCCGTGGCGGTCGGGAAGGTGAACCCGCTCATAGCGCCCTTCCTCCACATTGACGGTGGTTTCCAGGGATGGCGTGGCCGACACCAGCACCACCGGACAGGCCGCCTCGCGCCCCCGCACCACGGCCATGTCGCGGGCGTGATAGATGACGCCTTCTTCCTGTTTGTAGGCGGCCTCGTGTTCCTCGTCGACAATGATCAGGCCGAGATCGGCAAAGGGCAGGAACAGGGCTGAACGCGCGCCCACCACCACTGCCGCGCCATGATCGGCCGCCGCGCGCCAGGTCGCCCGCCGCTTGCCCTGTGCCAGCTCCGAATGCCAGACCGCCGGGGCGACGCCGAAACGCTCCGTGAAACGTTCCAGCCATTGTCCGGCCAGGGCGATCTCCGGCACCAGAACCAGCACCTGTCGGCCCCGTTTCACCGCCGCCGCCACGGCCTCGAAATAGACTTCCGTCTTGCCCGACCCGGTAACGCCGTCCACCAGGGTCACCGAGAACCCGTCCCCGTCCACCTTGCGGCACAGCGTCTCGGCCGCCCTCTCCTGATCTGCCGACAGCGTCGGTCCCGCCCGCTCGGTATCGGGGGTGGCGAAAGGGGTTGGCGGCGCGCAGGCCACCTCCAACAGAGCCCCGGCCTTGGCCAGTCCCCGCACCACACCGGCCCCGGTTTCGGCGCGCCGCGCCAGCTCCGCCGCGCCCAGCGGCGTGCTTTCACTCGCCGTCTCGAGAATCCGTTTGCGCGCCGCCGTCATGCGCAGGTCTTCAGGTGTGGTCTTTGCCCGCACATAGCCCGTCATTCCCGCCGCGGGGTCGAGGGCCTTGGGCACGCTCATGGCCATGCGCAGCATCGATCCCAGCGGCGCGCAGGTATAGGCGGCGGCCCAGTCGATGAAACGGGCGATATCGGCGGGCAGGGGCGGCGCGTCGCGGCGGGCGATCACCTGTTTGAGCTTTTTCGCGTCCACCGCTTCGCCCCCGGTCCCCTCTGCCGTGGGATCACAGGACCAGACACAGCCGGTGCGTTCGCGTCCGGCAAAGGGTACGCGCACGAAATCGCCCTCCTTGAGGGGAGGCTCCAGCTCGTCCAGATAATCGTAGGCGCGGTCCAGCGGCAGCGGCAACAGCACCCGGACCCGGCGCGGCGGCGGGGCCGTGGCGGTCTTGCCGGAGGCGTTAGATGAACTGGAATGGCGTGGCGGCATGGTCTACACTCTATTCAAGAGTTGCGGCGGGTCAAAGGGGCCATGCCATGACCGGGACAAACAGTCTCACTTATCAGAGAAGGATCAATGGAAAGGCGCAAACAAACGGCGACCAGAAACCAGACCGGAACTCCCGAGGATTCCGGCCCGTCACCCGCCACAACAGAGGCCGATGACGTAACCGGGGCCCAGGTGGCCGACTATCTCCGCGCTCATCCTGATTTTCTTTCCAGCCATTCCGATCTGTTGCGCACGCTCACCCCGCCGCCCCGTTACGAGGGCGGCAATGTGGTGGACATGCAGGCCTTCATTATCGAACGTCTGCGCACCGATCACGACGATCTTCTTACCACCAGCCGGGGCAACATGGCCGGCCAGTCGCGGGTGCACGAGGCCGTGCTTGCCTTTCTTTCCGCCCGCAGCCTCGAACATCTGGTGCATCTCGTCACCACCGATCTTGCGGTGATCCTGGGCCTCGATGTGGTGGTTCTCTGCGTGGAAAGCGCGGAGGCGGAATCCGCCGCCGGGGTGCGGGTGCTGGCGCCGGGCACCGTCAATCGCCTGCTCGATGGTGGCCACGAGATACGTCTCGACGGCGAGACAGAGGCCGATCCCGCTGTCTATGGCGGCATGGGGTCTCTGGTGCGCTCCCAGGCCCTGATCCGGCTCGAATTCGGGGGCAGGGACTCCACCGGTCTGCTGGCGCTGGGCTCGCGCGAGGAAGGTAAATTCCACGCCCGTCAGGGCAAGGAACTGCTCACTTTCCTGGCCCGCGTCATCGAATGCAGTGTGCGTTCATGGCTCGGCCGTCTGCAATAGCCGGCCCCGATCCCGATCCTCTCCTCGCATCCGATCTGCAAGGCGCCGTTTCGGCGTGGCGGGCCTGGCTCGAAAGCGAACGCCGCGCCTCGCCCCATACTCTGGCCGCCTATGACCGGGATTTAAACGGGTTTCTCGGATTCCTCGGCGGCCATCTTGGCGGTGAAGTGGGCCTTACCCATCTGACGGATCTGCGTGCGGCGGATTTCCGGGCCTGGCTGGCGCGCCGGGTGACGCGGGGCTTACAGGCCTCCTCCACGGCCCGCGCTTTGTCCGTGGTGCGGGGTTTTTTCCGGTTTCTCGAGCGCCGCAATATTCTCCATAACCCGGCCATTCATTCCCTGCGTACGCCGAAACTGCCCCATCATGTGCCCAAGGCCCTTGAGGTCCAGGATGCGGTGGATTTGGTGGCGGCCACCGGCGATTCCTATGGGCTGGGCCCGCCCTGGGTGGAGAAGCGCGACCTCGCCTTGTTCACCCTCATCTATGGCTGCGGCCTGCGTATCGGCGAGGCGCTGGGGCTCGACCGCCGCCATATGCCGCAGAGCGACCGCATGACCATTGACGGCAAGGGCGGCAAACAGCGCGTGGTGCCGGTGCTGCCCGTTGTGAAAAAGGCGCTGGAAGACTATCTCGCCGCCTGTCCCTTTGCATACGGCCCCGATGATCCCCTGTTTGTGGGGGTGCGCGGCAAGCGCCTGCAGGCGGCCATGGCGCAGAAACGCCTGCGCGAGTTGCGGCCCCTGCTGGGTCTGCCGGAAACCGCCACCCCCCACGCCCTGCGCCACAGCTTTGCCACCCATTTACTGGCCGGGGGCGGGGATTTGCGCGCCATCCAGGAGCTTCTCGGCCATGCCTCGCTGAGCACCACCCAGCGCTATACCGATGTGGACACCGAACATCTGCGCGGCGTTTATCGCGCCGCCCATCCCAGGGCAAGAAATTAAGAGCCGGAAAATCGAAGAATAAGACGCCGCACCGCCTTCACGCCTTGTTGTTGCCTTCCATCCAGGCCCGGCTTTTCTCCCGGGCTGCGGCGATTTTGTGCCCCAGTTTGGGGTGGTGTCGTTCCAGCCGCTCCAACAGCCGTCCCGCCCAGGGTTCCTCCACGGCAAGGACGAACAGCCCGAGGAGAAAAAACAGAACGCCCTGAAGGATAGGCAAAAACAGGCCCGCCACGCCCAGGGCCAGCAATGCGTAGCCGAGAATCCGCAGGAGCAGCCGTCTTAAGTGTTTGCGCATAATCCCGTTGCCGCATGTTCTTGTTGCCGCGCGGTGGCGCGGTGGCGCGGTGGCGGGGCGTATCAGGTGATTGCGGCTTAGATATGCAGCGCCCGGCCATCCACGGCCAGGGCCGCTTCCTTGACCGCCTCGCACAGGGTGGGGTGGCCGTGACAGCTGCGGGCGATATCCTCCGCCGAACCGCCGAATTCCATTACCGCCACCGCCTCGTGGATCAGGGTGCCGGCGTCGGGGCCAATGATATGGACCCCCAACACGCGGTCGCTCTTCTTATCGGCGATGATCTTGACCATGCCGTCGCTTTCCCCGGTACAGCGCGCGCGGCTGTTGGCGGCGAAGGGGAACTTGCCCACGTTATAGGCGATTCCGGCTTCTTTGAGTTCCTCCTCGGTTTTGCCCACGGTGGCCACTTCGGGCCAAGTATAAACGATGCCGGGGATCACGTCGTAATTCACATGGGCGCTTTGCCCGGCCAGGATTTCAGCCACCGCCACGCCCTCGTCCTCGGCCTTATGGGCCAGCATGGGACCGGCGATGACGTCGCCGATGGCGTAGACGCCCTCCACGTTGGTCTTGAAATGGGCATCGGTCTTGATGCGGCCCTGTTCGTCCAGTTCCACCCCGGCGTCTTCCAGCCCCACGCCCGCGGTGCGCGGCCGCCGCCCAATGGCGGAAAGAACAATATCGGCGGTGAGTTTCTCGGCCTTGCCCCCGCTCGCGGGCTCCAGCGTCAGGTTGATGCCCTTGGCGCTGGTCTTGGCTGCCGTCACTTTGGTGGAGAGTTTGAAGGTCATGCCCTGCTTTTCGAGCACCTTCTTGAACTGCTTGCCTATTTCCAGGTCCATCAGGGGCACGATACGGTCGAGGAATTCCACCACCGTCACCTTCGCCCCCAGCCGCCGCCATACCGAGCCCAGCTCGAGCCCGATATAGCCGCCGCCCACCACCACCATGTGCTTGGGCACGGATTTGAGGGCCAGTGCGCCGGTGGAGGAGACGATGCGTTTTTCATCAATGTCGACGCCGGGCAGGGGCGTCACCTCGGAGCCGGTGGCGATGACGATGTTCTTGGCGCTCAGGGTCTTGGACCCGCCGCCGCCGCTGAGGCTTACCTTCACCTTGCCGCCGCCGGCCAAGACTCCCTTGCCCTTGATGTAGGCGATCTTGTTTTTCTTGAACAGGAACTCGATGCCCTGGGTGAGGTCGCCCACCACCTTGTTCTTGCGCCCCATCATGGCCTTGAGGTCGAGCGCCACCTTGCCTGTCTTGATGCCATGATCGCCCAGGCCATGGGCGGCCTCCTCGAACAGTTCCGAAGACTGCAACAGCGCTTTCGACGGGATACAGCCCACGTTGAGACAGGTGCCGCCCAGGGCGCCCCGTGACTCCACACAGGCCGTCTTGAGACCCAGCTGGGCGGCGCGGATGGCGCATACATAGCCCCCCGGCCCGCCGCCGATAATCACCAGGTCAAAAGGACCGTCGTCTTTCGCGCCGGAATCGGCGAGTGCTTTCTTCTTTGCCGTTGCCATCTGTTTTCTCTTCCCTTATCAGCCGCGTCCGCCGCTCACATATCGAGCAGGATACGTTGCGGATCTTCGATACATTCCTTGACCCTGACCAGGAAGGTCACGGCCTCGCGTCCGTCGATGATGCGGTGGTCGTAGGACAGCGCCAGATACATCATGGGACGGATTTCCACCTTGTCGCCCACGGCCACGGGGCGCGGCTGTGTCTTGTGCATGCCGAGAATGGCCGATTGCGGGGCGTTGAGGATGGGCGTGGACATGAGCGACCCGTAAATACCGCCATTGGAAATGGTAAAGGTGCCCTCGGAAAGATCATCCATGGAGAGCTTGCCGTCGCGGGCCTTGAGCGCGAATTCGTAAAGGGCGGCTTCGAATCCGGCAAAGCTGAGACGGTCGGCGTCGCGCACCACCGGCACCACCAGCCCCTGGGGCGAGCCCACGGCGATACCGATATTGTAATAGTTCTTGTAGATGATCTCGTTGCCGTCGATCTCACCGTTGACGGCGGGAATTTCCTTCAGCCCCACAATGGCCGCCTTGGCGAAAAATGACATAAAGCCGAGACGTGTCCCGTGTTTCTTCTCGAAGTCTTCGCGGTACTGCTTGCGCACCGCCAACAGGTTGGTCATGTCCACCTCGTTGAAGGTGGTGAGCATGGCTGCCGTGTTCTGGGCCTCCTTCAGGCGCTCGGCGATGCGCTGGCGCAGCCGCGACATGCGCACCCGTTCTTCCCTCGGTCCCGCCACCGCGGGGGCTGCCGCTTCTTCCGCGGATTCGGAGGCAGGTGCGGGGGCAGGGGCGGCCGATGCCGCCTCGCGGTTTTCCAGATAAGCCAGCACGTCGCCCTTGGTGAGGCGGCCGTCCTTGCCGCTGCCGGTAATGGCCGACGGGTCGACGTTGTTCTCCTCCACCAGTTTGCGCACCGCCGGTGACAAGGCAGGCGCCGCTCCGCCCTTTTCTGCTTCAGGCGCGGGCGCGGGCGCAGGGGCGGGAGCTGCGGTAATGGGGGCGGCCTTGGTTTCCTCGTTGACGGGGGCCTTGCCGCCATCCTTCTTGGGCTTGGCCGCGGAGGCATCGCCGTCGATAACGCCCAGCACCGCGCCCACCTCCACCTCGGCGCCGGTTTCGGCGCGGATTTCGCTGAGCACGCCAGAGGTCGGTGCATAGACCTCCAGCGAGACCTTATCGGTCTCCAGCACCAACAGCGTTTCGTCCGCTTCCACGGCGTCGCCCTGAGACTTGGCCCATTCGGCTACCGTGGCTTCACTTACCGATTCGCCGAGCACGGGTACCGTGATTTCCGTCGACATGTTCTTTCCCCCTATGGGTGTTTCTTTTGCCGGAGCGTCAGGGCCTCGTCAACCAGCTGCTCCTGTTCCTGTTTGTGGCGGCTCATGAGTCCGGTGGCGGGCGAGGCGGCTTCCCGTCTTCCGGCATAGATCAGGCGCTCCTGCTTCATGCCGATGTCGCCCATGACCCCTTCGATGCGTGGCGCCATGAAGGTCCAGGGGCCCATGTTTTTCGGTTCTTCCTGGCACCACACCACGCTGGCCTTGGGGAAGCGCGACAGCTCGGTGGTCAGCGCCTTGGCCGGGAAAGGATAAAGCTGTTCGAGACGCAGGAAGAAAATGTCCTTGGCCTTGCGCTGGGCGCGTTCGGCGAACAGGTCGTAATAGACCTTGCCCGAACACAGGACCACGCGCTTGACCTTGCTGTCCGCGCACAGTTTTTCGTTATCGTACAAGACCCGGTGGAAGGAGCTTCCCGTCCCCATCTCTTTGAGACTGGAAACACAGAGCTTGTTCCGCAACAGCGACTTGGGCGTGAAGATGACCAGGGGCTTGCGGAAGGGGCGGCGCATCTGGCGGCGCAGAATGTGGAACAGGCTGGCCGGGGTGGTGCAGTTGGCGACCTGGATATTGTCCTCGGCGCAGAGCTGGAGATAGCGCTCGATACGGGCCGAGGAATGTTCCGGCCCCTGGCCTTCGAAGCCGTGAGGCAGCATCATCACAAGGCCCGACATACGCAGCCATTTCGATTCCCCGGTGGTGATGAACTGGTCGATGATGACCTGGGCGCCGTTGGCGAAATCGCCGAACTGGGCCTCCCACAAAACCAGGGCATGGGGCTCGGTCAGGGTATAACCATATTCGAATCCCAGGACTCCGGCCTCCGAGAGGGGGCTGTCGATGACCTCGAAATAGGCTTGGCTTTCGTCAAGGTTGTTTAAGGGCACGAAACGGTTTTCGGACCTCTGGTCGACGAAAACGGCGTGGCGCTGGGAAAAGGTGCCACGGCCGCAATCCTGGCCGGAAAGCCGCACCGGTGTGCCCTCGGCCAGCAACGTTCCGAAGGCCAGCGCCTCGCCCGTGGCCCAGTCGATTCCTTCACCGCTTTCAATGCGTTTTCGCTTGACGGCGTTCTGGCGCGTGATCTTGGGGTGCAGGTTAAAGGTCTCGGGCGCCTCGGTCAGCTTGCGGCCGATCTTCTTCAGGGTCTTCACGGGGACCGCCGTCTTGCCGCGGTGGGCCTCGGCGCGGGCGGTCTCGATCCCGCTCCAGGTGCCCTCCAGCCAGTCGGCTTTGTCGGGCTTGTAGGCGGCGGCGGCGGCGAACTCCTGGTCCAGTTTCTTCTGGAAATCGGCCGCCATCTTGTCACCGTCCTCCTTGCTCACCACGCCCTCGGAGGCAAGCTGCTGGGCATAGAGTTCCCGCGTCGAGGGGTGGCCGCCGATGCGTTTGTACATATGGGGCTGGGTAAAGGCTGGCTCGTCGCCTTCATTATGGCCAAAGCGGCGGTAACAGATCATGTCGATGACCGCGTCGCAGTTGAATTTCTGGCGGAATTCGATGGCGATGCGGGCCACATGGACCACCGCCTCCGGGTCGTCGCCGTTAACATGGAAGATGGGAGCCTGAACGGCCTTGGCGATATCCGAGCAATAGGGCGAGGAGCGGGAATAGCTGGGATTGGTGGTAAAACCGATCTGGTTATTGACGATGAAATGGATGGTGCCGCCGGTGCGGTAGCCCTTGAGTTGGGACAGATCGAGGGCTTCGGGGACCAGCCCCTGTCCGGCGAAGGCGGCGTCACCGTGCAGCAACAGGCCCATGACCTGATTGCGGCTGGCCTCCGGCCCTTCCGTGCCCTCGCGCTGCATCTGTTTGGCCCGCACCTTGCCAAGGACCACCGAGTTCACGGCCTCGAGATGGGATGGATTGGCGGTGAGCGACAGATGCACCGGATGGCCGTCGAAATCACGGTCGGCCGAGGTGCCGAGGTGGTATTTGACGTCGCCGGAGCCCTGAATGTCTTCGGGATTGGCGGAATTGCCCTGGAATTCCGAGAACAGGGCGGCGAAGGGCTTGCACATGACGTTTGTCAGCACATTGAGGCGTCCGCGGTGAGGCATGCCCAGAACCACCTCTTTCAGGCCCAACTGTCCGCCTTTCTTGAGGATTTGTTCCAGCGCGGGCATCGCCGATTCACCGCCGTCGAGGCCGAAGCGTTTGGTGCTGGTATATTTGCGGTCGAGGAATTTCTCGATTCCCTCGGCCTCGGTGATGCGCTCGAGGATGGCCTGCTTGCCCTTTTCGGTGAAATGGGTCTGGTTGTGGATGCTTTCGATGCGCTTCTGAATCCAGGCCTTCTCGTCGGGCTCCTGGATATGCATGAATTCCACCCCGATGCTGCCGCAATAGGTGTCCTGAAGAACCTCTAAAATCTGGTTCAGGGTCGCCGTTTCCAGCCCCAGCACATAATTGATAAAGATTTCCCGGTCATAGTCTTCTTCGGTAAACCCATAGGTATAAGGGTCAAGCTCGGGGTGATAGACGCGGGCGTCGAGCTGAAGGGGGTCGAGACGGGCGATAAGGTGACCGCGTACGCGGAAGGCGCGGATCAGCATCAGGGCGCGGATGGAATCCAGCGTCGCGGCGCGCGCCGCCTCGTTGTCCAGAACTTCCTCCGGAGCTACGGCGCTAGCTTCCGCGGCTTCGCCCCGTCCGTCCATGGCGCCGATGACCTGAGCTTGGCTGGGGGCCCAGCTGGCGCCGTGCAGTTCCTGGCTCAGGGTGGCGGCATCATCGCCGAGAGAGGTGAAAAAGGCCGTCCATTCGGGGTCCACCGAAGCGGGATCGCTGAGATACTTGCCATAGAGTTCGGCCACGAAGGTGGCGTTAACTCCGTTGAGGAAGGATGTGGGGTGACGTTTTGCATCCATAACGGTTCTCTTGGCTCTCTCCGGCGTCCAGGGCTCAGCCCTTGATGGCGGCAAGAATGGTGGTGCCGATATCGGCGGGTGATTCCGAGACCGCCACACCGGCGCTTTTCAGACATTCGATCTTGTCGTCGGCGCCGCCCTTGCCGCCGGAAATGATGGCTCCGGCATGGCCCATGCGCCGTCCCGGCGGAGCGGTACGGCCGGCGATGAAGCTGGCCACCGGTTTCCTGACCTTGGACGATTTGAGGAACGCCGCGGCGTCTTCTTCCGCCGAGCCGCCGATCTCGCCGATCATGACGATGGCTTCGGTATCCTTGTCGCCGAGGAAAAGCTCCAGACAGTCTATGAAATTGGTGCCGTTGATGGGGTCGCCGCCGATACCGATACAGGTGGACTGGCCCAGCCCCACGGCGCTGGTCTGGGCTACCGCTTCGTAGGTCAGGGTGCCGGAACGGGACACAATGCCCACCTTACCGGCTTTATGAATATGGCCCGGCATGATGCCGATCTTGCATTGGTCGGGGGTGATGACGCCGGGGCAGTTGGGGCCCACCAGGCGCGATGTGGAGGTTCCCAGAACCCGTTTCACCCGCACCATATCGTATACGGGAATGCCTTCGGTGATACAGACGACAAGCTCGACACCGGCATCCACGGCCTCGAGGATGGCGTCGGCGGCAAACGGCGGCGGCACATAGATGACGCTGGCATTGGCCTTGGTCTTCTTGACCGCTTCGGCCACCGTGTCGAAGACCGGCAGATCGAGATGGGTGGTGCCGCCCTTGCCCGGCGTCACCCCGCCCACCATTTTGGTGCCGTACGCAATGGCCTGTTCGGAATGGAAGGTACCCTGGGAGCCGGTGAAGCCCTGGCAGATCACTTTCGTCTTGGAATTAACCAGAACCGCCATCAGGAAGCCTCCTTCACGGCCTGGACGATCTTCTCGGCGGCATCGGCCATGGTTTCGGCGGGGATAATGGCGAGGCCGGAATCGGCGAGAATCTTCTTGCCCAGATCCACATTGGTGCCTTCCAGCCGCACCACCAGCGGCACGTGCACGTCCACTTCGCGGGCCGCCGCCACGATACCGTCGGCGATGGCGTCACAGCGCATGATGCCGCCGAAGATATTGACCATGACGCCTTCCACATTGGGGTCGGAAAGGATCAGCTTGAAGGCCACGGTGACGCGCTCGCGGGTGGCGCCGCCGCCCACGTCCAGGAAGTTGGCGGGGTCGCCTCCGGAAAGCTTGATAATGTCCATGGTGGCCATGGCCAGACCGGCGCCATTCACCATACAGCCGATATTACCGTCGAGATTGATGTAGTTGAGGCTGTGGCGTTCGGCCTCGCGCTCAGCCGGGTCTTCCTCGTCCTCGTCGCGCAGCTCCTCCACGTCCTTGTGGCGGAACAGGGCGTTGTCGTCGAAATTGATCTTGGCGTCCAGCGCGATAACGGTTTCATCCTTGGTTATCACCAGGGGATTGATCTCGATCTGGCTGCAATCGAGCTCGGTAAAAGCGCGGTACATGGCAAGCAGGAACTTCACCAGCGCGCCCCCGGTCTTGGGCTCCAGGCCCAGCCCCGAAGCAACCTTTCGCGCGTAATAGGGCTGCATGCCCACCAGCGGATCAATGGCTACTTTAAGAATCTTCTTCGGAGACTTGCGGGCCACTTCCTCGATTTCCACGCCGCCTTCGGTGGAGGCGAGAATGGTGACACAGCCGGTCTCGCGGTCGATAAGCATGCCCAGATAAAGCTCCGAGGCGATGGCGCAGCCTTCTTCCACGAAGACGCGCTTGACCTCCTTGCCCTTGGGGCCGGTCTGATGGGTCACCAGGGTCTTGCCCAACAGTTCCTTGGCGGTTTTCTCCACATCGCCGAGGGATTTGACCACCTTGACGCCGCCGGCCTTGCCGCGGCCGCCGGCATGAATCTGGGCCTTCACCACCCACAGATCACCGCCCATCTCCCGGGCCACCGTTTTGGCTTCGGAAGGCGTATAGGCGACGCCGCCGCGCAGAACGGCGACCCCGAACTTGTTGAGGATTTGCTTGGCCTGGTATTCGTGGATATTCATATGGGAAGCCCCTTCCGGTCCCTTGCCAGCCGCGTTGCAAAGGATGCCTCATATTCCACTAACACAAGATTAACGATAAATATTAACCGTAACCGGGAAAAAAGCCATTAAGCCCGTATTTGGGCCGGGTTGGGGCGAAATAACACAAAAATCGCCGGAGGGGCTTTTGCAGCCTCTCCGGCGATTTTTTTAAGTGCCAGCGATGTATGAGGTGAAAGAGTCTAGGCGGTTTCGTAGCGGAAGGTGAGTTTCAGCTCGCCGGCGATCCTGACAATGGCGGAGAGACAGTCCGGGGCCCTTTCCTGGCGCAGCGAAACCGCGAAGCGGGAGATATTGACCTCGCCCCGGGCGCCCTGGTGGGTCTCGGAGTTCATGCGCACGATATTGGCGCCGTGATCGTCAAGGGCCTTGGAAACCTTGGCGATGAGGCCCGGAATATCGTCCCCGGACAAGGTAAAGCGGTGGGTAATGGTGCTGGAGGGTCCGCGGTCTTCCTTGAAATGGTAGGGGCCTATCTCAAGCGTGCCGTCGGAGAGTTCGGGCATGGCCTGCAAGTCTTTTTCGATCTCTTCCATGGTCACGCCCCTGGGCAGGGCATGAATCAGGGTCAGCTCCGCGTGGTCGCCGAGCACGGCGAAAGTGATGTCACCGATATTCACTCCCTTGTCGGACAGATAGTCGGTGATATGGGCGATCAGGCCGGTGCGGTCCGGCCCCACAAACGAGATGCGAATTTCCTGTGACATGGTACTACTGTCTCCCCCCCTCTTTATTCCTTAAGGCCTTTATTTACTTAAGGCCGTTGATTTCCATATGGGCCCGGTCTCAGGATACGCCTAGTGCCTTTTTCATGGCGTCGCCGATACTGGTAATGGTGTCGGCCACCTCGACCCCGGCGCTGCGCAGGGCCTCTTTCTTGGCATCGGCGGTTTCGGCGCCGCTGGAGACGATGGCCCCGGCATGGCCAAGGCGGCGTCCCGGAGGCGCCGAGGCGCCGGCGATGAAGGCGGCGACGGGCTTTTTCTTTTTCTTCCAGCTCTTGATGAACTCGGCGGCTTCCACTTCCGCGGTGCCGCCAATTTCACCGATCAGGACCATGCCCTCGGTATCGTCATCGTCGAGGAACAATTCCAGCGCCTGTACGAAATTGGTGCCGTTCACGGGGTCGCCGCCGATGCCGATGATGGTGGACTGGCCCAGCCCCGCGGTGGTGGTCTGCACGGCGGCCTCGTAGGAAAGCGTGCCGGAGCGCGAGACCACGCCGACCTTGCCCTTTTCACAAATATAGCCCGGCATGATGCCGATCTTACCGAACCCCGGCGACAGCACGCCCGGACAGTTGGGGCCGACCACCACGGTCTTGCTGTCCTTCAATTCGCGCTTGACCCGCTGCATGTCGCGCACGGGGATGCCGTCGGTGATGCATACCACCAGGTCGAGTCCGGCGTCGGCGGCCTCGAGAATGGCGTCGGCGGCGAAAACCGGGGGCACGAAGATGCCGGTCGCATTGGCGCCGGTCTTGGCCACGGCCTCGGCCACGGTGTTGAAGACGGGCAGGTCGAGATGGGTCATGCCGCCCTTGTCCGGGGTCACGCCGGCCACCAGGTTGGTGTCATAGGCGATGGCCTGTTCGGAATGGAAGGTGCCCTGGGACCCGGTCAGTCCCTGACAGATAATCTTGCTTTCGGCTGTGATCAGGACGGCCATTTATGCCACCTCCTTAACGGCTTCGACGATTTTCTTGGCGGCTTCGCCCATGCTTCCCACGGGCTCGATGGGCAGTCCCGATTCACGGAGAATTTCACGGCCCTTCTCCACATTGGTGCCTTCCAGCCGCACCACCAGCGGCTTGCTCAGCCCCACTTCGCGGGCCGCGGCAACCAGGCCCTCGGCGATATCGTTACAGCGCATCATGCCGCCGAAAATGTTGAGAAGGATGCCGTCCACGCCGGGATCGCGATAAATCAGCTTAAAGGCGGCGGCGACCCGTTCGGGGGTGGCGGCGCCGGCCACATCCATGAAGTTGGCGGCCTTGCCGCCGTAATGTTCGATAATGTCCATGGTCGACATGGACAGCCCCGCGCCGTTGACCATAAGGCCGATATTGCCGTCCAGCTTCACATAGTTGAGATCATGGCGCGCGGCCTCGAGCTCAAGAGGGTCAATCTCGCCGTCGTCGCGGAGTTCCGCCACTTCGCGTTGCCGGAACAGGGCGTTGTCGTCGAAGGTCATCTTACAGTCCACGGCCACCACGTCGCCGGAGCCGGTGATCACCAGCGGATTGATCTCGATCATCTCGGCATCCAGGTCAGTGAAGGCGCGGAAGGCGTTGAGCATCAACCGCGCCGCTTTTTTCGCGGTCTTGCCCGAAAGCCCGAGGTCGAAAACCGCCTTACGTACGTGATGGTGCTGGAGGTCGCCGCCGGGTCCGATATGAACTTTGAAAAGTTTGTCCGGGGTCTTTTCGGCCACTTCCTCGATGTCCATGCCGCCCTCGGTGGAGGCGATCATGGTGATGCCGCTGGTGCTGCGGTCATTGAGAAGGCAGAAATAAAGCTCGTTGTCGATATCCACCCCGGCTTCGATATAAACCCGGTGCACTTCCTTGCCTTCGGGAGGCGTTTGCGGCGTGATCAGTTTCATGCCGAACATGTTGTCGGCTTCTTCGATGGCTTCCTGAACTGATTTGACCACCTTGACGCCGCCGGCCTTGCCGCGGCCACCAGCATGAATCTGGGCCTTGACGATCATTACGTCTTCGTCGAGCCACTTCGCCACGCGTTCGGCATCATGGGTTTTATAAGAGATATCGCCAACGGGGATGGGAACGTCGTATTTGGCGAGAAGCTGTTTGGCCTGGTACTCGTGAATATTCATAACCGTGGAATCACCTACTTTGGGTTGACAACAACCTTTCCTGCGGCCGCGCCCCATGAGGGGCCGTGGCCGAACGCCCTTATTGTTATGATTTCGGGAAAACCGGTCCCCTATGACCGGTTTATGTCCTGGGCGGGCGCAAAATGCACAATTGAGCCCCCCTGAGTCAAGACGCTGTCACAAAACCATCATCGCCTGCTCGTGGAAGGGCCAATTTGGGACTCTGTTACTTCTTCTTTCTGGCGCCTTTCTTTTTGGCAGGCGCTTTCCGGGCGGCCTTTTTCCGGACAGCTTTCCGGGCTGGTTTTTTAACTGGTTTTTTCTTAGGCGCTTTCCGGGCGGCCTTTTTCTTAGGCGTTTTGGCGGGTGCCTTCCGGGCTGGTTTTTTCTTAGGCGCTTTCCGGGAGGTTTTTCCGGTAGCTTTCCTGAGCGCCTTGGCGGGTGCTTTGCGGACAGCTTTCTTCGCCGGTTTCTTCTTTGCCGGCTTTTTCTTAGGTCCGGAAGATTTGGCGAGGATGCGTTTCGACGCCTTGAGGAGTTCGCGCACGGCGGCCACCGATTTCTTGAACATGGTCTTTTCACGGCCGTTGAGATCAATCTTCACCACCCGCTCCACGCCCTTGGCGCCGATCACTACGGGCACGCCCACATACATGCCGCGCACGCCGTATTCACCCGACAGCCAGGCGGCGCAGGGCAGAACCCGTTTCTTGTCCTTGAGATAGGATTCGGCCATGGCGATGGCCGCGGCCGCCGGGGCATAGAAGGCCGATCCGGTCTTGAGCAGGCCGACGATTTCGGCGCCGCCGTTGCGGGTGCGCTCGACGATGGCGTCAATCCGCGCCTTGGTGCTCCAGCCCATCTTGATCAGGTCGGGCACGGGGATGCCGGCAACGGCGGAATAACGCTCCAGCGGCACCATGGTGTCACCGTGGCCGCCGAGAACGAAGGCGGTGACGTCTTCGACGGAGACCTTGAATTCGTCGGCCAGGAAGTGGCGGAAGCGGGCGGAGTCGAGAACCCCGGCCATGCCCACCACCATGTTATGAGGCAGGCCGCTTTTCTCGCGCATGACCCAGACCATGGCGTCGAGGGGGTTGGTGATAACGATGACGAAGGCCTTGGGGCAATATTTCTTGATGCCTTCGGCGACGGAGGAAATGACTCCGGCATTGATGCCGATCAGGTCGTCGCGGCTCATGCCGGGCTTGCGGGCGACGCCGGCGGTGACGATGACCACGTCCGAATTCCTGATGGCGGCCATACCGTTGGCGCCGCTCATGGCGCCGTCGTAGCCCTCCACCGGGCCGGTCTGCGCCAGGTCGAGGGCCTTGCCCTGGGGGATGCCCTTGAGGATATCGAACAGGACCACATCGCCCAGATCCTTGAGCCCGGCCAGAAGGGCCAGGGTGCCACCGATGTTGCCTGCGCCGATGAGTGCAATTTTGTTGCGCGCCATATGAGTTTTCTCCCCTTAAGAAAAAAAGGTGCTGGTGATGTTCGTAACTGCCGGGCCAAGCTCCCGTCGCCGTGGAAAGTAGCCAAGGCGGCGCCGTAGGGCAAGCGCCGCGCTCAACCGTCTTTTTCCTTGGTCCCGTCCCGGGCCATGAAATCCAGCCCCATATCGGCGGCCGGGGCCGACTGGGTGATGCGGCCCACGGAGATAAAATCGACGCCGGTTTCGGCAATGGCGCGCACATTCTCCAGGGTGACGCCGCCCGAAGCCTCCAGTTTCGCTTCCGTGTTTGCGCCATCGCGCAGGGCCACGGCCTGGCGCAATGTGTCCACATCCATATTATCCAACAGCAATGTATCGGCCCCGGCCTCCAGGGCTTCTCGCACCTGGTCCAGGGTGTCGCATTCCACCTCTACGTCCGGGAGCCCCGTGTTACGCGCCCGCGCCACGGCCTCAGCCACGCCGCCGGCTATCGCGATGTGGTTGTCCTTGATCAGCACCCCGTCGTGAAGGCCGGAGCGATGGTTGCTCCCGCCGCCGGTGCGAGTGGCGTATTTGGCCAGGGCGCGCAGTCCGGGGATGGTCTTGCGGGTATCGAGAAGCACGCATCCGGTGCCGTCGATTCTCTCCACATAGGCGCGGGTCAGGGTGGCGATGCCGGACAGATGCTGAATGAAATTAAGCGCCGTGCGCTCCGCGGTCAGCAACGCCTGCGCCTGTCCCTTGATGCGGGCGAGAACGGTTCCCGCGGCGGCATGGTCGCCGTCACTTGCCTGGGGCTCCAGCACGGCTTGCGGGTCGAGGCGGCGGAACACGTCCAGCGCCACGTCGAGCCCCGCCACCACCACGTCCTCGCGGGTGGTGAGTACGGCTTCCAGTTCGGCGTCTTCGGGGATCACCGCGCGGCTGGTGATGTCGCCCGCCATGCTTCTGATTCCGTCGTTGCCGCCTAAATCCTCGGAGAGGGCGGCATCGATCAGGCGCTGGATATCCGTGGAGTCGGGGGTCACGCCACGTTGGCGCGAGGATCGAAGCCGGGCTTGGGTTCCGGCGTGTCGGTATTAGCCGCCGCCGGCGGGGAGAGCTCCATCATACGGTCCAGCGGCTTTCTGGCGGCGATGCGCAGGGCGTCGGAGATTTCCACCCGCGGCGCCATATTGACCATGCACAGATAAAGCTTCTCCAGGGTATTCAATTCCATAAACGGGCAGTTGGCGCAGGAACAGGTGCCGTCGGCGCCCGGCGCGGGGATGAAGGTTTTTTCCGGCGCCGCTTTTTTCATCTGGTGAATAAGGTGGGGTTCGGTGGCGATGATGAACTCGCGGTCCTTCGAGGCGGTAACGAATTTCAGCATGGCGGAGGTGGAGCCCACATGGTCGGCGTGGCAGAGGATAGCCTCCGGGCATTCGGGATGGGCCGAGATCACGGCCTCGGGATGTTTGGATTTTAGGCGCAGCAATTCGCGCTCGGAAAACTGTTCGTGAACCACACAGGTGCCCGGCCATAACAGCATGTCGCGTCCCGTCTTGCGCGCCAGATAGGCGCCCAAGTGGCGGTCGGGGGCGAACAGGATGGGCTGGTCCTGGGGCAGGGAATCGATAATGGTTTCGGCGTTGGACGAGGTGACGATGATGTCGGACAGCGCCTTCACCTCCGCCGAACAATTGATATAACTCAGCGCCAGATGGTCGGGATGTTTTTCGCGGAAGATGCGGAAGGCGTCCGGCGGACAGGATTCCTCCAGCGAGCATCCGGCCTCGGCGTCGGGCATGAGAACAATGCGTTCGGGGCTGAGGATTTTCGCCGTCTCGGCCATGAAGCGCACACCGCAGAAAACAATAACATCGGCCTGGGTAGCGGCGGCGCGGCGCGACAGGTCCAGCGAATCGCCGACGAAATCGGCCAGTTCCTGAATTTCCTCGTCCTGGTAGTAATGGGCAAGAATGACGGCGTTCATGTCACGGCGCAGCCGCTCGATTTCCCGCTCCAGGTCCAGGGTGGGATCGATGCGGTCAAGCCCAAGGGCCTCGGGGCCCGGGGCGATGACGGTTTCAATCATCATATTCTTCTTACAGGAGAGGGAAGACCCTCGTTCCGCCTCGCGTTAACGTGATCCTGATCTTTAACTATCTAAGCCAATTCCCGTTGGCGACAAGGGTTTTAGCACACAAAATCCGTTTTGTTGATAGTTCCTTTTCTTCCTATCTCCCCGCTCAATCTCAGGTTTTGTTTACGTTTCCTTTAATCCCTCCCCATATCCTAGCGGATATCTCAGGGCAGCCGCTTGCCGGCGTTTGTCGGGGCCGCCCTTCAGGGTGGGAGAAGGGCCAATTCAAGACCGTAAATACTACAATGAGACGCCATGACTTCCGAGCTTGAGGCAGAAAATTCCGCCACGGACCGGGCGCGCGCTATTACCTATGTGGCGGTGGCGGCCGTTCTTACCCTTCTCTATGCCGGGCTGCGCGACTCCACATGGGTCAGCAGCGCCGCTTTTCACACTCTGCTCGAGGTTGTGGCCACCCTGCTGGCGCTGATGGTGGGCGTCCTCGGGTTGGTCCGCCACCGCGTGGATGGGCGGGCTACGGTCTTTTTTGTCGGCATGGCCTTTCTCGGCACCGGATTCCTCGACGGCTTTCACGCCGTGGTTACTTCGACAGCCGTCAAGGATTATCTGCCCTCGGGCCTGCCGTCGCTGATCCCGTGGAGCTGGGTCGCTTCGCGCGCCTTTCTTGCCCTCATGATGTGGCTGAGCTGGATGGCCTGGCGCCGCGAGCAAAGGCTGGGGCCCGCGGGACGCATCCCCGAAGCCCTGGTTTACAGTTTTGTCATCCTGCTGACGCTGATCAGCTATCTGTTCTTCGCCTTCACGCCGTTGCCCCGGGCCTATTACCCGGAACTGTTTTTCCACCGGCCCGAGGAATTCGTGCCGGCGCTGTTCTTCCTGTTGGCGCTGGTGGGTTATCTGCGCAAGGGCCATTGGAAACACGATCTTCTCGAACATTGGCTGGTGCTGTCCCTGATCGTGGGTTTTCTCGGCCAGGCCATGTTCATGTCGTTCTCGGGCAAATTGTTCGACACCATGTTCGACGCCGCCCACAGCCTGAAGGTGGTGAGCTATATCTGTGTGATGGCGGGGCTGTTTATGGTCATGGTTTCGTCGCGCTCGCCGCAAGCGTCCCACCACATACAGGCGGAAGACGCAGAATCCGCGGGAGGTCTGAGCATCGGCTGGCTGAAGGCACTGGCCTATGGCACGTCCTCTCTACTATGCGCGGTGATGATCGGCACAGTCGTGCTCGGTGTGCGTACGGTGGACGACTTTAACCGTCTCCAGGATGAATGGGATTTTTATACCGAGCATGCGGAGAAACGGGGCCTCCTTCTCAGCCGGATTCGCGGCAGTATGGGCTATGGCGGGTTCATCCACGACTTCAAGAACTACGTCCTGCGCCAGGACGAGCCTCGGTACAAAAAAGTCGCAGCCGATCTCACTGCCGTGGATAGGGCGCTACACGACTACCGGGACACGTTCTCCGACTCACTCCACGACCACGACCACGGCTTGGGCGAAGAAGAGTCCCGCGCCCTGCAGGCCCTGGAAGAGGTGGTTGACCAGTACCGGTCGAAACTGGCGGTGGCCAGGGAATCTGTGGCTCTCGGCCGCACGCCAAACCAGACCGACCCGCTGGTGGCGGTGGACGACGGTCCCGCATTGGCGGCCATTACCACCCTCGAGCGTCTGTGGAACGAGGCGCGCATAAGCGAGACCATGACCGCCACCATTATCGACGGGCGCAACTCGGTGCGCCAGGGGATGCTGTTCCTGCCGGTGCTTCTGATTACTCTGATCCTGTTGCTGTGGCTGTTGCGCGGACTGGTGCGCGAGATCGCCGACAGGGCACGCGCCGAAGCGAACCTCCGCGACAGCGAGGGCCGTATCCGGGCGGTGGTGGATAATGTGGTGGACGGCATCATCACCATTGATGATCAGGGGCAGGTCGAAAGCTTTAACCCGGCGGCGGAACAAATCTTCGGCTATCTGTCAGAGGAGATCATAGGCCGTAACGTCAAGGTGCTCATGCCCGAGCCCTATCACGGCGAACATGACGGCTATCTCGATAATTACAGGCGCACCAACGAGGCCAGAATCATCGGTATTGGCCGCGAGGTAGAAGGACAGCGTTCCGACGGCAGCACCTTCCCCTTGGAGCTTGCAGTTGGTGAAATGGTTGTGGGCGGCAGGCGTATGTTTACCGGAATCGTGCGCGATATCACCGAGCGCAAGAAGGTGGACCGCATGAAGAACGAGTTCATCTCCACCGTCAGCCACGAACTGCGTACGCCGCTGACCTCCATCATGGGATCTTTGGGGCTGATCCGGGGCGGGGCCACGGGCGACATTCCCGGCGAGGCGTCTTCGCTCCTCGATATCGCCCACAACAACGCCGATCGCCTGATAAAGCTTATCAACGATATTCTCGACGTCGAAAAAATCGAATACGGCGAAATGGACTTCGATATCGCCCCGGTAAAAGTTGCCACCGCCATCAGGGGCGCCATCGAATCCAACCTGTCCTACGCGGAACAATACCATGCGCGCCTTGTGTCCGAAGACGCTATCGACAGCCAAGCCTGGGAGGCCACGGTGGCGGCCGACCCCGACCGCCTGGCCCAGGTGTTTGCGAATCTCATTTCCAATGCCGCCAAGTTCTCGCCCAAGGGCGGCGAGGTGGTTATCTCCGCCGTTAGTACCGATAACGGGGTGCAGATCAGCGTCACCGACAGCGGGCCGGGCATACCAGAGGAATTCAAACGAAGAATGTTCCAGAAATTCGCCCAAGCCGACAGTTCCGACACGCGGGCCAAGGGCGGTACCGGGCTGGGCTTAAGCATCTGCAAGGCGATCCTGGACAGGCTGGGCGGAACCATCGGTTTCAAGACCAAGGAAGGCAAGGGAACCACCTTTTATTTCGAGTTGCCCCTGTGGGATGAGGATAAAAAATCGGCGGCGGCTTCTGCCGGCGTCCACGACGAAGGAATTCCGAAATGAACGAATCACTGACGCGCATCCTCTACGTGGAGGACGAACCCGATATCCAGGCCGTAGCCAGACTCGCCCTGGAGGCCGTGGGCGGGTTTACCGTGGAGATCTGCTCGTCCGGGGCCGAGGCCCTGGAAAAGGCGCCCGGATTTGCTCCGGATCTGTTTGTTCTCGATGTGATGATGCCGGAAATGGACGGGCCATGCACCCTGTCGGCGCTGCGTACGATTCCCGGTCTGGCGGAAACGCCGGCGGTTTTCGTCACTGCCAAGGTACAGGCCGAGGAGGTGGCCAATCTGAAGGCGCTGGGTGCGCTGGATGTGATTGCCAAGCCCTTCGACCCCATGAATCTCGCGGCGCAGATTACTGAAATCTGGGAAGGACGGAATGGCTGATTCTGCTTCTATGGAGGAACAGATGGCGGTTTTGCGCCGCCAGTATGTGGAGGTTTTTCCGGGAAAAATCCACGACATCGAGGAATGCTGGAATCGCATGAACGATGGCGACGCAGCTGCCACGGACCAGGTGGACTGGGCCCTCGAAGACATGTCTTCACTGCGTCTGATGGTGCACAGCCTAGCCGGTTCCGGCGCCACCTTCGGCTTCACGGAAATAAGCGAAAAAGCACGGGCGGCGGAAAATTCCCTCATCCCCCTGATCGAGGAAGATGTGGCGCCCAGCCCTGAAATCCGGAGTGAAATCGAGGCGCATCTTTCGGCGCTGGCGGGCGTTTCTCTCGATCCTGACAAAGAAACGGCTGTGTCCGGTTCGTCCCCGGTCGAGGCGCCGGGGGTCCGGCTTCTCTATCTGGTGACGGAAGACTCCGGAGATCGTGAAAATATTATCGAGCAGAGCCGGCATTTTGGCTATGACGTGGAAGTCTTTTCCTCTCTTGCCGAGGCTTACGAATCGGCCCTGGAAAACCATCCGGCGGCGGTGGTGGTGGATTTGACCGCCGTGGTGGGCAAGGACTCCGTCCCTTTCCCCGACGCGCTGAGGCAAAGGTACATTCCCCTGATGGCGGTTGCGGGGGACGGCACCATGGAGAACCGGCTGCTGGCGGTGCGGGACGGCGCCAGCGCCTATTTTCTCGCGCCTTTGAATTTTGGGCGTTTCATTCGCAAGCTCGAGGAACTGACCGCGCCCCCGGAAGAACATGAGCCGTTCCGGGTGCTTGTGGTGGATGACGAGGAACATCTCGCCCGTCATTACGCCCTGATTCTCAAACAGGCGGGAATGACCGTGCGCGCCATTCATGACCCCCTGCTTGTCATGGAATCACTTCATGACATAGAGCCCGAGCTGGTTCTCATGGATCTCTATATGCCCGGCTGTACCGGGTATGAGCTGGCCCAGGTGTTGCGCCAGCGGGATTCGCTGGCGGGCGTTCCCATCGTTTTTCTTTCCAGCGAATCGCGGCCGGAAAAACAGCAAAAGGCCATGGGCCTGGGCGGGGATGATTTTCTCACCAAGCCCGTGGACGGGGCGCATCTGGTGTCCGCGGTGTCGAGCCGCATCGCCTGCGCCAGGGTGATGCGTGGTTTCATGGTGCGGGACAGCCTGACCGGGCTCTACAATCACACCCGCATCAAGGAACAGCTTGCAACCGAGGTCTTTCGTTCACAGCGGCAAAAGACATCTCTTTCCTTCGCCATGGTGGACCTCGATCACTTTAAATCGGTCAACGACACATACGGCCACCAAATGGGCGATCATGTGATTCTGTCCCTGTCACAGATGCTTGAACAGCGGTTGCGCAGATCCGATACCTGCGGACGTTACGGCGGCGAGGAATTCGCCATCATTCTCCCCGATACCGACGGCAAGGCGGCGAAGGGGGTTCTTGAGGGGATTCGCGAGGATTTTGCCGGGATTGTCCTTTCGGCCAAGGACGCCACCTTCTCCGTCACCTTCAGTTGCGGCATCGCCACGTTCTGCGAAGATGACAGCGCCAACGATCTTGTGAAACGGGCCGATAAAGCCCTCTACGAGGCCAAGGAGGCAGGACGCAACCGGGTGCTTCTTTCCCAGACTTAACCCCCGAATCTAACTTGTGTCCCAGCCCGCCTTCTCTCCCGTCTCTGTGGCCAGCGTCAGGTGCGGTGTTTCGCGATAGGTCCGTGACTGCATTTCCATCAGGCGCGAGACGGTGCGGGCGAATTCAAAACTGCCATCGCCTTTTTCATAGAGATCCTGCGGCAGCGCCTCGGCCGAGCACACCAGATTGACCGTATGTTCATACAGGGAATCCACAAGAACGGTGAAGCGATGCGCCTGATTGCGCATGTCCGGGTCCATGCGCGGAATGCCGGAAAGCACCAGGGTGTGAAAGGCTTCGGCCAGGGCCAGGTAATCGGCGGCGCCCAGGGGATTCTCGCACAAATCGGCAAATGACAGGCGGGCCACGCCGCCCGCCGCCGGCACCTTCAGCTTGCGCCCCTTTATTTTCAGGGTGGCGGTGCGCGCCTTGGCGCCTTCCGTCAGCGCGTCAAAGTCACTGTCCAGGGCATTGCTTGCGGCCTCGTCCAGCGGCGCGTGATAGACCGTATCGGCGTCTTCCTCACCCAGCAGGCGGTAATCGGTGTCGCTGTCCAGCGTCACCACGTCCAGATGCTCTTTCAGATGATCGATAAAGGGAAGGAAGCGCTCGCGCTGAAGGCCGTCCTTATAAAGGTCGTCGGGGGGGCGGTTGGAGGTGGCCACCACCACCACGCCGAGGTCGAAAAGGGCGGTGAAGAAGCGGTCCAGGATCATGGCATCGGCGATATTGGTGACCTGGAATTCATCGAAACACAGCAGCCATGTCTTTTTCGCGATCTCCCGGGCGATGGCGGGAATGGGGTCGCGGGCGGACTTTTTGGCGTGGAAGCGGGCGTGGATGTCCTGCATGAAGGCGTTGAAATGGACCCGTTCCTTGGCCCGCACCGGGGCCAGGGCGAAGAACATGTCCATCAGCATGGACTTGCCCCGGCCCACGCCGCCCCAGATATAGATGCCCCTGGGCGTGACGATGCGCTGCCCCGGACGGCGCTGCCAGAATTTTTTGTTGAAGGCCGGGCGGTATTCCTTGAGATGTTCGTAAAGGTGCTGAAGCCGTTCCGCCACCCGTTGCTGCACCGGGTCGGGTTCCAGCGCGCCGGATTCATATACGGCGGCGAGAATATAAAGAAGGTCCTTCTTCATCGGGGGCGGGGATGTTCGGTAATTTTCTTCTCCCCCGCCATCAGGCGCGTTCGAGAAGCAGTTTCTTGATCTCGGCGATGGCGCGGGCGGGGTTGAGATTCTTGGGACAGGTCTTGGTACAGTTCATGATGGTGTGACAGCGATAGAGCTTGAAAGTATCGTCGAGCTGGTCGAGCCGCTTTTCACGGGCCTGGTCGCGGCTGTCGGCGATCCAGCGATAGGCCTGCAACAGGATGGCGGGGCCTAAAAACCTGTCGCTGTTCCACCAATAGCTGGGACAGGCGGTGGAGCACGACGCGCACAGCACACATTCATAAAACCCGTCCAGCTCCGCCCGTTCTTCCGGAGACTGCAGCCGTTCGCTGTCCGCTGCCGGGGTGTCGTCGGTCTGCAGCCAGGGCTGGATCGAGGCGTATTGGTCATAGAACTCGCTTAAGTCGGGCACCAGATCCTTGACCACCGGCATATGGGGCAGGGGATGGACCTTGACCTCGCCCTTGACCTCGGAAATGGGCTTGAGACAAGCCAGGGTATTGGTGCCGTCGATATTCATGGCGCAGGAACCGCAGATGCCCTCGCGGCAGGAACGGCGAAAGGTGAGCGTAGAGTCCACCTTGTCCTTGATGGTGATCAGGGCATCGAGAACCATGGGGCCGCAATCGTCGAGGTTGATTTCATAGCTGTCGAGACGCGGATTGTCGCCGCTGTTGGGTTCCCAGCGATAGATGTGAAAGGTCTTGGTGTTGGTAGCCGCGCGTGACGCGGGATAGGTCTTGCCCGGCCTTACCCTGGAATTGGGCGGCAGCATGAATTCTACCATGTGACGGTTTCCCCTGTTGCGGCCCTGTGGCCGGCTTGTCCGTATATGGTCATGCCCGGTTCCTGATCCTAATAGACTCTGGCCTTGGGTGGAATACTCTCCACGTCCCCGGTCTTGGGGTCGAGACAGACCGGGCGGAAGCCGGTGCTGACTTTGCCCTTGGCGTCGAGCCAGGCGAGCGAATGTTTCATCCAATTATCATCGTCGCGCTCGGGGTAATCCTCGCGGGCATGGGCGCCGCGGCTTTCGGTACGGTTGAAGGCACAGGTCAGACTCACCTGCGCCTGTTCCAGAAGATTGTCGAATTCCAGGGCCTCCACCAGGTCGCTGTTCCAGATCAACGAACGGTCGTGAATGGCGAGGTCGCCGCGCTGGCGCCAGATATGTTCGAGCTTGGCCAGGCCATCGGTCATCAGCGCACCGCTGCGGAAGACCGGGGCGAAGGTCTGCATACAGTGTTGCAGTTCAATGCGAAGTTCCGCCGTGGAGGTGCCGCCGCTGGCGTTGCGGGCCTTGTCGAGGCGGGCCAGCGCCATCTCCCCGGCATTCTTGGGCAGGGGTTTCGGGGCGGCTCCGGGATCGATGATTTCGGCACAGCGCAGGGCTGCGGCGCGTCCGAATACCACGAGATCGAGCAGCGAGTTGGAGCCCAGCCGGTTGGCGCCGTGTACCGAGACACAGGCCGCCTCGCCGATGGACATGAGGCCGGGCGCCACGGCGTCGGGGTCGCTCTCGGTGGGGGCCAGAACCTCGCCGTGAATATTGGTGGGAATACCGCCCATGTTGTAATGCACCGTGGGCTGGATGGGGATGGGTTCGCGGGTCAAGTCCACATCGGCGAAGATTTTCGCTGATTCGGAAATTCCCGGCAGGCGTTCGTGCAGTACCGCCGGATCGATATGGCTGAGATTGAGGTGCACATGGTCCTTCTTCGGCCCACAGCCGCGTCCTTCCTGAATCTCCATGGTGATGGAGCGGCTGACCACGTCGCGCGAGGCCAGATCCTTGGCATGGGGGGCATAGCGTTCCATGAAGCGCTCGCCCTGCGCATTGGTGAGGAATCCGCCCTCGCCACGCGCGCCCTCGGTGATAAGCACGCCGACGCCATAGATTCCGGTGGGATGAAACTGGGTGAATTCCATGTCCTGCAACGGCAGCCCGGCGCGCAACACCATGCCGCCGCCGTCGCCGGTACAGGTATGGGCCGAGGTGCATGAAAAATAGGCGCGGCCGTATCCGCCGGTGGCCAGCACCACCATTTTGGCCTGGAAACGGTGGATGGTACCGTCATCGAGGTTCCAGGTCATGACTCCGCGACAGACTCCGTTCTCGTCCATGATCAGGTCGAAGGCGAAGAACTCAACGAAGAATTCGGCCTCGTGGCGCAGCGATTGTTGATAAAGGGTATGGAGGATGGCGTGGCCGGTGCGGTCAGCGGCGGCGCAGGTGCGCTGCGCCGTGCCCTCGCCGAAATGGGTGGTCATGCCGCCGAAGGGGCGTTGGTAAATCTTGCCCTCGGGGGTGCGCGAAAAGGGCACGCCGAGATGTTCAAGCTCGATTATCGCCTGTGGCGCCTCGCGGCACATATAGGCGATGGCGTCCTGGTCGCCGAGCCAGTCGGAGCCCTTGACCGTGTCGTACATGTGCCAGCGCCAGTCGTCCTCGCCCATATTCCCCAAGGCGGCGCTGATCCCGCCCTGGGCGGCTACGGTATGGCTGCGGGTGGGGAAGACCTTGGTGACACAGGCGGTTTTCAGCCCGGCGGCGGCCATGCCCAAAGTGGCGCGCAGGCCCGCCCCGCCGGCGCCGACAATAACCACGTCATAGTTGTGATCGATAATTTCGTAGGACATGCCCGCTATCCCCGGCCGTCGAGATAGATCACCAGGATCGACAGCAACGCCACCGCAGTACAAAGGATACAGCCGATCCGAATAGAGGCCGTTGCGGCCCGGTTGTGGGTGGGGCCGTGAACATAGTCGTCAACCACCACCTCGAGTCCCAGCTGGATGTGGCGGAACAGAGAGGCCATGAAAATGGCCAGGAACAGGGACGTCACCGGCGCGCCGATCCACTGCCGCACCAGGACCAGTCCGGCCCCCGAAAGGGTGACGAAAGAGGCCGTGAACCACAGCGCCAGGGGCACCAGAAGAATGGCGGTAAGGCGCTGTCCCCACCAGTGGGAAACGCCGCTCTCCGCCGCCCCGTTCTGTCCGCCGTTGGCGCCGGCGCCGCTCATGACAGGACTCCGCTAACCGAATAGGCAAAAAACCAGGTCGCCAGTGTCAGGCCCGCCGCTCCCGCTACCACCAGCCAGCCGGTAAGGGTGGCGGTGCCCAGGTCAAAGCCGTATCCCAGGTCCCAGGCCAGATGCCGGATGCCGTTGCACAGGTGAAAGAACAGGGCGAAGGTCCAGCCCAACAACAGCACTTGTCCGAACCATGACCCCCAGAAGGCGCGCGTGGTTGCGAAGATCTCGGGCCCTATTGCGGCGGCGGCCAGCCACCACACCAGCAACGGCGCGCCCACGGCCAGCGCCACACCGGTAATGCGGTGCAGAATGGAAAGCACCGACGTGATCTGCGGCCGATAGACCTGCAGATGCGGGGACAGGGGGCGGTTACTGGTGGCCATGGTTTTTCTGTGATTTCTCTGTAGTTTCTCTACGGGGGGTCTCTGCGGGGGTTTCTGTGGGTTCTGTGGGCGGAGATTGCCGGACGGCAACCACTAATTGAGGTCCGGAAAGGGCCCGGCACCAATCACGGGCGCTGATTGTGAGGCACGCGCCGGGGCGCAGTCAATCCTGAACCGCTCTGGATTGTGGACTCGGGCCCATCAACTCAAACGGCTCATTTCTCCGCATAATTCACGGGGTTAATCACGGTAAGGGCCGCAATCCGCCCCGCAATCCGCCCCGTGATGGACCCGTGGTGACCGGGCGGTGGATACCCGCCGCAGTACAATAACCATGGAGGCCTGAAAACAGGCATTATTTCCTCGTGTTTTATTGTGTATTATCAGTGCACAAGAATAAACCTGTGGATAACTTGTGGATAAAATGTGTGCTTCTATACTTTTTACTCACAAGAAATTTGATGATTACTTCATATTATTATTGATTTGGGACTCGGATTTCGCCTTATACTCTACGCGGCGCATGAAAGTTCCGGCGTGTTTTTCGAGTTTCGGCTGCTGCCCGGTAAAGCGGTCTACGGTTGAAACAGGGAAATATTCCGGAATTGGGTTTGCCGGGAAACCGCAGGCCCGATCGTCATGACGATTGTTTTCCCTTATGTGTGATGCATGGGGGAATTCGGTCGCCAGGGGGGGAGGTCCCCCCGGCTTTCAGGTGTTTCCACCCCAGATGGGGGTCCGGCTCACGCCGGAATCCCGTCTGTCAGGCGGACGGCACCAGAAGCGGGGGAAAGGTCTTCCTTATACGGGCAAGTATCTTAGGTGCCGGGTTTTCGGATTCGGCATTGGGATGGTCGCCCATTTAGACCGCGGGGCGTGTACATCTGGGGCGCACAAACCGCATGAAGGTTTGAATGGGTGGTCGGGTTGCCCGTTTCTTTCATTCGCCACGGGGCCTTCACGGGCTCTACAGAGGCGTCAGGAGTATCCGGGTCTCCCGGATACATAGCGCAGACCTTCCCTTCCAAGCCGCGCACCTGACGCCTCTACTTTATCTTCCATCTCTTAAATCTGTCTTAACGGCTGAAATGGTTGCCCAGAGCGGCTTTCCGCGGCTCTGTGATCCTGTGTCGGCCCGCACCCCCTCCCGGTCATCCACGGAATCGTAGACTTTGGGTGGCCGGGAGGGGGAGTGGGCCGGAGCAGGCGTCCACGCAAGTGGAATAGACTCTAACGGCGTGGAATCAGCACCGTGTAATCGAGATCTAGCACGATATTCTCGGGGAATTCCCGGCTCTCCTTGTCGGGATACTGGGCTTCCGATTCGTCTTTCGAGGCCAGGGTGCGTAATCGCAACGCGCCCACATCCTTGCGTCCGGGGATGTCCATCTTGTCGAGAATCTCCGACCAGGCGTAGATGGTGTTGCCGGCGAAGCTGGGCGCGGCATGGCGTCCCGAATTGATGGCCGCCACGCGGAAGGCGTTGGCCAGCCCGTTACAGGAAATGGCGCGCGCCAGTGAAATGATATAACCGCCATAGACGATGCGCTGGCCGAAACGCCCCTGTTTCTCCACATGCTGGTTGAGATGAACGCGGGCGTTGTTCTGGTAAAGCCGGGTCGCCATCTGGTGTTCGGCCTCCTCGATGGTCTGGCCGTCGAGGTGGTGGATTTTCTCGCCTACCTCATAATCGTCAAAAAAGGCGTCCGACCCCGTTACTTCTCCGTCCCATTTGCTCACGTCGAGCCCTTCGGGGATGTGCAGGTTCTCCACCGCCACGTGATCGGGCAGGTCGCCGGGCACCACCGCTTCGGGGGCGGGTGAGGATTCGTCCTTTTTGCGCATCATGACCCAGCGGGTATAGTCCAGCACCACCTCGCCCTTCTGGTTCCATCCCGTGGAATGCACATAGACGGTGCCGGTGCGGCCGTTGGAGTTCTCCTTGACCCCGATCACGGTGGACTTGGCGTTGACCGTATCCCCGGCATAAACAGGCACCCCGAAGGTGACTCCGGCATAGCCCAGATTAGCCACGGCATTGAGCGAGATGTCAGGCACCGTGCGCCCGAACACCATGTGAAAGGCCAGCATGTCGTCTATGGGGGCGCTGGCGTAGCCCATGGCGCGGGCGTATTCGTCGGAGCAGTGGAGGGCGAAGCGCGATCCCGTCACCGCCATATAAACGGCGGCGTCGCCCTCGGTGATGGTGCGCGGCAGCGCATGAACGATCTCGTCGCCCACGTGGTAATCCTCGAAATAGCGGCTCTTGAAGCATTTTTCCGAGGCTTCGGCGGTGAAATTGGCGGTCAGGTCGCTCATAAGTTCCTCTCGATCCTTACGTCTAACGTCTTACGTCCTACAGATGCTTGGCCGCCAGAATTTCGGCGATCTGCACGGCATTGAGCGCCGCGCCCTTGCGCAAATTGTCGGCCACCACCCACATGGCCAGCCCGTGTTCGACACTGGCATCATTGCGGATGCGGCTCACATAGACCAGGTCTTCCCCGGCGCATTCCTGCGGCGTCACATAGCCCTCATCGGCGCGGTGATCCACCACCGCCAGCCCCGGCGCCTCCCTCAGGGCCTCGCGCGCATCATCCTCGGACAGCGCGCTTTCAAATTCCACATGCACCGCCTCGCCATGGCCGATGAAGACCGGCACCCGCACACAGGTAGCCTGGACCTCGATTCCGGGATCGATGATCTTCTTGGTTTCCACCACCATTTTCCACTCTTCCTTGGTGGCGCCGTCGTCAAGAAAGACGTCGATATGGGGGATCACGTTAAAGGCGATCTGTTTGGTGAATTTGGCCTTTTCAATGGGGTCGTTCACATAGACGGCGCGGGTCTGGTTAAAGAGCTCGTCCATGGCCTCGCGTCCGGCGCCCGACACCGACTGATAGGTCGCCACCACCACGCGCTTGATGGGCGCCAGGTCATGCAGGGGTTTCAGCGCCATCACCATCTGGATGGTGGAACAGTTGGGATTGGCGATGATATTGCGCGCCGTATAACCGGCGATGGCCTCGCCGTTGACCTCGGGCACCACCAGCGGCACGTCCTCGTCCATGCGGAAGTGGGAACTGTTGTCGATGACCACGGCCCCGGCTTTGGTGGCCCGTGGCGCAAACGCCGCCGCCGTCTTGGCTCCGGGCGAGGAAAGAACAATATGGGTGCCGGAAAAATCATAGTCGTCCAGGGCCTCTACCTTGAGCACCTTGTCCTCGCCGAAGGAGACCTCGCGCCCGGCCGAACGGTCGGAGGCAAGCGCCACCACCTCGTCGGCGGGGAACTCCCGCTCGGCAAGGGTCTGCAGCATTTCGCGGCCCACGTTTCCGGTGGCGCCCACTATGGCGACCTTAAAGCCCATTATGTCCTCTTGTTTTTTTGTGTTCGCGGCCTATGACTTACGCCCGCAACCCCGGCTTTTCAAGCCCGCCGCCGCTTTAGGCGCCCCTATTTCACGAAGCCGTGTTTTCCAGCTCGGCGAGGATGGCGTCGCCCATTTCGGTGGTGGAGACTTGCTTCGCGCCCGCTTCCATGATGTCGGCGGTGCGTGCGCCGCCCGCCAGCACTTTCTTGACCGCCGCTTCCAGGGTATCGGCATTGGCGGCGTCATCGAAGGAATAGCGCAGCATCATGGCGAAGCTCAGAATGGTGGCCAGCGGGTTGGCCAGGTCCTTGCCCGCGATTTCCGGGGCGCTGCCATGGACCGGTTCATACATGCCGGGGATGCGTCCTTGCGCGCTCTTTTTGCCCAGCGAGGCCGAGGGCAGCATACCCAGCGATCCGGTGAGCATGGCGGCGCAGTCGGAGAGAATGTCGCCGAACATATTGGTGGTGACCATCACATCGAACTGTTTGGGGTTGCGCACCAGCTGCATGGCGGCGTTGTCCACATACATGTGCGACAGCTCCACGTCGGGAT
>JADHSZ010000018.1 GCA_016776635.1 Alphaproteobacteria bacterium
TCACGGCTGAGAAGAACCTGATCATGGACATTGCGCTCGGAATGCTGGAAATCTCCAACGCGGTCGAATCTGTCCCGGCGTTCCCGGCCCACCTCTTCCTGGCGGCTGGTCTGGGCAACATCGAAGATTTCCTCGCCCACGCCCCCGGATGTGACCCCAAGGCGCTGGTCATCTTCTCTCCGGTTCTCAAGGACAGGACTGAGCTTTTCCTTACCCCGAAACGACTCACCGGTGGTGGAAGAGACACCGGAATCTCTGGTTACTATATTGGGGTTTAAATTAACCATTTCCGCACCCTCCAACGTGTCCGCCGTCCTACCTGGAGGGGGAGTGAGAATTATTTAAAGAGCATCCTACACTAAAATCCATCTCAATTCAATAAAAACTAAGTAATCCCAAAGGGTTCCCCATCAGTTTGTATAAAATTGTATCTATTTCCCCGCCGCCGTCATTGCGGTGAAGCCACCACGAACCCACTGTAAGGCCTCACCGCAAAGCTGATGCCTCACATGCGCCAGATATAAAGCCGGGTGTCACGGCGGTCGGCCACGCTCACCACCTGATCGGGGTCGATCTGGGGAACGGTGAAAGAATTGCTGATGAACAGGCTTCCCGGCCGCATTTCCCCGCGGGCCTTTTCATAAAGCCCGCGCATGGGGGCCGGTGAGAGAAAACTATACACCACATCATAATCGGAAAGGTCGTGGTCCCAGAAATCGCCATAGCTCAGCTTCACATTACCGGAGCCGGAGCCAAATATTCTCAAGGCCAGCAACCACAGGCGCGATAAAAGATACGGCAGGGGCGCCGATTCAATACCGTGGAAACGTCCCTGGGGGCGGCGGCGCGCGAGAAACAGAAGCGTTCCGCCCAGCCCGCTGCCGAGATCGGCCAAGACCAGGTCCTGTTTTTCCGGAAGCAACTCGGCCAGCGCCGCCCAGGTTTTACGGTTGCTGAGATAGAGCGGCACCCGCCCCACGGCGCTGTTCCAGAAAACCATCAGAAGAACCAGAAAAACACCGAGATAGACCCATGAGGGAACGGGAAGATAAAGGGTCGCCGCCACCGCCCAGGGAAATACCATGTGCAGGGGAAACCACCACGGGGAAAGGCCGAAACGGCGTCCGATCAGGGCGGCGAGAACACCCTGGGCAAGGAGCTTCACCGTCAGAGGCGTATGGATACTCGCCACCGCGCCGCCCGCCTCCAGCGACCAGGCAATAGCCAGCACCAGGACCGCGGAAATGAGCTGGGCCATCAGCGCCCTCAACAGCGGCGGGCGCGGAGTCACGGTTTCAGAGAGCTGGGGCGGGAGCCGTTCTTGCGACATGGTTTGAGGCGTATTTCCTAGTATGGCGGTAGCCGTCATGGCCCCGGCGATGATAGTATCCTTCAATGATACCTTCTCGGGCGCCTCCTCTTAAACCCCCGGACAACCCCCCTGTCCTTCCGCGCCTCTAACGAACATACAACAATGGCCATGACCCTTTCTCCGAGACAGCTTCCCCGGGAAACCCTGCGCGATGTCATCAACGACATCCGCCTCGATTTCAAGTTCCGCTATGTTCCCTTCCGCGGCTATTACCGTTATCGCTCCCACAAATACATGACGCGGATCGATCCCGAGATGGGAATTCTCAAATTCATCGTCGACCCCGCGCGCATCAGCCTCGACGTGGGCGCCAATCTCGGCCTGTTTACCTATTTCCTTTCCCGCTACTGCCCCCATGTGCACGCCTTCGAGCCCAACCCCATCCCCTTTCGCATCCTGCAACATGTCGCCGACAGGAACGTCACCCTCTACCAGATGGCGCTCACCGACCACACGCAAGAGGTGGAACTGGTGGTGCCCAAGGGCCGCAAGGGATGGTCCAGCAACGGCGCCGGACTCGACCGTGAGCGTGATGATGGTTCCGGGATGGCCACCGGGGTGGTCAAGGTGCCGGGCAGCCGCATTGACGACCTCGGCTTGGACAATATCGGTTTTATCAAAATCGACGTGGAGGGCCATGAAAAAGGCGTACTCGCTGGGGCCACGGAAACCCTCAGGCGCGACCGCCCCAATCTCTTCATTGAGAACGAATTCGCCCATGCGGGCGATGCGGCGGCGGAGGTGTTTTCCCTGTTGGAAGGTCTCGATTACCGGGGGTTTTTCCTGGAAAACGGGGTCTTGAGGAGTCTCAGCCGCTTTTCCGTGGAGGACCACCAGATCAGACCACGCGAGGGGACCGGCGCCGGGCCCTACGTGAAGAACTTCATCTTCCTGCCAAAATAATCCGCCCCCTATAGGCCACCGGCATAATCCACGGGTGAATAAGACGTTACGGGAGGCCGTACGCCTCCCCGCCCGGCGACCCGCACCCGCATACAGCGCTTTGTCCATGTACGGCGCTCAAGCGAGCCGCCTCCATTGAATTCGCCACCCGGATATGCAAGGATTTTTCCACCCGATAATTCGCCCGATAATTCGACTGATAATCCACCTGGGCGCCGTGACTTTCACCGTAGAAACTTCGACGGAAGAAAGGCGGGAGCATGGTCCTTTTCGCTCGTTACAGCCTGCTGGTCTTGACCCTTTGCGCGCTGGGGCTCGCCCCCCACGCCCTCATCGCCGCCAATTTGCTGAGCCACACCACCTATACCGACACCGACGGCAATCCCTGCCAGAGATGGGTCTATGACGACGGCAGCGAACTGGATGAATGCAGCTGGAGTGAAACCGAGATCATCGAAGAGCCGGCACCGGCCCTGACCGAGGAGGCCGTTCCCGAAGGGTTTACCGACCAGCCTTCTTCCTCTGGCGACACCTCCACACCCCCCGAACAGGGCGATTACAAGCCCGTTCCCGAGGATTACGGCCGCAAGGCCCGCGAGGAAATGCAGTACTCGAAGGAACGGGCCAAGGAACATCTGGGCTACGAAGAGGTCATCTCCGAACCCGCCGAGCGCGACCCTGACTTCGGCAAGCTCGGCGACCAGATCAGAAATCTCGGCGGTCATCTCGTGGTCATTGAGGAAGATAAGAAAAAGAACCTGATTCTCCCGCAGCCGCTGCAGACACCGGGCGGCGGAGAGGAAACCTTCGGCGGAGACGGCCCCGAGACCACCGAGACTTTTGAGACAACCGAAACCGACTGCTGTGAAACGATTACGCTGGAGGAAGAAAGCGACGATATGGACTGGCGCACGGCCGATGGCGCCCCCCTGGAAGGACACGGATACCGGAAAGTCCTGCTTCCCGAAGCCCTCACCCAGCCGTCAAAGAAAATTCACGCCACCATCCTGCCCTTCAAGACCAAGCCTTACGCCATCTGCTGCGACTGTAAACTTCTGAAATGCCGTCCCCAGGGGGAAACCGTCAAAGGCGAAATCCTTCACCAGTTGCTCGCCTATATGAACATGGTCAACAGCAAGCTCGCCGAAGAAGGAAAAAGAAGCCGCTATGGCGGCATCACCGGAAGCGATCCGGTCGGCGTCCGTCAACTGCTTGCGATCATGAAAGAGCAGATGAGCGGTGCCTATGACGAGCGCACCACAGTACGCATGGGCCGCTGGAGCATTCCCGATATCGTCATCGACGGAGAGCTGATCTTCAAATGCTGCGAACCCGATGGGGTGAGGATCGCCATGCATGCCGAGTTTCACGATTCCCGCAGCGGAAAGCTCATCGAAGGGGTGTACTGGAACACCCATGAATGCCTGAAGCTGGATGACGATGAAACCCTCAGGGCGCGCTTCGCGGAATTCGTGAAAAAGGTCATGTGGGCATTCCAGGAATCACTGCCCATGCAGAACCACATGGCGGAGCTAAAGAAACAGAAAGCATCCCTGTATTAGACGCATCGTGGAGATAAAAAGGGACTGAAAACCCTCCCCGGAACATACCGCCGGCGAACGCCGCAGCAGAACAGATATTCCTTGGCTGGGGGGCCTAAACGCTGCCTTCCGCCACCTTCACGTTGATGTACAGCCCGTCGGGATAGGTCTTGTTGGCATAGCGGGCGCCCTCGGCCATGGTCTCAAAGGTCTGGACCAGCGCGCCATTGCGGATAAGGGCAAAACGGCCCTTATCGGTCTCGAGAAGGCCCGGAAGCAGAGTCTTGAAAGCCTCCATATTCATGTTGATGGCTTGCTTCATCTGTTCCGGCGAAGCGGCTTCGTCAGACATAGCGGACCTCCTGATGTGAATACCGGTATTCGATTATAGGCCAGATCGCCGGCAATAAAAAAGAACCCCAAAAAGATCTGTGACCATAAAAAGCCAACGGGCGCCGTCCCCCCCCAAGAAATCTACAGGAAACCTACAGGGAACGGCGCCCGCCAAATTGTGATCGGACTGGGAAACTAAGCGGCTTTTTCGCTGGTATTCTCAAAGAGCTTTTTCGTCTTCGAGACCAGCCCTCCGGCTTGCGAGCCGATGGCGATGCGCCGGGGCTTTCTCTCCTCGGGAATCTCGTGCACGAGGTCGATAGTCAACATGCCGTTTACAAGATTGGCGCCGTCAACCCTCACATGGTCGGCAAGGCGGAAGACACGCTTGAAATTGCGTCCCGCGATTCCCTTGAAGAGATAGGCGGTCTCTTCGCCTTCTTCTGCTTTCTCGCCGGAAACCACAAGGGCGTTTTCGCGGGCCTCCACGTTCAGCTCCTCCTCGCCGAAACCAGCCACGGCCAGGGTGATGCGATAGGCATGGTCGCCCTGGCGCTCGATATTATAGGGGGGGTAGGACGCTCCGCTACCAGCATCCAAAGCCTCTTCGGCGAGCCGGGCCAAATGGTCGAACCCGACGGTGGAACGGAACAGGGGTGAAAAATCAATAAGACTCATAATTCATCCTCCTTGATGAGCGATGGTGTCATTTCAGACCTATCAAATGATCAGGCCCGTCACGGTGACGGAGCCAATTGGTGGCCTCCGTCACTCACCATGTAAGGCAAATTTTCGGGCAATCAAGAGAGCTATCTAAAATATTAAGTTTTATATATATCCATATGTTTTTAATAGTTTTTATTTGACTTAAAACACAGGATCTGGAATCCGGACCCGGCAAACAGGGTTATGGTTAACCCGATATTAATGGCTTTGCCGGCCATAATGGTTATAACGTTGGACGGCATCAATCGAGGACGCTTTCAGGGAAATTAAACGTAACGCTCTGAGCCCCCCCCACTCAGGAACATTCACCCCAACACCCGGCCAGCACCGTTCAAGGGTAAGTATTTCCGCAATCCGCGGCCGATCACCGCTTGCTCATAGAATTAACCGCCGGAAGGAACCGCCATATGCCCATAACCGAACCGGACAGGGCCGTCATTCTCGCCGCCGGGCTGGGGTCACGGCTGACATCGGGATCCGATACCCCGAAGCCACTGGTCCAGGTGGGCGGACGAACCCTGGCCGAACACACGGTACTGGCGTTGCGCGACGGCGCGGGAATCACGAATTTTGTCGTCATAACCGGTCACAAGGCGGACACCATTTCGGCCCATTTCGACCTCATTACGCGCCGCCATAACGTAACCATTGACGCTGTTACCGCCACCGACTGGGAACAAGGAAACGGTACCAGCGCGCTGGCGGCGAGGGAATATGTGGGCAGCGCCACCTTCTTTCTCACCATGACCGATCATATGTTCGATCCGGAAATCGCCGAAATCATGACGCGCCATGTTCCGGAGCCCGGGGAAATGTGCCTCGCCGTGGACCGTGACAAAGAGGGTGTTTTCGACATCGATGACGTCACCCGGGTGCGGCTTGAGGAAGGCCAAATCCGCGAAATCGGCAAGAATCTTGAGACCTGGGACGCGGCCGATACCGGCATCATGCTGTGTACCCCGGGTCTTTTCGAAGGGCTGGAACTGGCCGCGGCCAACAACCTACACGGCCTTTCCGACGGCCTGCGTCATTTGGCCGCACGGGGCCGCGCCAAGACCGCCGATGTAACCGGTAAATTCTGGCTCGACGTGGATACGCCCGAATCCCTTGAGGAAGCGGAGTCTCGTGAAAAAATACGGCTTTCCAAGGGAACCTACCGCCCCGCCCGCGAACCCGCCCCGCTGGGATCACCATACGGTAAGTCGTAAAAAGGGGTGCGTTCGTGAATTTTGCTCCCTCCTCAGATGGTGAGACGGACAACGCACAGGGAAGCATCGACGCGGTTTCGAGCCTTCTCATGGTGCTGCCGCCGGGCAATGACGGCCCGGTTGGACCCGAAACCGAATTGCTAGGCATGCCCCTTGCCCGCCGCACGGTGCGGACTGCGGAACGGGCCGGATTCGAGCGTATTATCACGCCTTCGGATGATCCTGCCCCTACCATGGCGGCACGGCGCATCGTGGTCCTTTCCGGGGATGTATTGCCCGACCAAAAATGGTTGCAGGAACTTCTCCACATGCCGGTGGAACCGGGAAAAATGATTTTCGAAGCGGGAACCGCCGCGGTGATCGAAACCACTCCCGGTCAGAGGCCGTTTTCCCTCCATTCTTCCTCCCAGGACGAGGCGGGTCACGTATTCGCCACCTTGCTGGGCATGTTCGATGCCTCCTCATGCCGGCTCGGCGAACTCGGTGAACAGCGGCGGCTGAATCTCACCCCCGAAACCACCGTTTCCGAGGCCGTGGACTGGCTGCTTGGCGGCCTGGTCAAGGAAACCGACGGGGTCATGGCCCGCCTTGTGTCGCGGCCCATTTCCCTGGCTATTACAAGGCGGATCGCGGCGACGCGGGTATCGGCCAACGCCATGACCATCATCAGTATTCTCGTGGGGCTGCTGGGGGCGCCGTTTTTCCTGTCGTCGCAACCGGCGCTGCAGGTGACGGGCGCGTTGCTGTTCCTTGCCCATTCCATCCTCGATGGCTGCGACGGGGAGCTGGCGCGGCTGCGGATGAAGGAATCGCGTCTCGGAGGCATACTCGATTATTGGGGCGACAATCTGGTCCACGTGGCCGTTTTTGCATGCATGGGCGTGGGATGGAGTCTCGAGTCGGAGTCAATATGGCCGCTGTGGGCGGGTTTTGCGGCGGTTTTGGGCACTCTGGCCTCGGCGGGATTTGTGTTTTGGCGCACGATGCGTCATAAGGAGTCATCAGGGCCGCTCTTCACCTCCGTGGCGCAAGGACCTGGGGGCGGTTTTTCGCAAGTGGCGGATGCGCTTGCCCGCCGTGATTTCATTTATCTGGTCGTGCTGCTCTCGGCGTTTGGTAAGGCGGCCTGGTTTCTTGCTCTCACCGCGGTGGGAGCGCCAGTGTTTTTTATATTCCTTCTGGTAATCGCCTACCGGGAGACAAATTAAAAAATGGGTTCCCATGAATAAGCCAACCACACCCCCTTCGAAACAAAGCGCGGGCATTGCTCCGCCCAAGGGCCGTCTCGGCGTTCTCATCCCCGGCATGGGGGCGGTCGCCACCACCCTTATCGCTGGCGTGAACCTTATTGCGAAAGGACACGGCCGGCCCATCGGGTCGCTGACCCAGATGCAGAAGATTCAGATCGGCAACGGCGGGACTCCCCGTTACGTCGCCATCAAGGATCTGGTCCATTTGGCGGAACCCGGTGACCTGGTATTCGGCGGCTGGGACATCACGCCCGAGAATGCCTATCAGACCGCCTGCAACGCGGGCGTCCTCGGCCATGACATGCTGTCGAATGTGCGCCGCGAGCTCGAAGCCATCGCCCCGTGGCGCGGCGTTTTCGACCAGGCTTATGTGCGTAACCTCAAGGGCACCCATGTGAAAACCGGCGCCAGCAAAATGGACCTGGCCAAGGCGCTGATGGACGATATCAAGAAGTTCCTTGCCGATAACGACCTCGAGCGCGCGGTGATGCTCTGGTGCGGCTCCACGGAGGTTTATTCGGAACCGGGACCGGTTCACCAGACGCTGGAATCCTTCGAACAGGGTCTCCGCGACAGCGCCCCCGAGATCGCGCCCTCCATGATCTACGCTTACGCCTCCCTCATGTGCGGCATTCCCTATGCCAACGGCGCGCCGAACCTTTCGGTGGAAATTCCCGCTCTCATCGATCTCGCCAACAGAAAAGGCATCGCCGTCGGCGGGCGCGATTTCAAGACCGGCCAGACCATGATGAAGACCGTCGTCGCACCGGGCCTGCAAGCCCGCATGCTGGGCCTGGAAGGTTGGTATTCCACCAACATCATCGGCAACAAGGACGGCGAGGTCTTAGACGATTCCGGCTCTTTCAAGGCCAAGGAAGTCTCCAAGGGCCGGGTGCTGGATTCCATCCTCCAGCCCGATCTCTATCCCGAACTTTACGGCGACTACCACCACAAGGTCCGCATCGATTATTACCCGCCCCGTGGCGACGCCAAGGAAGGCTGGGACAATATCGACATCCAGGGATGGCTGGGCCAGTCCATGCAGATAAAGGTCAATTTCCTGTGCCGGGATTCCATCCTCGCCGCCCCCATTGCCCTCGATTTGATCCTTTTCATGGACCTGGCACAGCGCGCCGGTCTCAGCGGCATTCAGGAATGGCTGTCCTTCTATTACAAGGCGCCCACCATGCCCGATTCCCAGGAACCCCAGCACGACCTGTTCGTCCAGCACCTGATGCTGACCAACATGCTGCGCGCCCTGGCCGAGGAAGAAGCGCTCGATCAATCTGATCTCGGTGAAAATGTGGAAAAACTCATTGTCCGTTGATGCGTAAATACTGACGGCCAGGACATGAACGAGGCGCATCCCGACAGCCCCCCGGGGGAACTTTTACCCCCTCCGCAAAGGCTTTTCCCCCTGGTCCGCCACCTCTCTTACATTTCTACCCCGGCGCTTTACCGTTCTGCGCTGACGCCCAACCAGATCACCGCCATCTCCCTGGTCTTCGGACTGTTGGCGGCATGGCTGTTCCAGTACAGCGGGCCCGAAGCCACCCTGACGGGTGCCGCCTTTTTCATCGCCGGGTACGTTCTCGATAACTGCGACGGCGAAATCGCGCGGTTGAAAAATCTCGCCTCTGATTTCGGCAAACGCTTCGACACCTTCGTCGACTGGATCGTGCATGGCGCGCTCTTTATCGCACTGGGCGCCGGGATCAGCGCGCGAACGGAAGAATCCTTCTGGCTGTGGTGCGGTGTCATCGCGGCGGTGGGCGGAACCGTCAACTACGCCATTGATTGTCTGCGCGACAGCGGTATCACCATCGGTGGCGGCGAAGGCAGCTTCGTGGAAGACGGACCCGAGGACTCCTCCACCGACCGTTCCATTTACGTCTCGCGGGTGATCCGCACCGACTTCTGTTTCATCGTCCTCGCCCTGGCCCTTGCCGATTCCCTGTGGATTCTCCTTCCCACCGGCGCGCTGGGCGCGCAAGCTTACTGGATGCTCCAGTTCGTCAAGGGCTTCCGTCGCCACCACGTATAGGCCCCCCATGAAGGCGCTGCGTATACTGTTTCTGCTGCTGGGCCTGGCGTTACTCACCGCCATCGTGGTCAAAACCGACCTGACGGCAGTGGCCGCTCACATGGAGCATCTCCAATGGGGGCTGCTTGCCGTTCTGGGCGTCTATATGGCCGCCTTCCTCGCCGACACCCTGTCCTGGCAGTATTTGATCCGCCCCTTTCGGCGTAGCTGGACGTGGTTTTACGCATTGTGGAAGGTGCGCATGGTAGGCGCGGCGGTGAACCGGGTAACCCCCTTCGTCGGTCTTGCCGGAGAACCGGTCAAAGCCGTGCTGATGAAGAGATTTCTCGGCCTCGACTACCGTGAAGGGGTGGCCTCCCTGGTGGTGGCCAAGACGGCCAACCTGATAGCCCTGGTGGTTTTCCTGTGCGGCGGGCTGGCCCTCACCATCGCTTACGGCTATCTGTCACCGGCTTATGAACTGGCCGCCGCTATCGGCCTGGCGGTTCTGATAGTGGGGATCGCGGCGGTCTTTGCCGTGCAACGTCTGAAGGTAACCTCCGCCGTCTGGGAATGGCTCTCGCGGCGGCGCTTCGGGCGGCGGATGGCGGAGGTGCTCCATCATATCCAGGATTTGGACAACCGGCTGGTGGAAAGCTACGCCGGCGATCACGGAAAATTCACCCTGGCGCTGGCGCTCACTTTCATCAATTGGGTGCTGGGCGCGGTGGAGCTTTATCTGATCTTGTGGTTTTTCGGCCATCCCGTCTCCATGGCCGAGGCATGGTGTATTGAGGCGGTGGTGGAGCTGGTGCGCGCGGGGGCGTTTTTCATCCCCGCCGGAATCGGCGTCCAGGAAGGGGCCATGGTGCTGATCATCACCCCCATCACCGGCCAGCCGTCCCTGGGCCTGGCGGTGGCGCTGGTACGGCGGCTGCGGGAAATCATATGGATCGTCTGGGGGTTCCTGATTGCCTGGCGCTACTCCATCCCCATAGAGCACACTCCGGCCAAATAGAACCTTTTGACCGGGATAATTTTACGCCGTGACCAGGCGCGCTTCGCATGGCGATACGGGATATCGACAAAGAAGTGCAACGACGTCACGGCGTAAAAGAACCCGGCCTTCGGTGGGGCAAATCGGCTCTCCGGGTGCGTTACGGCTCTTGCCCGATACTCCGGCATCGCGCTTCGCGCCGTGCCTGCCCGAAAAATCAGATTTGCCGCTATCAAATTGTTTCTATTTGGCCGGAGGGTGCTCTGACCGCCCTCCAAAGAGACCGGATAGGGAAGAATCTACTTAAGGAAGAAACCCCTTAAGAGATACTATGTGACTCGACATGGCTATCTCCCGCATCACCTACACCGTGACCCGCACGTTTTTTCAGGAGGGAATCCTGCCCAAGGATGCCGCGGTGCTGGAATTCGGCGAGGCCAACTGGTACGGCGACGTCCCCACCGAAACCCTTCTTGAGGACATCGGTACGCTTATCGAAGACCCCGAGGAACGTGACCGTCTGAGCGCGCGTCTGGAAACGGCGGTGGCCGGGGAAACGGAAACCCGGCCCTTCGACATCGCCAAGGTCTATTACGACCTGTTTTACGGCTGCCGCGAAGTCACCGCCATCGACCTCAGCGGCACCGATGCCTGTCTCAGGCATGATCTCAACCACCCCCTGGACCTGGATACCGCCTTTGATGTCACCATCAATAACGGCACCGCCGAACACGTCTTCAATTACGGCCAGGTCTTCGCCTCCATGCACCAATACACGCGCCCCGGCGGACTCATGATTCACGAAGGCCCGCTCATCAGCGGCTGGGTGGATCACGGCTTCGTTAATTTCCAGCCCACCCTGTTCTTCGATCTGGCGCGCGCCAATAACTATGACATGTGGTTTTTTGCCGGCGCCGCGAATCCCTTCGAGATTCATCAATTCCCGGACCGCGATGCGGTGCTGGAATTTATCAAGGCGGGCAAACTACCCGAGAATGCCATGCTCCTGGCCATCTTCAGAAAAAATGCGGAGGAATCGGAATTCCGCATTCCCTTCCAGGGCTACTATTCCGGCGGCATTTCCGACGAGGCCCGCAAGTCCTGGCGCTCCATGCGCTAAGTCAAGACTCCGCTAACGCCCCCTCCAGGGCGTCAAGAACCAGATCAATATCGGCCTCGGTATGGTCGGCGGAAATCTGAAAGCGGATTTCCTCGTCACCACGGGGCACCACGGGATAGTGGATGGCGGTGGCGAGGATGCCACGGCTTCTCAGGTGGCGGACCAAGGCCAGGGTGCGGTCCGTATCCCGGGTCATCAGGGGCACGATGGGATGTTCACCGGGGATTGTCTCGAACCCCCGCCCACTCAGCCCGGCCTCGAAACGTGCGGTCATGGCGCGCAGATGGTCCAACAGCGCCAGCCCCCGGGGGCTGTCTAGAATCTCCAGAGACCGCGTGGCCGCCGCCGCTTCGCCCGGTGTGATGGGATTGGAATACACATAGAAGGGGGATTTTTCCCGCAGATAATCCGTAAGGGACCGGTCCGCCACCACATAGCCGCCATTGACGCCGATGGCCTTGCCCAGGGTCGCCAACAGGATATCCGCCTCGCAACCGCTATATTCCTCGCAGCCGCGCCCGCTGACGCCGAAAGCGCCGACGCCGTGTGAATCGTCCACCACCACCAGAACGTTCTCGGCGAAGGCGTCGTCGTAACGGCGCGCCAGTTCCATGATCCCGGCCAGCGGGGCGTGATCGCCGCGCATACTGAAAATCCCGTCACTGACGATGATGGCGCGGCGACAGCTTTTCGCCGCCTCCTTCAGATGGGCCTCCAATTGGCCTAGGTCGAGATGGGGGTAGACTTTTTTTTCTCCGGGCCGCGCCAGGCGCAGGGCGTTGATGATGCAATTGTGGTTGAGTTCGTCACTGATCACTGCCGTCTCCGGCGTAATCAACGGCGGCAGGATTCCCATCATGGCGGCATAGGCCGAGCTGAAGATCATGGCGCTGTCACGGCCGTGAAAATCGGCCAGCCGGCGTTCCAGTTCAATATGGGGCGCCCAGGTGCCGCTGATGAAGCGCACCGCGCCCGGACCCGCGCCATAGGTCCGCACCGCCTCTTCCCCGGCTGCCATGACGTCGGCGTTCAGGGACATACCGAGATAGCTGTTGGAATTCATCCTCAGAAACCGGGTCTCCCCTTCCCCCTCGAGCAGAAAGCGCGGCCCGTTTCCCTCGGCCGCCGGAATCACGGCGCTAAAGACCGTCTCGCGGCCCTTGGAGGCGGCGGCCGATTCCATGTCCCCGAGTTCCGAAGACAACAGCTTGGCGATTCGTTGGTGGGGCATGGGGTATGTCCTCGCTGTGTTTGTTCTGAATTTATTCTGCGGCCGGTATCCCGAGCTTTTTGCGGAGCTCGTCGAGCATATGGCTGGTCATGGAATCCAGGCCGTACTGGGGCGCCCATCCCCACTCTTCCCGCGCGGCGCCGTCATCCATGGACTGCGGCCACGAATCCGCGATCGCCTGGCGTATGGGGTCCACATCATATTCAACGCTGAAGCCGGGAATATGCCTGGCGATCTCGGCGGCCAGTTCCTGGGGCGTGAAACTCATGGCCGCCACGTTGAAGGCGTTGCGGTGAACGAGCCGCGCCGGGTCCGCCGCCATGACCTCGATCATGGCCCTGACGGCATCGGGCATATACATCATGTCGAGCCGGGTATCAGCTTTCAGGAAACACCGGTACTGGCCGTAACGGAGGGCCTGGTAAAACATTTCAACGGCGTAGTCGGTGGTTCCCCCACCCGGCAGCGCCACATGGGAGATGAGCCCGGGCAGCCGCAGCCCGCGCGTGTCCACGCCGAAACGCTGGGCGTAATAATCGCAGAGCAACTCACTGGCGACCTTGGTCACGCCATACATGGTGGTGGGACGCTGAATGGTGTCCTGGGGCGTATTCTCCCGCGGCGTGGCGGGACCGAAGGCGCCGATGGAGCTTGGCAGAAACACCGCACAGCCGTAATGACGCGCCGCCTCGAGCACCCGGTACAGCCCCCCCATATTGAGGTGCCAGGCATCTTGTGGCCGTTCCTCGGCAACCGCCGAGAGGAGGGCGGCAAGATGATAAATGGTGCCCACGTCATGACGCCCGATAAGGTCGCGTATCTCGCGCCCCTTGGTGCAATCGAGATGTTCGAAAGGCCCCTCCCCGGCGCTGTCACTACCTCCCGGCCTCATGCGCACGTCAGAGGCCACCACGTTCCCGCCGCCATAACTCTCCCTCAGCGCCGGCACCAGTTCCGAGCCGATCTGTCCCTGGGCTCCCGTCACGAGAATTTTTTTCATACGTTCTCCGTTTCCTTACCCGCTATTTCCTCTTGGGCCATTTCCTCTTGGGCCATTTCCCGCATGCGGAATTTCTGCAGCTTGCCGGTCACCGTCATGGGGAAGGCATCCACGAAACGAATGTATTTGGGCGTCTTGAAATGGGCCAGCCGTTCGCGGCAATACTCCCGCACCTCCTCTTCCTCCATCTCCTCACCGGGGTGAAGCTGGACCCAGGCCATCACCTCCTCGCCATAGAACGCGTCATCGACGCCGAACACCGCCACCTGGACCACCTTGGGATGGCCGAAGATCACCTCCTCAATTTCCCGGGGATAGATATTCTCGCCGCCACGGATGATCATCTCCTTGAGGCGTCCGGTGATTTTCACATAGCCCTCGCCATCCATGGTCCCGAGATCGCCGGAAAAAAGCCAGCCCTCCTCGTCGATGGCCTTTTTGGTGGCCGCCTCGTCGCCGTAATAGCCCTTCATGATGTGATAGCCGCGAAAACAGACCTCCCCCACCGCACCCAGGGGAACCGTCCCGCCGGTTTCGGCATCGACGATCTTCACCTCCTGATGGGCGAGGTTACAGCCCACCGTTTCGGTGCGGCGCTCGAAACTGTCATCGGCGCTGGTGAGGTGGGTTAACGGAGAGGCCTCGGTTTCGCCGTAACCGATGAGAATCTCGGGGCAGTGTTCTTCGCTGATAACCCGTTTCATCAGCTCCGGCGGGCACGGCGCGCCGGCCATGATTCCGGTACGCAGGCTCGTGAGGTCATAGCGTTTGAAATCGGGGTGTTCCAACTCGGCGATAAACATGGTGGGCACGCCATGCACGGCGGTGCATTTCTCCGCCTCCACGGCTTTCAGCACCGAAGGCGCATCGAAATGCTCCGAGGGAATGACGATACAGGCGCCCACCGAGAGACACAGCAGATTGGCCAGCACCATGCCGAAACAATGATAGAAGGGCACCGGTACGCAGAGCCGGTCTTGTTCCGTAAAGCGCATGGCCTTGGCCGCGAAATAGGCATTGTTGAGAATATTGTGATGGGACAGCACCACCGCCTTGGGAAAGCCGGTGGTGCCGGAGGTGTACTGGATATTGATGGGGTCGTGGGTGTTCAGGGACTCCGTCGCCACGTCCACCGCCGCCGCGCTCACCCCCCTGCCCGCCTCCAGAACCTCCCGCCACAGCGTGAATCCGGAATGGGGGCGCGCGGTCTCCATGGGCGCCGCGGCGTCATAGAGCACCACCCGGCGCAGATGGGGCAGTTCCGCCGCCTCGACCCCGGTTCCGCCTTCCAGCAGTTCGGGCATGATCTCGGCCAGCATGGCCACATAATCGCTGGACCGGAATGAAGGGATGGCGAACACCCCCTGCACCTCCGAACGTTTCAGGGCATAGGCCAGTTCTCCCGTCCGGTAGGCGGGGTTGATGTTGACCAGAATGGCGCCCATGCGGGCGCTGGCCAGTTGCAGCAACAGCCATTCCATATTGTCGGTGGCCCAGATGCCGATGCGCTCGCCCTTGGCGAAACCAAGCCCGAGAAGACCCCGGGCGAGATCGAGAACTTCCTTATCAAGCTCGCCATAGGTCAGCCGCCGTTTCTGGGGCAGGGAGACCACCGCCTCGCTGTCGGGAAAGCGGGCAGTGACAGCGGCCACATGTTGGGGGATGGTGACCTCGAGAAGAGGCTCCTCGCCGCCGCGCCGGAAATAGCTTTTGCCTTGTTCCGTCATTTCTCCCTTTCCCGCATTCACGCGCGGCCCCGCCGCCGCTTAATCGCCCACGGCGTCCCAATAGGCATCCACCCGGCTCTGTATCTCATCAATCAGGGCATCATTGCGCTTGGGCGAGAACAGATGGGCATAGCGCCCCTGCAGCTTGAGATATTCCTCCACCGGGGTGCGCGGATGAGGGGTCTTGGTATGGACCACCTTGCCGTCGACAAATTCCTTTAGCGGCCAGATGCCCGTCTTCACGGCGAGGCGGCCGATTTCCAGCGTCTCCATGGGGTCGTAATCCCAACCCACCGGACAGGGGGAAAGTGCTAAGATCAGTTTCGGCCCCTTGATGGATTTGGCCTTTTCCACCTTGCGGGCGAGGTCGAGGGGCTCGGCGCCGATCACCGTGGCCGCATAGGCGGGGCGGTTGGCCACCCAGAGTCCGAACAGATCCTTCTTGTAGCCGGGAACCCCCTCCGCGCCGGTATCGGTGGCGGTGCGGCTGGCATGGGGCGTGCCCGCCGAGGTCTGGTTGCCGGTATTGCCGTAGCCCTCGTTGTCGTAACAGATGTAGAGAAAATCGAGATCACGGTCGATGGCGCAGGAGGCCGCGGCAAGCCCCATGCCGTACGTGGCCCCGTCGCCGGAAAGCACCGCCACCTGCATGTCTTCTTCAGGGGCGATCCGTTTCTTGGCGAGCAGGATATCCAGGGCGTCGCGCACTCCCTGCGCGCCCGCCGGGGCCGAGGCCATGGCCGTATAGAGCCAGCCGCCGCGGAACGGCGTGAAGGGATAGACCGACATCAGGGTCATGCAGCCGGCGGAATTCACGAACACCGTATTCTCGCCGAGCACGTCGTAAATCTCATGCAATGCTTGGAGGGCGCCGCATCCGGCGCAGAGCGCGGTGCCGGCGCCGAGAATATGCTCGGAAGGGATATCCTTCATGCCCTTGATCACCGGCTCGCTCATGTTTCGTCCCTCTCTGTGTCGCCCCTCTCCTGGCGGTGGATTTCCTCCCTCTCCACATGGGCCGAGGCCTGAAGCTTGCGCACATGGCGCAGTTCCTCGGCGCTGAAGAGAAGCCGCGGCGGTGGCGTCTCGCCATCGGCCACGGCTTGCTCCAGCACCGAGATCATCTCGCGGAACTCGCCGGGACCGATATCGCGTCCCCCCAGCCCGCCGATAAAGCCCGCCACCACCGGCGGCGCGTCGGCCACGCCGTAGAGCGCCGAGAGCAATTCCCCGTGCAGGACTCCGCCCTTGCCCATGGAAAGGTTCTGATCGATGACCGCCACCCCCTTGCGCCCGGCCAGGGCGCGGCGCAGGGCCTCCACGGGGAAGGGCCGGAACAGGCGCGGCCGCACCAGACCGGCGGCGACACCGGCCTCGCGCAACCCGTCCACGGCGTCCCGGGCCTTGGTGGAGAAAGAGCCCAGCATGACGAACACGTAATCCGCGTCCTCGGCGCGATAGCTCTCCACCGCATCGTAACGGCGTCCGAAGAGGCGGGCGAAATCCTCGGCCACCTCGTCATAGACCGCCAGCGCGCCCATGGCGGCGAGATGCAGCTCATAACGGAAATAGGAATACGGCGTGCCGCCGAGTACGGCCACGGCCTCGCTCAGGGGCCGCCCGGCGCGGAATTTCAGCGACCCCGGATCGAAGGGCGGCAGGAACTCCCGCGCCTTGGCCGGGTCGGGAATATCCACCGGCTCGCGGGTGAAAGAGAGGTAAAAGCCGTCGAGATTGACAATGACGGGCACCCGCACCCGTTTGTCCTCGGCCAGGCGATAGGCCATGAGGGTGGCGTCTACCACCTCCTGACAGGTGGCGCAGTGAATCTGCAGGAAGCCGCTGTCGCGCGCCGCCATCACATCGTTATGGTCGGATTCCAGGGTGATGGGCGCCGACAGGCCCCGCGACACATTGGTCAGCACGAAGGGCGTGCGCCAGCCCGCCACCGTATAGAGCATCTCCATGCCATAGAGCAGGCCCTGGCTCGAGGTGGCGGCATAGGAGCGCACCCCGGTGGCTACCGCGGCCCCGGCGGCGGTAATCATGGAATGCTCGGAATCCATGGTCACCATGCGGCAATCCATCTCACCCTTGTCGATCCAGCCGGCAATGGTCTCGATGATCTCGGTCTGGGGGGTAATGGGAAAGGCGGGCACATAGTCCACCTCGGCCAGACGCACGCCCCAGGCCGCCGCCACATTACCGGTAAGAAGCTGGCGCGTCATGGCGATGCCTCCTCATGGGTTGCTGCTGTTTCCCCCGCAGCACCGTGTTCAGGCACCGCCTCGATGGCGTGGCGCGGACAGGCGGCGACACAGATCATACAGCCCTTGCAATGATCATAATCCACCTCCGGATAGCCGCCCGCGCCCGTGGAAATAACGCTGTCGGGACACAGGCTGCCGCAAATCCAGACGCATTTGTTGCAATGGTCCTCATGCACCACCGGCCGCATGACGCGCCACAGCCCGGTCCGCACCTCGACGCTGGTGGCCCCGGCATGGATGGCGGGCGTGGCCTGCTCGCCAAGGTCCAGCGGCATCTCGATCCAGTCCGGCCCCTCCGCCGGGGCGGCCAGACGTTCTTCGCCCTCCGCCACACAGCCCTCATGATCCGCCATGGCGTCAAAGGCGGCCAGCGCCCGCCTCAGGTTTTCCGCCACTACCTCCTCGCCCAGAGACCCCAGCTCCTCGGCGACGGTATCGCCCAGAGATTCGCGGCCGATGACGCCGGTGAGGCGGGCCGCGGCTGCGGCGCAGGCCACCCCCATATAGGGCAGCTCCGCCTGCTCGCCAGCTTCGGCAAGGGGAAGACAGATAATGGGAGAGGAAAGATTGAGGCGCTCGCGCCAGGTTTCGGCGCTCTCGGCGCTGTTGATCAACAGCGTGGTATGGGGAGCGAAATTGGCCAGAACCTCGGCGGCGGGCACCGGCACCAGGCTTTCATCGGCAACGATCACCAGATCGGGATGGCGGATAATACCCCGCTCGTTAATGGCTCCGCGCGCCGCCCGCACATAGGCGAAAATGGGGGCGCCGCGGCGTTCGGCGCCATAGCGCGGTGCATCCTGCACTTCGAATCCTTCATGGAAGAAGGCGCTGCCGAGAATGTGGCTGGCCGTTTTCATGCCCTGGCCGCCACGTCCATGGAAACGAATTCGAAACATCTGTGCCCCCCCTTCCTGAAGAATTGGCGGTTGGCCGGGTCTAATATATGGACCAACGGCGGAAGCTCATGGCCTTGCGCACCCTTTCCTCGGCCATGGCGATGGCGGCGTCACGTGGGAGAATGCCTTCCTTCTCAACCGTCGCCAGAACCAGTTCGGTGTTATGGGTCAGCTTTTCCTCGATGGCCTGGAACACCCCCGCTTCGGTGGAGCCTTGGTATTCCATGGCGGCGCAGATGACGCCGCCGGCATTGGCGATAAAGTCGGGAACGCACAGCACGCCCTTTTCATGAAGAATTTTTTCCGCCTCATGGGTGATGGGGATATTGGCGCCCTGCAGAATCAAGCGCGCCTTCATTTGTTTCACATTGCCCTTGTGGATGACATCGGGACGGGCGGCGGGCACCCAGATGTCGCAGTCCAGACCCACCGCATCCTCGCCGGAGAGCTTCTCTCCCGAGGGGTGGTCGACGACGCTCTTGCCTTCCCGTTTCAGCGCGATCAGGGCCTCCACGTTAAGCCCGCTGGCATCATAGAGAGTTCCCCCGGTATCCACGGCGCCGACCAGGCTGCATCCCAGCTCGGAGAGAAACCGCGCCGCATGGGTGCCCACGGCGCCCAGACCCTGAATCACCACGCGGGCCCCCTTGAGTTCCATATCGCAATGCTCGGCGGCCACCAGCGCCACCCGGCTCAGCCCCCATCCGGTGGCGCCGATTTCGTCCAGGGGAATGCCTCCCACTTCGCGCGGCAGGCCCACCACGCGGTCCACCTCGTCCTTGATCCAGGCCATACATTGTTCGTCGGTGCCCATGTCGGGGGCCAGGATGTATTCCTCGATATCGCGAAGGGCGTTGGCCAGGGCGCGAATCACGCGCTCCTTGTCCTGGGACGGCATTTTCGGATCGCCCCGCACCACGGCCTTGCCGCCGCCATGGGAAAGCCCGGCGGCGGCGTTCTTCATGGTCATGGCGCGGGCCAGACGGCAGCATTCCTCCAAGGTCACGTCCGGCGCCATGCGGATGCCCCCTACCGAAGGGCCAGCGGCCACGTTATCCACCACCAGTACCCCGGCAAGCCCCACCGACGGCTCGAAGAAATGAATGATCTTGGCGGGACCGAGATCGTCACCGAAATCCAAAAGGCTGTCCATGGCTGCCCCCCTTCCAAAAAAGAAATACTTCTCTTGCTCTAAGACTTTAAGAAATTAATTCATAATTTCAACGCAGTGGGACATTTCATCGCATATGGGTTTTATTCTCCACAGCCGCGAAGGCCCGCTTGCGCGCGAAGTCGAGGCCGAAGATCAGCGGCACCCCGAGCCAGGCCACGCCATAGACGGCCGCGTCCACCGGGCCGGTACCGAGAACCGTCCCCAGCGGCGGGAAGTAAAGAATGGCCCAGGAAAAAACTATCTCGAAAACGATTCCCGCGATGATCAGGGGATTACGCAAAACTGACGCGTCCAGACCCGACCCCCGGTGCGATCTGCGTCCGAACAGATTGCCGATCTGCATGAGAATGATGGAGGACAGGGTAATCCCCGTGGCCGAACGGTAGAGGGGATCATTGGCGGTCAACTCCTGACCCCATTCCCAGCCGCCCTGGGTGAGCACGAAGAAAAAAAGAAACAGGGAAAAACCCGCCTCGATCAGCCCCAGGAAGAAATAGCTGTGGGCGATCACCGGCCAGTTGAGAAGCCCCTGTTTGCGGCTTCGCGGCGGCTGTTTCATGGTTTCGGGGTCGGGTTTTTCCTGGCCCAGCCCCATGGAGGGGATGATGTCGGTGCCCAGATCAATAGCCAGAATCTGGATCACCGTCATGGCCAGGGGCACCGGGAAAATTATATAGATCAGGTACGGCATGATTTCGGGGCCGTTGCTCACCAGCACATAATTGGTGAATTTCTTGATATTACCGAAGATGGTACGCCCTTCCTCCACCCCGGCGACGATGGAAGCAAAATTGTCGTCGAGAAGAATTACCTGCGCCGCCTCACGCGCCACATCGGTGCCCGTGACACCCATGGCCACCCCTACATCGGCGGCTTTGAGCGCCGGCGCGTCGTTGACGCCATCCCCGGTCATGGCCACCACCAGGTCCATCTGATGCAGCGCCGCCACGATCTTCATTTTCTGTTCGGGCGTGGCGCGGGCAAAAATCTGAGCTCCCTCCCGCAGATGCCGGATCAGCTGTTCTTCCCGCATATCCTCAAGTTCCGCGCCGGTCATGGTGACCGACCCTGCCGCCGCGTCGGCGGGAACAATTCCTGCGTGGCGGGCGATGGCCTCCGCCGTTTCGGGATGGTCCCCGGTAATCATCAGCATGCGGATACCCGCCGCATGGCACTGCGCCACGGCGCCTGGAACCTCGGGACGCAGGGTGTCCGAAAACCCGAGAAATCCCATAAGAGTAAGGTCGTGTTCAAAGGTCTCTATTGCGGCATCGTCGGAAGGCGGCGTATCCAAAGACCGGCAGGCCACCGCGATAACGCGAAGACCCTGAGCGGCAAGCCGGTGAACCACCGCGTCGGCCCGCTCCAGTTCCCCCGTGCCGGCTTCCCCGGCGGCGCCGTCACGGCCGGACGAAATCCGGGTAATCCGGGGACGCAGAGATTCCCACGCCCCCTTGAGGACAAAGACAAAATCCTTCTCCCGGGTCATGATTCCCGCGGCGCTGCGTTTTTCCGAATCGAAGGCGAAGCGGCGGATCATGGCGGCATCCACTCTGGAAACCACGGACCCGCCTTTTTCCTGCTCCTCCATATGCCCGGCGATGGCCACATCCAGGGGATCACCCGAAAACTCGCCCTCGCTGCCATGGACTTCGGAAGCCGCCAGCGCCAGTTCCAGGATCGGCACGCACTCATGGGAATCCGTCAGCGCCTCCGCCTCGAGAGGCGCCGCCACATGGGCCACGGCCATCCGGTTCAGGGTCAGGGTTCCGGTCTTGTCGGTACAGATCACATGAACGGCGCCCAGGGATTCCACCGCGTTCAGCCCCTTCACCAGAACATTGCGCCGCGCCATGCGCAGGCTGCCCATGGCCAGCGACAGGGTGAAAGTGGGCAACAGCCCTTCGGGGACATTGGCGACGATGATTCCCATCATGAACACCAGATTCACCCACAAGGGCCGGTCGGCGTAGACCCCATAGGCGAAAAAGGCCAGCCCCATGCCCACGGCGATGATGGAGAGCACGCGCACCATGCTCTGGGTCTGCCGCTCCAACGGCGAGACATGACGCCGCGTTTCCTGTGACAGCATGGCGATACGGCCGAACTGGGTGCGGAAACCGGTGGCGAAAACCACCGCCCGTCCCGACCCGCGCAGCACGGAACATCCCGCAAGAAGGATATTATCGCTTTCCGACATGCTTTCTTCCGAGGCCTCGGCGGTTCTCGTGAGCGGAACCGATTCCCCGGTCAACGGCGCGTTATTCACCAGCAGGTCATGACTGACCACCAGCCGGGCGTCAGCGGGAATGCGGTCTCCCTCCTGCACCAGAAGGACGTCGCCGGGGACCAGTTCCGAGCCAAGAAGCTCCCCTTCCTCGCCCCCGCGCATGGCTCGGACCCGTTGCGGCAGGAACTTCCGCAGTTCCTCCATGGCCCGTTCGGCCCGGTATTCCTGGACGAAACTAAACAGAGCGTTGAGGACCGAGACCGACAGCAATGCCCATCCCAGGATATTCATGTTCTCGCCGGGGCGGATATGGTCGGCGATGAAACAGATCACCGCGGCAAGATCGAGCAACAGGGTGAAAAAATTGGTGAACTGCCGCCCCAGATTTTCAAGCCAGCGGAAGCGGCGTTCCACCTCGATGGTGTTGGGACCCACCTCGCGCCATCGTTCCTGGGCTTCGGCTTCCGTCAGCCCCCCGGCGCGGGATTGCAGGAACCCGAAGGCCTCAGCCGCGGAGACATTCTGTATCTGCCCCGCCATTTATGCGATCCCGCGATAAAGCGCCACATCACAGGGCGTACCCCGCAACAGTTCCTCGGTCTTGTCACCGAACAGAAATTTCCCTTTCAGACTTTTTCGGGGAACCTCCATAAGAATCAGCCCCGATTTACAGCGGCTGGCGCAGATAAGAACCTCCTTGACCCAGTCATCGGAAATGCGGGCAATGGCCTCGATCCTGTCGGGAGAAAGGTCAACGGCGGTCACAAGCTCTTTCTCCATCTTCTCCAGATACTCCGCGCCTTCCCGGCGCAGCGCTTCGGCCTCCTTATCGCCAAGCTGGCGATAGTGGCCACGACTCAGCATCATGACGCGGAGCAGGAAAAGCTCGCGGATGTCAGGGGCAAGACGATTCAGTATGGAAAGCCCGGAGTGGAATCCTTCCACCGCTCCGGAAACGGGAACCAGGATATTACCGGGAAGCCCGAGAAGGCCCGGCTGCACAATCCGCAGCGCAAGGACGCTGTAGAGCCCCAGCTTCATCATGCGTTCGGTGATGGTTCCCGAAAACAGGCCGCCGCCCCGGCCCCCGACCCTGACGCCACAGATCAGGAGCGATTCAGGGCCTGGCGGGATTCGCTCGTCCAGCGCTTCCGCAACGCCCGCCCCCGGAGATAAAATTTCACTTTCGAACGCAACCCCCATCAGGGAGGATTCCATTTCGATGCGAGCGATCTTGTCCTTGATTGTTTCCGGGGAAGAGGTGCCGTCATTCACATGGAGAAGCTGGAGGCGGGCGTCCTCGTCATGGGAGGCAAGACGGATGGCATAGCGCGCCACCCAGTCATTATTAATGGAGCCGTCATAAGCGAAAAAAATAGACATGGGACTCCTCCAGCACTTCCATGGTTATGACCCCCAGAGGAAAATCTGCACCCCCGCGGCGGGAAAAACCACCCCCCCCACTTGTCAGGCCGATTCAGAACCGTATGTTGGGGCGGAAACTTTCATCCCCTTCTTTCTCTTTCTTAACCCCTGAAAGGCCATAGGGTTGTTTGACACCACATATGTTCTTGCCCTCGTCGGCGTCGGCCTGCTTCTGGTCGGAGGCGAATCCCTGGTGCGGGGCGCGGTGGGCATCGCCATGCGCCACAATATCTCGGTCCTGTTCGTGGGACTCGTGATCGTCGGGTTCGGCACATCGGTGCCCGAGCTCGCGGTCTCCCTCGATGCCGCCTTTACGGGAAAACCGGATATCGCGCTGGGCAATGTGGTGGGCAGCAACATCGCCAATATTCTCCTCATCCTCGGCGTTTCGGCGCTGATACGCCCCCTTTCCTTCGCCCCCGCCGCCATCGGCCGCGATACCATGATCATGATTGGCGCCAGCCTGGCGTTTTTTATCCTCGCCCAACAGGGAATCCTGCCCGGCTGGATCGGCGCCATGTTCCTCGCCACGCTGGCCGGTTTCATCATCTACTCCTACATGGCGGAACGATCCGCCTCCACCAGCTCACCCGAACGCCTGCTCCACGAACGCGAAGCCCGGCAATTCGAAGACACCAAACACGGCATGAAATTTGCCATCGCCCTAACACTGGGCGGCATGGTGGGGGTGGTTTGGGGAGCCCGTATTTTCGTCGACAGCGCGGTAAAAATCGCCCACGACTTCGGTGTCTCCGAAGCCGCCATCGGCCTCACCATGGTGGCGCTGGGCACCTCGCTGCCGGAACTGGTGACGGCCCTGATCGCGGCGTACCGGAAGGAAACCGATGTGATCGTCGGCAATGTGATCGGCAGCAATATTTTCAACATCCTCGGCATTCTCGGCGCCACGCTTCTGGTAACCGACATCGTCCTGCCCCACGGTTTCTTCGACGACATGAATGTCTTTCTGTTGGTTACCCTGGCCGTGGCCCCCTTCCTGCTTTGTTTCGGGCGTATTCGTTTGCTCACGGGCCTGGCCTTCCTGGCGAGCTATGTGGCCTACGTGATCTGGGTTTACCAGGGAAACCCGCTGTGAACCGGCAAGGCGGGAGCGCTCCCATGCCGGCCGAACATCACGCCCTGCTGGTGAAGGGCAACCAGCACCAGTCCGCGGGCCGTTTTGCGGAGGCCGAATCCTGTTACCGCCGGGTGTGTAAGGCCGATTCCGGCAACGCCGAGGCTTGGCATCTTCTCGGTCTCCTCGCCTATCAGCTGCAAAATCTGGCCGATGCGGAACGGCATATGGGGAAGGCGGTTTCGCTGGCGCCCGCCAATGTTGGTTTTCTCAGCAATTTAGGGCTGGTGCTGAAAGATCTGGGGCATCCGGAAGAGGCGGAAAAAGCCCTGAAGCGCGCGCTGGAGATCGAGCCAAATTCCGCCGCGGCCCTCAACAATCTGGGGCTGGCGCTACAGGCGCAGGAACGCTTCGCCGAGGCCGAGTCCTGCTATCGGCGGGTTCTTGAAAAGGCACCCCAGGCGGCTCAGGTCCACAGCAATCTGGGGCTGACGCTGCGCCGGCTGGACCGCCTCGACGAAGCCGAGACTTCCCTGAAGCGCGCGCTGGAACTTGCGCCCGACAATGTGGACTCGCTATTGGGCATGGCCTCTGCTCTGGGCGAAATGGGAAAATTGGAAGAGCTCGTCCAATGCTGCGAAAAACTCTTCGCCGTTGCCCCCGGGCGCAAGGAAATCCTCGGCCTTCTCGCCGCCCCCCTGGTGATCCTGGCCCACGAAAATGAGAACGGGAAACAAATCGCGCGCACTTTCATGGAACGTCTGCGGGTGGCGCTTCCGGACTCGCCAAGCCCCCTTATTCTCAACTACATCACCTATTCACTCGATCCGGAAACGGCCCGCCAAAGCTGTGAAGCGGCCATCGCCGCCCTACCCACGGCGCAGGCCGAAACCGTCACCGCTGGTAAAAAACAAAAAGAGCCCTCAACCCTACCCCAACAGCGCGTGGTGGCCCTGCTTGCCTATGGCCGCAGCGGTACCGGATTCCTGCACAGCCTTATTGACGGCCACCCCCAAATCACCACCCTGCCCGGCGTCTATATGAAGGGATTTTTCGGTGCCGACGTCTGGCCGCGCCTGACCGCCGGGGGAACAAAGGAAATCGGATCCCGTTTCGCCGCCCTCTACGAGGTGCTGTTCGACGCCGCCAACCCCCAGCCGGTACCGGGCAACCCCAACCGGCCCAATGACTTTCGCGTCGGCGTGTCGGAAGGCTTCACCACAATGGGCGAGGACGGCAAGCAATCGCTGAAACTGGACCGCGAGGTGTTCCTGGGCCACCTCGACGAACTGATGGAAGGAGGCGGCCAGTTCCATCAGGGCGATTTCTTCCGCATGATCCATGTGGCCTTCGAGAAGACCACGGGAAGAGAGGGGAGCCGGGCTGGTGACCAGGATGTGATTTTCTATCACATCCACAACCCCAACCCCTACGAGCTGCTGAACTTCCTCAAATATTTCCCCGACGCCAAACTCCTGATGACGGTGCGCGAACCCTTGCAGAACCTCGAGGCCCTGATCCCCTCCGGCGACAGCCCCGCCAACTACACCTCCCTCTACGGCCATGTGCTGGAAATGCTGCACCTCTTCTCCAGAACCGAATTCAGCCTGTGCGACTCCGCCGGAATACGCCTCGAAGACCTCAAGAACGAGACCGGGGAGACCCTGCGCGGCTTAAGCGCCTGGATCGGGGTAGAGCCCTCCGACACCATGGGCCAGTCCACCATGCAGGGTCTGAAATGGTGGGGTGAACCCGGCGGCGCCACCCATGGGGGCAAGGACCAATTCGATAAAAGCGCCATCGCCCGCAAGGTGGGAAAATCATTCAGCGAGCGCGACCGCTTCATCCTCGGCACGTTGTTCTATCCGTTCGCCAGACTCCACGGCTATGTGGAGGAAGACGACGCGGGATTCGCCACAGCGCTCGATGACATTGCGCCCTTGCTCGACGAGCCCTTCGATTTCGAGTGTGCTCTCTGGGAAAAAGCCGGCCATAAACCCGAAGACGTGCGAAAGACGACAAGATACCGTTATCTGCGCCTGGCCCTGCGCAAGCGCTGGGAAATTCTGCGCCAACAGGGAACCTACCCGGCCATGATTTCTCCTCTTCCTCTTTGAGAAACAAACGGAGATCACCACATGGAATTCATCGCCTTTACCGTAGCCGGCATCATCATCTACGTGGTCTCCGACCGCCTTCTCGACCGCGCCGAGGTTATGGCGGGGCGGCGTTTCAAATACCGCGCAATCATCTTCTTCTTCATCATCCTGACGCTCGCCGTAAGCAGCTTCGCCGTGATCCGGGCGCTGGCCCCGGACTACATGTAACCCGTGTTCCTTAACGCCTCCCCCCGCCCTCTAAACTTCCCAACGTGTGACATTTTGCCGCTCCGGGGCGCCACCGGAAATCTACACCCTTCCATTTGTTGTACTTAGTCTGCTACTTTCACGCCTCACCAATACAGCATCGTTGCTACTGAAGGAGAAAACTCATGGTGGATGATCAGGGGGGCAAAGGGGACAAGATTCCCTTCATGCAACAGCTTCTCGACAATCCCTTTCTGCTGCTTTGCATAGGCATCGTCATGCCCACCGTCTTCTATTTAATCTGGGGGATCATGGAAGTCATCTCGATCCCTCTCGCCAACTAGCCGCGAAAGGTAAAGAGACATGGCCATCTCACCTCCCGAGCAACGCATCTGGTGGAACGAACCCATCGGGCGCAACGAAGTCCTGTGGATCGGCATCGGCTTGATCTGGTGCATCATCATGTTTTTCATGATGCCTTACTGGCATCTGGAGGGACAACAGAACCCACCCACCGAAGGCTACCGGATCAGTTCCGACGATTACGCGACGAAAGCGGAAGCCGCGGCGGCCGAATATACCGTCGGCACCTGGGGCGAGACCGACGTGCCGGTGGTGAGCCCCCCGCCCGGCAGTGACATCTATATGATCGCCCGCCTGTGGGAGTGGTGGCCCGTTTTTGAACTGCAAAAAGGGGAAACCTACCGTCTGCATCTCGCCTCGCTGGACTGGCTGCACGGATTTTCCCTGCAACCGGTCAACCTCAATCTACAAATTCATCCCGGATATGAAATGGTGGCGACGATCACGCCGACCGAAACCGGGGAATTCGGTATCGTTTGTAATGAATTTTGCGGCATCGGCCACCACCTCATGCTGGGCAAGATGATCGTGGTCGAGAAATAGGGGGACATGGACATGGCAAACGACACACAATTCCGCACCTGCCCCGATACCGGGCTAAAGATTCATCTTCCCGCCGAAAAGCTGATCAAGACCAACGCCGTTGTCGCCGTGGTCTTCCTGCTCGTCGGCGGACTGTTCGGTCTCTCGGTGGCGCTGACCCGCTGGCCGGCGGTGCATTTCCTGCCCGCCGACTGGTTCTATCTGGCCCTGACCGCACACGGTCTCGACGTGTTGCTGGTGTGGATCATCTTCTTCGAAATGGCGATACTCTATTTTGCCTCGGCGATCCTGCTGGGCTGCCGTCTGGCGGCGCCGAAGCTGGCCTGGGTCGGCTTCTGGCTGATGCTGGTGGGTGCCGTCATGACCAATGTGGTGGTGCTGATGGGCGAATCCAGCGTCATGTTCACCTCTTATGTGCCCATGCAGGCCGATCCCCTGTTCTATCTCGGAATCATCCTGTTCGCCGTGGGCGCCCTGCTGTGCTGTTGCTGTTTCTTCGGCACCCTGGTCATAGCCAAGAATGAAAAGACCTACGAGGGTTCGGTCCCGCTGGTCACCTTCGGCGCCATAACCGCGGCTATCATCGCCGTCTTCACCATCGCCTCGGGCGCCATCATTCTCATCCCCACCCTGATGTGGTCGGTGGGCCTCGTCAGCTACATCGACCCCCTCATGTACAAGGTGGTGTGGTGGGCCATGGGCCATTCCTCGCAACAGATCAACGTCTCGGCCCATGTGGCGGTATGGTACCTGATCGCCGCCGTCATCTTCGGCGCCAAGCCCCTGTCCGAAAAGGTCAGCCGCACGGCTTTCCTTCTCTACATCCTGTTCCTGCAACTGGGCAGCGTCCATCACCTGCTGGTGGAGCCGGGCCTGAGTTCGGAATACAAGATCTTTAACACCAGCTACGCCATGTATCTGGCGGTGCTGGCGAGCATGATCCACGGCCTTACGGTGCCTGGCTCGATCGAGGCGGCGCAGCGTGAAAAGGGATTCAACAAGGGCCTGTTCGAATGGCTGCGCAAGGCGCCATGGGGTAATCCTGCCTTTTCCGGCATGTTCCTCTCACTGGTTATGTTCGGGTTCCTGGGCGGCATCACCGGTGTCATCCTCGGCACCGAACAGATCAACCTGATCATGCACAACACCCTTTATGTGCCGGGCCATTTCCACGGCACCGTGGTGGCGGGAACAACCCTGGCCTTCATGGCCGTCACCTATCTTCTGGTGCCGCTTATCTTCCGCAAGGAAATTCTGTTCCCGAAAATGGCGCAGTGGCAGCCCTATGTCTTTGCCATCGGGGTGACAGGACTTTCCGTCTTCATGATGGGAGCCGGCACTCTGGGCGTGCCCCGGCGGCACTGGGATATTACCTTCACCGATGCCGCCATGAGCTTCGACTTCCCCGGCGCCGCCTATCTCATGTTGGGGCTCAACGGCGTCAGCGCTGTGGTTGCCTCTCTGGGAGGCGCCATGTTCATCATCGTGGTGGTTGGCTCTCTGCTCTTCGGCAAGACCAAGGGTGAAGCCGCACCCGCACCGGCAGCCGAAGCCCCGCCCACGACCGCGGCGGCACAGTACGGCAGCGCCGCCCACCTGGAGGTTCCGGGAACCTTTGCCCTGGCCATGGTGTTCCTGGTTTCCTTCGTCCTCTATTACTTCGTCAACTGGAAGTACCTGGCGGAAACCTGGGGCCTCAGCTAAAGCCTCAAGCGCCATAATCCTGTATACTGAGAGCGGTGCGACTTATGTCGCACCGCTCTTGGTGCCTCTAGCGTGGAACATCACGTGAAACATCTTCTTGTTGCCGCATTTCTTTTCCTGGGCCTGATCCCCATGCCGGGGCTGGCGGGGCACGGTGGCAATACCCATATGTCGCCCACACATGAAGATGAAAACGATTTCGATTCCGAGAACGCCCTTGCCATCAGCCAGGCCGCCGTCGGCGGGGTGATCGGCGATGCCACCTTTACCGACGGTTCCGGAAAAACCGTGCGGCTTTCCGATTTCCGTGGCGCACCCCTGGTCATCAGCCTCATCTATTCAAGTTGCGCCCATGCCTGCCCCCTCATCACCGAGACCCTGGGGCGGGCCGTGGAGACGGCGCGTGAAGCCATGGGCGCCGACTCCTTCCGCGTGGTCAGTATCGGCTTCGACACGGCCGTGGATACGCCCGAACACATGCGCCAATTCGCCAAAAGTCACGGCGTCGGAGACGAGGGATGGCTTTTCCTCAGCGCCGATGCCCCGACCATCGCCTCTCTGAGTAAGGAACTGGGCTTCATCTTCAGAAGCTCCGCGAAAGGCTTCGACCATCTGAGCCAGGTCACAGTGGCCGATGCCGAGGGACGTGTCACCAACCAGATATACGGTGAGGATTTCAGCCCCCCCCATCTGGTGGAGCCACTCAAAAACCTCATTTACGGAACCGGCGCTTCTTTCACCAGCTTCGAGGGGATCGCCAACCGGGTAAAACTGTTCTGCACCGTCTACGACCCGGCGAGCGGCCGCTATCGTTTTGATTATTCCCTGTTCGTGGGCATGACCATCGGCGGCATCTGTATCGGCGGCACACTGATCTTCCTGATCCGATCCCGGCGGCGGCGTCCCAAGGACAGCTCCCCGTGAACGGAAGCGCCTCGCCTCCCCAGCCACATCCCCATCCCTTGCGGCGGGCCGCGCAAAACGGGCTCATGCAGGTCGAAGGCTGGTTCGACTCGGCCTTCGGACCCAAGCTCAACCCCCTGACCCAGCTCGGCGCGCTGGGCTACTTCTATTTCTGGATCGTCGCCGCCACCGGCATCTACCTCTATATCGTCTTCGAAACCAGCATCAATGGCGTCTACGACTCCATCGAATATCTCACCGTGGAACAGTGGTATCTGGGCGGAATCATGCGCAGCCTCCACCGCTATGCCTCCGATGCGCTGGTGATTACCATGATGCTGCATCTGCTGCGCGAGTTCGTCCTCGACCGTTACCGCAGCGTGCGCTGGTTTTCCTGGTTCAGCGGCATCCCCATCCTCTGGCTTGCCTTTGCTTCCGGCATCAACGGCTATTGGCTGGTATGGGACCAGCTGGCCCAGTATATCGCCGTGGCCACCTTCGAATGGATGGACTGGCTGCCCCTGTTCGGCGAGCCTATCGCCAATAATTTCCTGACCAGAGGCAGCCTCGGCGATCGTTTCTTCTCGCTGCTCGTCTTCCTCCACATCGCCCTGCCCCTGTTCCTGCTCTTCGCCATGTGGATTCACCTGCTGCGCATCAGCCGTCCCAGGGTCAACCCGCCCCTGGCGCTGGCCGCCGGCACTTTTGCCATGCTTTTCCTGCTCGCGCTCTATAAACCGGCGCTGAGTCACCCCCCGGCCGATCTCGGCATGGTGGTGGAAAGGGTCAGCCTCGACTGGTTCTATCTCGGATTCTATCCACTGATCGAGATATGGTCGGCGGGATGGGTCTGGCTGCTGTTGGTGGGAACCAGCACCGTGCTCAGCATCCTGCCCTGGGCGCCGCCCTTCAAACGTTCCAGTCCGGCCGTGGTGGATGCCGCCAATTGCAACGGCTGCACCCGCTGCTTCGAAGACTGCCCCTATGGGGCGGTGGTAATGGGGCCGCGCGACGACGGACGCCCCTTCCCCTCCATTGCCCTTGTTTCGGCCGATCTATGCACCGCCTGCGGTATCTGCGTGGGATCCTGTCCCGCCTCCACGCCTTTCCGTACCTCGACGCAACTGGTGACCGGTATCGACCTGCCCCAGTTTACCCTGGACAAGCTTCGCAAGGACGTGGATCAGGCTCTTGCGCGTCTCAAAGGCGAATCGAAGGTTGTTATTTTCGGCTGCGACCATGGCAACGATATCGGCAAACTGGCCTCACCCGATGTCGCCGTGTTCAGCCTTCCCTGCATCGCCATGCTGCCCCCCGCCTTTATGGATTACGTCCTCACCCGCGGCCACGCCGACGGCATCATGCTTGCCGGCTGTCGCGAGAACGAGTGTTTTCACCGGCTCGGCGTGGAATGGACGGAGTTGAGAATCGGCGGCAAGCGGGATCCCTATCTGCGCGACCGGGTGCCCCGCGACCGTATCGCCACCGCCTGGCTCGCCCCCAGCGAACCCGGGGAACTGGCCGGCCGCCTGAAAGCGTTCCGCGATAATTTAATGGCCATGAAAATATCCGCCGCGAAGGACGGGGAAAAGGAGCACTCCCATGTCTCGTAGCCTAATGCCTGGGGCGATGAAATTCCTCGGACAAGGCGCGGCCTATCTGGCCCTGGCGGTGGTGCTGGGATATTTCTCCAACAGCCCGGCCTATATACGGCTCGCCCCCGACACGGCCGTGATAAAACTCTCCATCAGTCACGGTGGACAACACAAAGGTGAATGCGGCACCCGCCAGTTCGCCAATATCAAGGAGACCCGCACTACCCGGCGCGCGCTACAGCTCTGCCCGCGCGAGCGCCACTCCGTCTTGGTGGAAATTTTTCTCGATGGAGAGCGTGTTTTCAGCCGCGAACAGCCGCCCTCCGGCCTGTCGAGCGACGGACCATCCTATTTTTACGAACGCATCGCCGTGCCCGCCGGGCGTCACCGCCTGGATATGCGCATGCGCGACAGCGGCCGCGTGGAGGGTTTCGATTATGAGACCACCCAGGAGGTAGAACTGGAACCGGCCCGCAATCTGGCCATAGTTTTTTCCACCCCATCGGCGAACTTCGTCATAAAATAATAAAAGAACCGGAGGCCACCATGACGCTGATCGAATGGAAAGAAGAGTTCAAGACCGGAATCCCCCATGTGGATTACGAGCATGAACAGTTGATTTCGCTTATCAACGAACTCCACGGCGAAATGATGTCTCAGGGCTCCCATGAATCAGTTGGCGATTTTCTGGGTGAGCTTTTCGCCCGTATCTCGCTGCATTTCGCGCTTGAGGAAAAGACCATGCGCGACGAAAACTATGGCGGCTTCGACGCCCATAAAAAGGAACACGAACACCTTCTCGATCAGATCCGCGACATCATGGACCGCCACGAAGACGGCGCCTATTTCCAGTCCGAGGACCGGTTCGCCGACGAACTGCGGGGGTGGTTTTCCACCCATTTCAGGAAGATGGACGCCCCCCTGCACAAACTTCACGGCTGATGACCCGTCACACTTGTTGGCCCGGCTACGCTTTCGATCCTCGCGCCCGGCCCAGAGTCATCCGCCCGCCATCGGCCAGAGCCACCCACGCCGTGGCGTCTCCCGCCCTCTCCATCATCTGCGCCCCCCGCCGCGCCTCCATAACCGAGAGCGCCGTGGACAGGGCGTCGGCATCGGCGGCCCGGGGCGCCATCACGGAAACGCCGGCCACGGACTGAGGACTGTTCCCGGAATCAGGGTCGATCAGATGATGAAAGCGTCCCTCGCGGTCGAAAGTGAATCCGTGGGGCGCGGAGCTGGCCAGGGCGCGGTTGCGCAGTTCCACCATGTTTTCCCCAACTCCTTTATCACGGCCAGCCCCCTCGTCATGAGTTCCCGCCGCCGCCGTCAGGCCCACGCGCCAGGCCCGGCCTTGTGGATGGCCGCCAAGGGCGCGGGTCTCGCCAAGCTGGATCAGTACATTGTCCATGCCCTCGGCGCGCAATAATTCGGCCACGCGGTCGGTGATATAGCCTTGGGCGATCCCGTTCAGGGTCACCGCCATGCCCTTGCGGGCGAAGGAAATGCGCCGCGCCGTCACATCCACGCTGCGATAATCCACCAGCGCCCGGACCCGCTCCAGCGCCTCGGCATCGGGGCCGTTTTCATCTCCGGGATGGGCGGCGAAGTGATCGGCGTAGAGCCGCCACAAGGGTTGCACGGTTACATCGAAGGCGCCGCCGCTGAGATCACCGAAACGGCGACAGGCGCTCAACAGGCGCACCATGTCATGGGAAGGCCCATCAAGCCGGCCGCTCTGGTTGAGACGGGAGAGATCGGAAGAAGAACGGTAGAGGCTGAAAATCCGTTCCAGCCGCTCGATTTCATCCCGGCACATGACCACAAGACGCCGCGCCGCCTCACGGTCGGGGTGCGAGAGGATCATCCGCGAACTGGTGCCCAGCGCCGTGCCGTTCCATTCAAAGAGAGACCCGTCCCGTCCGGCGGCTCGCGCCGCGCCGGGAACCGACATCATCAGCGGCAGTCCCGCCGTGGCGGCGAAAACCCCGATTGCCCGCCTGCGGGAAACCTTTACCCGCCGGACGGAAGTATTCCCGTCATCCCGCATCCACATGGCCTCCCTCTCTTGCCGCATCGTTCGCGGCATCCGCCTCCTGCGCCGCCTGATAGGTCTCTTTGCGTTCGCGGCGGCTGATCATGGGCGGACAGCGGTGATCGTCGTAATAAAGTACCTGGCAATGCATACAATAGATGCATTCATTGGGATTGATCTGGCCGTTGGGATGGATCGCTCCCACCGTGCATTCCTGGGCGCAGATGCGGCATTCCCGGCCGCATTGGGGACGCCGTTTCAGCCATTCGAACATGCGGCCACGGGCCGGGATCGCCAGCGCCGCCCCCAGAGGACAAAGATAGCGACAGAAGAAACGCTCGATGAACAGCCCCGCCACAAGAAGACCACCGGCGTACGCCACGAAAGGCCAGGCGCGCTGGAAGTTAAGCGAGAACACGGTCTTGAAGGGCTCCACCTCGCTCAGCACCACGGCCTCGCGCATGGAATAGAAAGACAGCCCGAGAAGGCCAAGAAACAGCATGTATTTGACGGGCCACAGCCGTTCCTGGACCGCGAAGGGAACATCTATCTGCGGCACCCGGACCTTCTGGGCCACCTCGTTGAGAAGCTCCTGTAACGCTCCAAAAGGACACAGCCAGCCGCAATAAACGCCGCGTCCCCAAAACAACAGAGCCACGGCCACGAAGCACCAGAGAATAAAAATCAACGGCCCGAGCAGATAGAATTCCCAGCTGAAGGCGGTGACCAAAGACTGCAAGAAGGTAATCACGTTAATAACCGAAAGCTGAGCCCCGGCATACCAGCCGATCCATAGCGTGGTGAACGCCAGGAAACCAAGGCGGAAAAAACGGTAGAATTGCGGACGGCGCTCCATGGAATCCTGGAAAACCAGGGCACCAAGAAGGATCAGCAAAGCCACGCTAAGGACGACGATCTTTCCCCGGTTGTCGGCCCAGGCATGTTGCCAAAGAGGCCAGGATGCCCGTTCCGCCGCTACGTCTTCCACGCCGGCGGCGCGCCCTATCAGCTCCCCGGGCAAGCGGTAGGGCAAGGTGAATGCTGCGTAATCCTCTATCTCCTCTCCCTTCGCATCCGTATAGGATCTGACGACGAGAATCTCCAGCCGCCAGGGCTGCGCCGGGTCGAATCCGCTCCCCGGGGAAAGGGTGAACAGACCCAGTTCCCGCAATATGGGCGCCCCCTCCACAGCCAGGGACTCTACGCGCCGATGATCCCCGGTATTAAATTTGAAAGTGTTCTCCCCTTGAATAATCTGAATACGGTCAAAGACGATGTTCTTCACATAGGCCGTTCCCTTGAAGGAGTAGCGCCCGTCACCGGCGATCAGGATCATCTGCGCTCCCGGCTCCAGATCGGAAGAGAGACGGCCGAAAAGATGATCCCCCAAAAGATTACGGCCAATCAGCGCCGGCGTGGCCAAAGCCGCATAAAGATCAATAAAACGGCCCCTGGGTTCCCCCAACTGTTGCTTCATTCGTTTTATTGATTTGGCAGGCACCCCCTGGGCGGCGAAGGCCTGCAATACATCGCTGTTGTACAGGCGCAGGACGGCTATGGCCCCTTCCCTGAGCAGAGCACTCCAATCCTTGCTTTCGAAGCGGTCATAATCCACCACGCCACGCCCATCATCCTCGAGGGGCGGCAGGATTCCCCGCGAACGCGCCATTGCCCGTGAGGCGCGCATGATCACATCATTGACAACCGCGGTGGTGATGGAAGCGCCGCTGAGGATATCGACCGCGGCTTCTTCCGTTGCCGTTTCCAATACCGTTTCTGGTGTTGTTTCCTTACTCTTGTCGGCAACCGGCGTTACCCGGGTGGCCACGTGAAACCCCACATATTGCTGCATGTGCTGTTCCAGGTCCGCATCCTTAATGCCGATCACCAGAATCGGCTCGTGATGTTCGCGCAACTCCAGCCCGGCAATCTTTCCTTCAAGGTCAAGGCCAATGACGATATCCAGGGGCTTGCCCGAAAACCCCGTGGACCCCACCACCTGGCGGCTGGAAAAGACATAGCCAAGCTGCTTGTCGCCACGATAGACGGCAATGGCGGGGGGATTACCCTGAAGGGGGCCGAAGCCGTCGGCGGCGGGAAAGATGCGCGCAAGAATCCTCGGCTCGAAAAAGTCCGCCGCGTCTTCATTCGCATGGGCCGGGATTACGATGGCCCGGCAAAACAAACAGGCTACGAACAGGAATACCAGGTATGTAAATCTCAAGTATTTACAAGACATCAAATTGCCTAAGCTTTACTTCCTCGTCGAATGAAAGCAACGATCATCGGACCTTATGTTGTTGGCCGGAGGGAGGGTAGAGCAAACTTCCCCCTGCGGCAAACTACTCCGCGACAATTTGACGCAGTTCCAACTCTTTAGAGCCATTCTCTTTAATAGGCTACTGGCAAGCCTGGAATAGAAATATTACTTCCTTCTATAATATAACATGTATTTTATATATATATTTCTGCTTTCCCCCTTTTCCCTATCGAGTTTATCATCGGGCATCTTAACGTGAGGGTAATTAAAGCCTGTCACTATTGAATAAAATTTTATCCGGTTTGCTTATCCGGTTTACGGGGGATCCCATGAAAAAGACCTTACTCAGCCTGCTCCTAGGCATTGTTTTTAGCATCGCTTTTGTTCTCACCGGCGCCCAGGCCGCCGACGCGCCAAGCAAGGAAAAACTCGAAAAGCACAAAACCACACCCAGCGGAAAATATAGTCCCAGCCTGGACGTGCTGAGCGGGGAAGACGGGGAGGTACCCGCGGCCAAACCGGGCGTCCCCTCCATCTCGAAGAAAGAATTCGCCAAGGCGCAGCAGATTTATTTCGAGCGTTGCGCCGGCTGTCACGGCGTCCTGCGCAAGGGCGCCACGGGCAAGGCACTGACCACCGACCTCACCCGCGAGCTAGGCCTCGATTATCTCACCGCTTTCATCACCTACGGCTCGCCCGCGGGTATGCCGAACTGGGGCGAATCAGGCCAGCTTTCGGAAGGCGAAGTGGATATCATGGCCCGCTATCTGCTGCACGAACCGCCACAGCCTCCGGAATACGGGCTCAAGGAGATCAAGGCGAGTTGGAAGGTCGTGGTCCCCGTTGACAAGCGTCCGAAAAAGAAGATGAACAAGCTCGATCTCGACAACCTGTTCTCGGTGACCCTGCGTGATACCGGAGAGATCGCGTTGATCGAGGGCGATTCGAAAAAGATCGCCACCATCATCCCCACCGGTTATGCCGTGCATATCTCGCGTATTTCGGCTTCCGGACGTTATCTGTTCGTCATCGGACGCGACGCCAGGGTTACCCTCATAGATCTATGGATGAAGACGCCCACCGCCGTGGCCGAGATCAAGGCCGGGATGGAAGCGCGCTCGGTGGAAACCTCGAAGATGAAGGGCTGGGAAGACAAATACGCCATTGCCGGCACCTACTGGCCGCCGCAGTTCACCATTATGGACGGGGCGACTCTTGAGCCGCTCAAGGTGGTCTCTACCCGCGGCATGACCGTAGGCACCCAGGAATACCATCCCGAACCCCGCGTCGCGGCTATCGTCGGCTCCCACTACAACCCGGAGTTCGTGGTCAACGTGAAGGAAACCGGCAAGGTGCTGATGGTGAATTATTCGGATCTTGATAACCTCAAGATCACCTCCATCGCCACCGCGCGCTTCCTCCATGATGGCGGGTTCGATTCCACCGGCCGCTATTTCATGGATGCCGCCAATGCCAGCAACATCATTGCTGTCATCGACACCAAGGAAAACAAGCTGGTGAAGCTGATCGAGGTGGGCACCACGCCCCATCCCGGACGCGGCGCCAATTTCGTCCATCCCAAACACGGACCGGTCTGGGCCACCAGCCATCTCGGTGACGAGACCATCTCCGTCATCGGTACCGATCCCGAGGGACATCCCGATCAGGCATGGACGGTGGTGGAAACCATCGAAGGCCAGGGCGGCGGGTCACTGTTCATCAAGACCCACCCCAACTCCACCAACCTTTATGTGGATACGCCGCTCAATCCTGAGGCCGAGCTGTCCTCGTCGATAGCCGTGTTCGACACCAATGATCTCGGCAAGGGATACGAAGTTCTTCCCATCGGCGAATGGTCAGGAATCGACCATGGCGTACGCCGCGTCGTCCAGGGCGAATACAACGTAAAGGGCGACGAAGTCTGGTTCTCGGTATGGAACGGCGCGGAGGAGGAATCCGCCATCGTCGTCGTCGATGACAAGACCCGTAAGCTTAAGACCGTGATCAAGGACAAGCGCCTTGTGACACCCACGGGCAAGTTCAACATCTATAACACTCAACACGATGTTTACTGATCCGCTGATTCGGTGATCTCGTATTAACGGCCGGGCGGCATATGCCGCCCGGCCGTAACTTTATAACCGGAACCTTGAAACAGAGGCTTTAGAGGGACTTAACACGGAGCGCCTCTCCCCGCGCCGTTATTTCCTGCTTGCCTCGAAATCCAGGTTCACCTCGTTAATTTCATTGTTCTTGCCCACTGTCCAGGTTTCGTAATCCTTGTCCATCCCCATGATATGCTCCTTGAGCCAATCCTCCAGAAATTCGCTCAGGCTGTTCACCATGAACTCATCGGCGCCACCGGCGGCGGCGTCGAGGAAGCGCTTGACGCCGGCTGCAAAGGCTGTGTGAACCTGTCTGTGTCTGTTTAAATGGGGGTAACTGCAGACTTCCATCACCGCCTCCTCGCGCTTGAAGTGATAGTCCGTATATTCATAAAGCTCCGTAAGAACTTTAGTGATGGCCTCGCTCTGGTTGCCTTCCTCGTTAAGCGAGCGAAGTTGCTTGAACAGTGAAAATAATTTTTGATGGTCCTTGTCGATAATATCGACGCCGACGCTCATTTCATCGGTCCATTCGACGGGAACTTTTTTCACTTCACCACCTCCGTTATCCGGGTTTGTTTTTTGTCCACACTCGTGAGAAAGACTCCATCACAGCGGGGTCAGCCCCCCGGGCCAAGAGACAATTCAGGGAACCACCGTGACTTTACCGGTCATGCCCTCCTGTTTCCCATGGGGTCCGCACAAATAGGGGTATTCTCCGCTATCCGCAAACTGGTGCTCCCAGCTTTCTTCGGGAAACAGACGATCCGTTTCCTCGATCCCCGCCACCTTGAGCCAGACACTGTGGCTGGTGCGCTTGTCCACATTGATCCAACGCACCGTTGTCCCGGCCGTCACGGTCAGGTCCATGGGGCAAAAGTTGTATTTGTACATTTTCACGACGGACACATCGCCGCTCTCCCCGTCGAAGAGCTCCTGATAGCGTTTCTCAGCCTCGGCGCAGATTCTCTCTCTTTCCTCGTCCGCCAGTGCCACCGGCGGCGTGATCAGTATCGCCGCGAGGACCAGCCCCGCGCTCGCCATAGCCGCCACCGGCAAGAATCGGTAATTCCCACGGCGCGGCCATTTACATTTTGACGGCATTAATGCCTGCCTCTTCGTTGTCGAGTCCCAGCGAGTATTCCAGTGAAACATGATGGAACCGGGCCAGGGTGTAATCGTCATGGATGGCGATCCCCACCGTATAGAGCTTGCCCGGCTCGATGGTGACGCCGCCGGGTTTGTCCGCCTTGAGAGGACGGGTCACGGTCACGGTCCAGACGCCATCGGCGAAACCTCCGCTGAAGGTAACGCCTGAGTCCCCGCTCATGGCCCGCTGCGCCAGCACGGAACCGCTTTCCGATTTGCCCTCGCCGATCTTAACACGCATCAGGTCCATGAAAGCCCCAGCACCTTTCAACTCCTCGATCTCCGATGCCGGCTTGAGCTTGTCCCAGCCACCACGGGGCTTGTCGTCGTTGCCCTTGATCTCGATCTCACTGCGGGTTTCCTTCAGATACTTGGTGATCCCATCCGCCGCGCCGAGCCGTTTGGCGAGATCGCCCGCGGCGGTGACGGCGGCGGCGTCAGGATGATCGGGCATGTAACGGGAATCGTGATGACAGGTAACCCAACAGCCCGCGCTGTCGGCAGCGTCCACCTTGCCGTCGTCAAACATGACGGCCAGCTTGACTTGGTTATCGGGGTCCATCTTGCCGCCATCCACGAAGGGCGCCGGCGTATGCTCGGTTCCCGGCCATTGGAAATGCATGTAGAGGTTTTCGCCGTCATGGGCGGCCTTGACGTTGACCTCGATATGGCCGCGTTTGCCGGGAATGGGCGTAGCCTCGGCCTTTTCGCCACTGGCCAGAATCCTGCCCATCTTGTCCTGCTCGTCCTCATGGCACTCGGCGCAGGGATCGCCCAGTTTCTTGATGGCGCGCGCACCGCCATGGTCGCTCCCCTTGAGTATCCACTCCATGGAGGTCTGACCGGGATAGAAGAGAACGATGTCGCGGCCCGGAATATTGCCCCAGGCAGGCCCGCCGCCCGGTGATGGTGCGGATGCGGGTGCACTCTCGGCTACTTCCGCCTTGCCGCCTGTTTCGGGCGCGGGGGGCTCGGCCATGGGCGCCGCCGCCGCTGGCGCCGCGGCGGGTGTTTCTTTTTCCGCAACTGGCTCCTCGACAGCGAATTCCGCAGCTAATTCAGCAGCGGTCAGAACCTCAAGCTTGCGCGGGTCGGGCTTACCGTCATAGAAATCCTCGTCATCGTCGAGAAGCTTGTGCACGGCCCTGTGAGCGACACCTTTGTGGCAGTCGATGCAGGTCAGGTTGTCCACAAGCGCCAACTCATGCTGCTTTCTCGCCCGGCGCTGCTGCTTTTCACCCTTCATTGCTTGCCAAGTGTGGCAGTTGCGGCACTCGCGGGAGTCCGTTTCCTTCATGGATTTCCACACATGCTTGGCGAGGGTGAGGCGCTTGGCCTCGAATTTTTCGGGCGTGTCTATGCTGCCCAACATCCAGTGCAAGATCTCGTTGCTGGCCCGCAGCTTGCGCAGGGCCCTGTCGAGCCAGGGCCGGGGGACGTGGCAATCGGGGCAGGTGGCCTGAACTCCGGTGCGATTCTGGTAGTGGGGGGTCTTCTTATATTCCTGATAGACGGTGCTCTCCATCACATGGCAGCTGATGCAGAACTCCAGATTATCGGTGGATTCAATGGCCACGTTGAGACCCGCCCAGCAGACGATTCCGATGGCAAAAAAGGCTCCCGCGCCGATAAGCGTGGAACGGACCGGCGACATGATGATCGACTTAACGAGCCGGTTTGTCAGAAAATGGCGAAATTTATCCACAGTCATACTCCGTTATCTTCCCTCGCAAGCCCGGCTTAAGGCGCGCCTGTCGCCTATTGTAAGCCACAGTCTTCTCTCCGTAGAACGAAAAAGAAGAGGACAGATGCCAACAGGCACCCATCCCCTTCTTTTTTGCTTCCGGTCGACATAATCAACACTGTGTAAGGATCACGTCTTGTGGTGCATCCTGTTATAGACGTTGAATTTGCCGGTCGGTGTTTCAAGATTCTTGATACGGGTCTTTTCCTCCAGGGTCTTGGTGTCGTAAACGACGATTTCACCCTTGAGCCAGTCCTTCTTGCCACCACGGGCCCAGACCGATACCCACATCTCGCTGCCGCCCTTGTTGAATTCGATATGGACGGCGACGGCTTTCTCCAGCTCGGTAACCCGGATGGTCTTGATCATCTTCCGGGTCTCCTTGTCGAGAATCTTGATCGACTGCTGAATCTCGGGCTCGGGATGCTTGGTCTGATCCATGGCCACGAAAGACACGTTGGGATGGGTGCGGATAAACAGACCCGGACCGTCGGTGGCGGCCTTGTAACAGACCTTCCAGGCCTGATCAGGATGGCCCTTGGGATCGTTGCCCCAGGCGGTCATCTTGCCCTCGCCCAGATGCACGGTGCCGCCGACCGGACCACATTTGGGGTCCACCCAGTTGGCGCCCGGCCCCGGATGAGGCTTCTTGCCGGTTTCAATTGAGGCCACGAACTTACGGTCAATGGAATCCATGATCTCCATCCGGTTGGAAGCGTTGGCGGCGATCTGGAAATAACGCAAGGTAGGATCGAAGAAGCCGTCATGAAGGAATTTGTGGCTGTCGATCTGGTTAATCTGGAGATTGTCGATGTCGCTGTAATCCACCTGCCACAGCTGACCCAGCTCCTTGACGGCGACGATCCAGGTCGGGGCCTCTGGCGTGTTGTAAATAGCCGCCACACGCGCCTCCTCAACATATTCACCGTCCACGTTGACGCCACGGGTGGAGATTACCTTAAGAGGCTCCATGGTCCCGGCGTCGAGAATGACAAAGTGAGGCGGCCAGTAGCCACCGCCGATCACGTATTTGTCTTTCCATTCTCCGAAGTGGGAAACGGCCACGTCGCGAGCGTCATAGGCGACTCGGGCCTCGGCGACCACCTGCGGCGGGTCCATCCACAGATCGATTTTCGTCATCTTGCCGTCACGGCCCTGGGTGTACCAGAAGCGGCCGTCGGAGGATTCCTTAATCACATGGATGGCGTAGCCGGTGTCGATCTTGGCTACCACTTCCTTGGTGTCACCATCGATGACCCCTATCTTGCCGGCGTCACGAAGGATGACCAGGAAGTAGTTCTCCCAGTTACCGGTATGTTGGGGCTTCTTGGGAAGATCCTCGGGCTTAACGTGCACCTTCCAGCTTTCCTTCATCTGCGCCAGGGACATCTCCGGCGGCTCGGGCGGTGGCAACTGGATATAGGTCGCCAGCTTGGCGATCTGTTCCTTGGTGAAGATATCGTCGAAGTTGTTCATGCCGCCCTCGGTGCCGAGGGTGATGATCTTTACAAGACGTTTCTGGCCGAGCTTTAGAGTTCCCTTACTGTCTTTCGAGGGGCCGGGTTCCAGATTCTTTCCGGTCGCTCCCTTGCGCAACACTCCGTGACAGCCGGCGCATCTCTGGAAATACAGGGTCTTGGCTTCGTCAAAGTCTTCCTTCGACATTGTCGGAGCCGCCTTGTCGGCAGCTATCGCCGGAGCCGAGAAGCCCATGGCAAAACCCGCCACCATGGCAACCGCCGTTACAGCAAAGATATATTTTCTCATGTGATATCTCCCAATCTGATTCGGAATTTGCGAGGGAAAAGGCCGTCCTTAGACCACCTTCGAATCGTTCTCTCCATTCCGGAATCTGACAACAAAATAGATCAAGGGCGTGTAGGTATTCGCCGACCTTACTATAAAATCCATATTTGAAACGGAGACAAAATGCCGCATTAAAATACAGAAGAAACAGAGGCTTTTGATCACCAAGTAGATTAACCTTGGCTGCCTTTGTGAATAGTGCGCCCTCACCTTGTCATCCGTGACATTGCGTAAATGGCGTTGCGCGGATCTAGCGGTGGCGGACAACAAGCCGGAGTCCTCCGCCGTCATCTCCGGGCATGTTCGAAATTTTAAACCGGGCCCACAACAGGACCGATGGAACTTTAATCTTAGGTTGCGTTAATAATAAAAGGATGGACATGAAAGCAGGAACGGTAGGAGTTCTGAGCCTTTTTCTGACTGGCTTTCTCTATCCCTTTTCTGCACAAGCCGGTCCGGCTGAGCCCCCGGTCGAGCGTCAAGCCGCCCTTCTGTACCTGCTCAAACAGGATTGTGGCGCCTGTCATGGCTTACGGCTTACCGGCGGGTTGGGGTTACCCCTCACAACCCTGGCACTGGATGGAAAGGACAACGATATGCTGAGTGCGATCATTCTTGACGGCGTGCCGGGAACGCCCATGCCGCCCTGGAGGGGGCAAATCACTCCGGCTGAGGCAGCCTGGCTGGTAGAGCGCCTGAAACAGGGAGCCACCGATGCCCCTTAAGGGATGGAATATTGTTTTCGCGGTACTGACGTTGCTTGCGCTCGCGTGGTTTCTGTCTCCCGGCCAGACGGCAACGGAGGAAAAACGCGGCAGCGGCGACCTCGCCGTGATCGTGGAACGGGCCTCGGGCGGCCTGATCATTGCCGACACCACGAAGCGCAAGACCCTGCATCACGTCACCGGCCTGGGCGATCTTTCCCATGCCTCCGTTGTTTTTTCCCGCGATACCCGCAACGCCTTCATCTTCGGGCGCGATGGCGGGCTGAGCAAGGTGGACCTTCTCTCCGGCAAGCTGGTTGGGCGGGTGCTCCAGGCCGGAAACAGCATCGGCGGAGCCATTTCCCAGGATGGCAAACTGGTCGCCGTGTCCAATTACGACCCCGGCGGAGTCAAGGTATTCGATTCGGCATCCCTCGACCAGGTGACGGAAATTCCCGCCGCCACCGGCGATGGGAAACTCTCCAAGGTGGTGGGGCTGGTGGACGCGCCGGGCGGAGATTTCGTTTTTACCCTCTATGACGCCGGGGAAATCTGGATCGCCGGCATGAAACAGCCCGCCCAACCGGAACTGACCAAATTCCGCGACATCGGCAATCTTCCCTATGACGGCCTGATTACCCCCGACGGACGCTATTATCTGGCCGGGCTGTTCGGCGAGGATGGCGTGGCCCTGCTTGATCTGTGGAATCCGAAGAAAGGCGTACGGCGTATTCTCGACGGCTATGGCCGCGGCGAGGAACCGCTCCCGGTCTACAAAATGCCCCATCTCGAAGGCTGGGCCGAGGCCGGCGGGCTGTTATTTCTTCCCGCCGTGGGCCACCACGAGGTCTTGATGGTGGCGCGCGACGACTGGCGCGAAGTGGGGCGGATTCCCGTCCACGGCCAGCCCGTCTTCGTTATCGCCCGGCCCGACGGGCGCCAGGTCTGGGTCACTTTCGCCCACCCCTTAAATGATACGGTCCAGGTCATTGATGTGGTCTCGAAACAGATCGCGCATGAACTCAAGCCCGGCCCGGCGGTGCTGCATCTGGAATTCACCCCACGCGGCGAACAGGTCTGGGTTTCGGTGCGCGATGACGATAAGGTTGTGATCTATGACACAGACAATTTCGCCAAATTGGGTGAGATTA
>JADHSZ010000073.1 GCA_016776635.1 Alphaproteobacteria bacterium
GGTGACCACGGGCGAGGTTCTGGCCGCGGCGCGGGCCGTGTTGCGTGACGAAATTTCCGTCACCGGCGAATTGCTGCCGGAATCCACTCCGCCATCCACTACGGATTCCACCGCCGGGGATTCCGGCTCGTGAGCGACCGCAAACATAATTCCACCCTGCGCTGGACCATCATTATGGCGGTGCTTCTGGTCCTCGCTTTGGCTTTCTATCTCGGCCTGCGCCAGGATCGCGGGCTGCTGTCCCTGTCCCATGCCTCCGGCACGCAGGTCGAACGGGTGGTGAGCGCAGGCGGAATCGAGGCTTGGCTGGTGGCGGACCCCTCGTTGCCGGTGATTTCCCTTTCCCTGTTATTCCGTGGCGGTGCGGCTTTGGACCCGGCGGGCAAGGAAGGACTGGCCGTGATGACGGCGGGGCTGCTCGACGAAGGGGCGGGCGATCTCGATTCCGCCGCCTTCCAACAGCGCCTGGCCGATCTCGCCATCAGCCTTCGTTTCAACGCCTCTCTCGATACCTTCGAGGGCACCCTCAAGACCCTGAGCGAGAACCGCGACGAGGCATTCTCCCTGTTGCGGATGGCCCTTAATGCGCCGCGCTTCGACGACGAACCGGTGGCGCGTATCCGCAACCAGATTCTGGCCTCCCTCGCCATGGCCCAATCCGATCCCGAGGAAATCGCCGGCAAGGTCTGGTCCCGCGCCGCCTTTCCCGATCACCCCTATGGCCGCCCGTCGGACGGCACCAAGGCCGGGGTGACGGCGGTCACCGCCGACGATCTGCGTGGTTTCGTAAAGGACCGTCTCGGGCGCGACCGTCTCATCATCGGCGTGGCCGGCGACATTACGGCCGACGAGCTGGCGCCGCTTCTCGACAGTACCTTCGGCTCTTTGCCCGAGCACGCCGCGCCCTTCGATCTGGCGCAGGCAAAAGTGGCGGACGGCGGCGTCATCGTGGTGGAGGAGGATATCCCCCAAAGCACCGTGCGCTTCGGCGAAAACGGCATCAAGCGGGACGATCCCGACTATTTCGCGGCGCGGCTTCTCAACTATACCCTGGGCGGCGGCGGGTTCAGCTCGCGGCTCACCGAAGAGGTGCGCGAGAAACGCGGCCTCGCCTATTCCGTCTATTCCTATCTCCAGCCCATGGCCCAGGGCGGTCTGGTGAGCGGCGGGGTGGGAACCGACAACGCCCGGGTCGCCGAATCGCTGGACCTGATCCGCGGGGAATGGCGGCGCATGGCCGAAGACGGCGTTTCCGAGGGCGAGCTCCAGGACGCCAAGACCTACCTTACCGGGGCATTCCCCTTACGCCTTACCAGCACCGGCCGTATCGCCGGCATGCTCTCCACGCTGCAATATCTCGATCTCGGCATTGATTATCTGGACCGCCGCGAAGAACTCATCCATTCTGTGACTCTCGACGACACCCGGCGCGTGGCCGAACGGCTGTTTCACGCCGACGATTTGCTGGTGGTGGTGGTGGGCAAGCCCGAAGGCATCACCGCCACACGCCCCGCCCCGCAACTGGATAACTAGCACTGGAATCTCTGGGAGCCCGCTTCATGCCCTATGAACAATGCATCGAGGGCTGTTTTTCGGAGGCACTCGGGGAAAACGGGCTCGACCGCGCTGAATACGATTCCGTGCTGGCGCGCACCGCCGACGCCCTTGCGGATTTGCGCTCACGTCACGAGGACGGCAGCCTGCCCTTGCTCAATCTTCCCGCCGAGCGCGATGATCTCGATAGTCTCGCTCCCATCGTCAAGCGCTATGGCGAGACCTTCTCGCAAGTGGTGGTGCTGGGAACCGGCGGGTCGAGCCTCGGGGCCAAGACCCTCTATGGGCTGGCCGGGGATGCCTTCGGTGTGGCGCCGCCCTACGACCCGAAAGCGCCGCGCCTGCACTTCATGGATAATATCGACCCCCACAGTTTCAGCCACCTGCTCCAGGCTCTCGATCTGGCGCGCACCGGGTTTCTGGTGGTCTCCAAATCGGGATCCACGCCCGAGACCCTGACCCAGTTCCTGACCTGCTTCGAGGCGGTGTCGCGGGATGTTGGGGAGAAAAAAGCCACCGCCCATTTCACCCTGATCGCCGAGCCCGGCTCCAATCCCCTGCGTGGGTTGGGGAAGGCGCTGGGCATGGAAATTCTCGATCACGACCCGCAACTGGGCGGACGCTTTTCGGTGCTGTCCCTGGTGGGCGTGTTGCCGGCCATGATGGCGGGGGTGGATGCGGTTTCCCTGCGCCAGGGCGCGGCCGCGGTGCTCGATCCGATCCTGGAGGGTGCGCGGCCGCAGGACTGTCCCCCGGCGGTGGGGGCGGCGCTGGCGGTGGCGCTGGCGCAGACCCGCGGTGTCTCCATGACCGTGCTCATGCCCTATCTCGACCGCCTCGACAGCTTCGCCCTCTGGTTCCGCCAACTGTGGGCGGAAAGCCTGGGCAAGGGCGGCCAGGGCACCACGCCGATCAAGGCGCTGGGTGCGGTAGACCAGCATAGCCAACTCCAGCTCTATCTCGATGGTCCCGCCGACAAGATGTTCACCCTGATCCTTTCAGAGGTGGCGGGCAGCGGCGCACGGATGGACCCGGCCCTGGCCAAAGACGGATATCTGGACGGGGCCCTGGCCTGGCTTGCCGGCCACACCATGGGCGATCTGTTGGCGGCCGAGCAACAGGCCACGGCGGAGACCCTGGTGCGCCATCACCGCCCCCTGCGGGTATTGGATATCAAGCGTCTCGACGAATGGGTTCTGGGCGGGCTGCTCATGCATTTCATGATCGAGACCATCATCGCCGCCCATCTGCTGGGAGTGGACGCCTTCGACCAGCCGGCGGTGGAGGAAAGTAAGGTTCTCGCCCGCGCCAGCTTCGAAATGGACTAGGACCACCATTCCGCCATGACCATCCGCCTTCTGCCCGAAACCCTGGTCAACCGCATCGCCGCCGGCGAGGTGGTGGAGCGCCCGGCTTCCGTGGTCAAGGAATTGGTGGAGAACAGCCTCGACGCCGGGGCCACGCGCATCGAGGTCAGCCTGCGCGACGGCGGCGCGGCCCATATTTCGGTCACCGATGACGGCGGCGGCATGACCCGCGACGAACTGGCCCTGGCGGTGACGCGCCACGCCACCTCCAAGCTCCCCGGCGACGATCTCTTCGCCATCCACAGCCTCGGCTTCCGCGGCGAGGCCCTGCCCTCCATGGGAGCGGTGGCGCGGCTCACCCTCACCAGCCGCGCTGGTAGTGCTGGCGGCGCTGGCGATTCTGATGACGCCGGTGACGGCGGCGATTCCGATACTGCCTGGAGTCTCCATGTGGCGGGCGGCGATAGCCAAGACCCCAAGCCCGCGTCGCTCCCCCGCGGCACCCGGGTGGAGGTGGCGGATTTATTCTATGCCGTTCCGGCGCGGCTGAAGTTCTTGAAAACCGCGCGCACCGAAACCGCCCGCGCGCTCGACGCGGTACGGCGTCTCGCCATGGCCTATCCCCATGTGGCCTTTTCCTTCGAGTCCGATGGCGGCGCGCCCAAGGTGCTGGCCGCCACTTCCGGCGATCTCTTCGATGCCCGTCTGGCGCGGCTGGCCCAGGTCATGGGCCGCGACTTCGCCGACAACGCCCTGCCCATCACCGCCGAGCGCGGCGAGATGGTCCTCACCGGCCATATCGGCCTGCCTACGCTGAACCGTGGCCTTCCCGACAAACAGTTTCTCTTCGTCAATGGCCGCCCGGTGCGCGACAAGCTTCTTCTGGGCGCGGTGCGCGGCGCTTATCAGGATTTCCTCGCCCGCAACCGCCATCCTCTGCTGGCGCTTTATCTCGAGCTGCCGCCGCGCGAGGTGGACGTGAACGTGCATCCGGCCAAAACCGAAGTGCGGTTCCGCGACGCCGGTCTGGTGCGCGGCCTCATTGTCGGTGCGCTGCGCCATGCCCTGGCCGAGGCCGGCCACCGCGCCGCCACCACCGTCTCCGATTTTGCCCTCGGCGCCATGCGGCCCGGTGCTGGTGGAGGTTCCGCGCCGCGCCTTTCATCCTCTGTGGCGCAGGGCCTCGCCGAGGACAGTCTGCGCTATCAAGCGCCTCTGGGGTCCGCAGCCGATGCCGCCCCTCAATCCGGTTCCCTGCCGGGCCTGCAGGCGGTTCCCGCCGCCGCCTCAGTGGCCGAAACCCTGCCCGAAGACGCCGAATCCTTTCCTTTAGGCGCGGCCCGGGCCCAGCTTCACGAGACCTATATCGTCGCCCAGACCGCCGACGGCATGGTTATCGTCGACCAGCACGCGGCCCATGAACGGCTGGTTTACGAGACCATGAAACGGGCGCTGGAAAACGGCTCGGTGGCGCGGCAAGGGCTGCTCATCCCCGAGGTGGTGGAGCTCGACGAGGACGCCGTCACTACTCTCGTGGCGCGCGCGGAAGAACTGGCCGCTCTCGGCCTGGTACTTGAATCTTTTGGCCCCGGCTCGGTGGTGGTGCGCGAAACCCCGGCCCTGTTGGGGGAGATGGATATCGCCGGGATGGTGCGCGACCTGGCCGGCGAGATCGCCGAAATGGGCGCGGCGCTGGGCTTGAAGGAACGTCTCCAGGACGTGTGTTCCACCATGGCCTGTCACGGCTCGGTGCGCGCCGGACGCAGGTTGAAGCCCGATGAAATGAACGCCCTGCTGCGCGAGATGGAGGCCACCCCCCATTCCGGCCAGTGCAATCACGGCCGGCCTACTTATGTGGAACTGCGCCTCGCCGATATCGAAAAACTCTTCGGGCGTCGCTAGCGCATCGCAATCACGCGCCCCCCTCGTAACGCAGAATGTGAAAGCACGCCGCGCCCACTGCACGCTCCTTCAGCGCGTCAAATCCCGGCGGCGCGGTGAACTCCTCATCCTTGGCCGTTTCCATCACGCAGAGCGCGCCGGGCGCCAGCCAGCCCTGTGTCGAGAGCGCCGTCAGCGCCTTCTCCCCCAGTTCACCGTCATAGGGCGGGTCGAGAAACACCAGCCCACAGGGTTTTTCCGCTCGCGGTGGATTTGTGGCGTCGCGGGTGAGACAGGTGACATGGGTTTCCTCACCCAAGGCCTCGGCGTTTTCCTGGGCCGCCGCCATGGCCGACCCGTCGTTGTCCATCAGCACCACATGGGCCGCGCCCCGCGACAGCGCCTCCAGCCCCAGCGCGCCGCTGCCGCAGAAGGCGTCGAGCACCCGCGCGCCTTCCAACACGTCGCCGAAATCTCCATGAGCGAGAATATTAAAGAGGCTTTCCCGCGCCCGGTCCGAGGTGGGTCGTGTGGTTTTCCCTTGCGGCGCGGCCAGCCGCCGTCCCCGGTGCTTACCCCCGACGACGCGCATGGCCTTTGCCTGTACCGGTTTTCTTCCCGCTCTTTTTTTCTGAAGGCTTTTTCATCGTGAGGGTTTTTCTCTGGGGAGTCTTCTTACGGGGGGTCTTCTTTTCGCCGCCCTCTTTTCCTTTGGGCGCCGTGCCCAGCTGTTCGTCCAGCACCTTCTGGGGCACCGGGCGCAGCGTGCCGGGCTTGAGCTTGCCCAGCTGGAAGGGGCCATAGGCGGTGCGGATAAGACGGCTGACGGTGAGCCCGAGATGACCCAGGACGCGCCGCACCTCGCGGTTATGGCCCTCGGCCAGCGACACCACGAGCCAGGAATTGGCCCGGCTCCCTTTTCCGGCGCTTTTCTCTTTACCAACCTCGCCCTTGGCAACCTCCAGCACCGCCTCGATGGGGCCGTAGGTGACGCCTTCCACGGTCACGCCCTTGGCAAGCCCGGCCAGCGCCTTAGCATCCACGCGGCCGTAGACCCGCGCCCGATAGCGCCGGGTCCAGCCGCTGGCGGGCAGTTCCAGCCGCCGCGCCAGTTCGCCGTCATTGGTCAGCAACAGCAACCCCTCCGAGGCAATGTCGAGCCGCCCCACCGTCACCACACGGGGCAGATCGTCGGGCAGGCGCTCGAAGATGGTGGGCCGTCCCTCGGGATCGCGGTTGGTGGTGATGAGCCCCGCCAGCTTGTGATAAATCCACAGCCGCGTCTTCTCACGCTGCGGCAGGGGTTCTCCGTCCACGGTGATGCGCGCCTCCGCGTTCACGGTGACGGCCGGGGTGGTCAGGGTCTCGCCCTCCACCTGGACCCGGCCCTCGGCAATCCAGCGTTCGGCCTCGCGGCGCGAACACAGTCCGGCGCGGGCCAGCACTTTAGCAATGCGCTCGGGCTTGGGGGTTTCCCCGCCGCCCTGGTCCGTTTCACTCACCGACCTTTTCTGGTCCGCTCCGCTCATAGCCTTTGTCTGGTCCGCTCCGCTCACCGTCGCGCTGCCGCCACCAGGGCCTGGAAGATTTTTGCGTCGCCGGGATCGATGGCGAATTCGGGATGCCACTGCACGCCCAGGCAAAATTCATGGACCGTGCTTTCGATGCCCTCGATGACGCCGTCGCTGGTGACGGCGTTCACTATTACATCCGGCCCCACATCCTTCACCGCCTGATGATGGGCGCTGTTCACGGCCATGGTGGCGCTGCCGACGATGCGGTGCAACAGGGTGTCCGGTGTCACCGTCACCTCATGGCCGGGCTCGTCCCTGGGGTTGGGCTGTTCATGGGCCAGCGGGTTTTCCACCTCGTCGGGGATGTGCTGGATCAACGTCCCCCCCAGCACCACGTTGAGCAATTGCTGGCCGCCGCAGATACCCAGCACCGGCAGGCCGCGCTCCAGCGCCGCCCTGGTCACCTCGAACTCGAATTGGGTGCGGCGGTCCTTGGTGGTGACCTTGGGGTGGCGCTTCGCCGCGCCGAACAATGCCGGGGCCACGTCGAAATCGCCGCCGGTGACGATCAGCGCATCCAGCCGTGCCGCGCATTCCCCGGCCAGATCCGGTTCATGGGCCAGCATCAGCGGCAGCCCTCCGGCCGCGGTGACGGAGCCGGCATAGTTCTCGCGCAGGGCGTACCAGGGCTGCTTGGCGTAGCCGCCGGCCTGTTCCGAATCCAGCGTGATTCCCACCGTCGGGTGATGCGTAGTCATGGAGCGCAGAGTAGGACGGCGCACCCTTTGCCGCAATGTCCTGCTCTGTCCTTCTTTGTGGCTCTTGACTGTGGCGCGCGCGGGAACCACCTTTGGGCCCATGAACGAGACCCACTCCCCCATGGAACAGGCCATCGCCGAGGCTGGAGCCGCCGCCGCGCGCGGCGAGGTGCCGGTGGGCTGTGTTCTGGTGAATGCGGCCAGCGGAGATGTGATTGCCGCCGCCGGCAACCGCACCGAGGAACTCGCCGATCCCACCGCCCATGCCGAAATGCTGGCTATCCGCGAGGCCACTGCCGGACACAAAACTCCGCGCCTGGAAGAGGTGGACATGTACGTGACGCTGGAACCCTGCGCCATGTGCGCGGCGGCCATCTCCTTTGCCCGCATCCGCCGCCTCTATTTCGGCGCCTATGATCCCAAGGGCGGCGGCGTGGAACACGGGGGCAGGTTTTTCTCCCAGCCCACCTGTCACCACGCGCCAGAGGTCTATGGCGGCATGGAAGAGACCCAATGCTCAGGTCTGCTCAAGGTCTTCTTCAGCAAAAAACGCTAGGGAGCTCCACTCCATGACCACATTGGAAACCCTGCCGCCCGACTTGCCCGTGCCCGAGGATGACGGCGCCTGTGACCATATGACGGGCTTGTCACTGCCCGCCGTCTCCCTTGCCGCCACATCTGGAGAGAACACGGCCCTGGACGGTCTCACCGGGCTTTGCGTGTTTTATGTCTATCCCATGACGGGGCGTCCCGGCACGCCGCTGCCGCCAGGCTGGGACCAGATTCCCGGGGCGCGGGGATGCACGCCCCAGGCCTGCGCCTTCCGCGACCACATGGCGGAGTTGGAGGCGCTACGCTGCGGCGTCTTCGGCATCAGCGCCCAGTCCCCAGACGACCAGAAGGAAGCCAGGGAGCGCCTCAATCTTCCCTATCACCTGCTGAGCGATGCCGGGCTGGAATTCGCCGCCGCCCTCAATCTCCCCACCTTCGAGGTGGCGGGGCTGCGGCTCATCAAGCGTCTGACCCTGGTGGCCAGTGACGGCGTCATCGAAAAAGTGTTTTACCCCGTCTTTCCTCCCGACGGGAACGCCGCACGGGTAATCGCCTGGCTGCGCGCCCGGGGCTAATTCCCGCACGGAGGCCCCTCCGGTATTATCAAGGGGATGTTGAACTACAGCCCCTTCTTATATTATCAATTACCCGTCTCCGGTCGCCGCCGGGATTTTTTTGTCCCGGCGGGGGACGGCGTGGGCAGCGGCTAATGAAAGAATAATCGGGAGAGCGCTGGAAATGGCGGATAAGACCGGAACCTATGTATCGTTTTTCGTGGAGGGGATCGCCGATTCCTCCCAATCGGACATGGAATACTATTCCCAGCTTCTGGAATGGTACCAGAACCAGCGCCAGGAATTTCACCTCATCGGCGGCCACGACAAGGTCGCCGCCGGATTCGACTCCGCCCTCAGGGACAAGCTCAATGTCAGGATGATCGAGAACCTCAACCAGTCGAAGAACCTGCTTCTTCTGCTGGGCGAGCGGACCAAGCTCGATACCGACTGGGTGCCGGTGGAAATCGCCTATGCCGTGGACACCTGCCAGATTCCCATTATCGCGGCCTATACCCAGATCGAGGGCCGGATCACCAATCCCGAAGACCTGGAGCAATGGTGGCCCCCGGCCTTCAAACAGCGTTTCGACGACAATACGGTGAAGGCGATCCACGTTCCCTTCCAGGAAGCGCCGGTGAAATACGCCCTCGATCTCTACTCCAATCTCCACATGCCCAACTGGGCCGATACCTGCTTTAACGAAGCGAGCTACAACAACTGGGCTATTTACTAGCCACCCGCCAGCCAATGTCGCGGCGGCAGAATCCTTGCCTCCAGTCGATGGCGTCCACCGCCCCATAGGCGCGCTTCTGCGCCTCTCCCACATCGGCGCCCAGCGCCGTGACGCCTAAGACCCGTCCCCCCGCGGATACGATTTTGCCATCCTTCGATACGGTTCCGGCGTGAAAGACGGTGACGCCTTCCATTGATCCGGCGGCCTCCAGCCCGCCGATTTCCGAACCTTTTTCATAGGCGCCCGGATAGCCCTTGGCCGCCATCACCACGGCCAGCGCCGCTTCCTGCGACCAGCGCAGATCGAGATGGCCGAGCTGGCCGTCGCTGGTGGCCACCATGGCCGTGAGCAGGTCCGATTTCAGCCTGGGAATGAGGACCTGACATTCGGGATCGCCGAAACGCACGTTGAATTCCAGCAATTTCGGTTCGTCCCCGGGTGCGATCATCAGCCCCGCGAACAGCACGCCCTTATAGGGCGAACCTTGCGCCTTCATGCCCGCCACCGTGGGCGCG
>JADHSZ010000074.1 GCA_016776635.1 Alphaproteobacteria bacterium
CGCCCCATGGATTTCGTGATGGAGGAAAAGCCGTGACTGAGGTTGCTATCGGCGTGGCCGGCGTCTCCGGACGCATGGGCCAGATGCTGGTGCGGGAAATCTGCGCCACCTCCGGGGTGCGCCTTGCGGCGGCAAGCGAAGCGCCGGGGCATGGTTCCATCGGCGGCGATGCCGGCACCATCGCCGGTCTCGATCCCTTAGGGATTGTCGTTTCCGACGATGTGGCGCATCTCTTTGAGCCCTGCCAGGCGGTGATTGATTTTACAGCACCGGCGGCCAGCCTTGCCCATGCGGGCGTGGCCGCCGAGAGCGGCACCGTGCATGTGATCGGCACCACCGGATTTACGCCCAAGGACGAGGCGGCCCTGGCCCGGGCGGCGCAAAAGACGGCCCTGGTCAAGGCCCCCAATATGAGCCTCGGCGTTAATCTGTTGTTCGCACTGACCCAGCACGTGGCCGGAATTCTGGGGGACGATTTCGATATTGAAATTCTCGAACTCCACCACCGTCACAAAGCCGACGCGCCTTCGGGAACGGCGCTGGGGCTGGGCCGGGCGGCGGCGGCGGGACGCGGGGTCGATCTCGATTCGGTGGGCGTCATGTCGCGCGAGGGCCAGACCGGCGCGCGCCGCGACGGCGATATCGGCTTTTCCGTTATGCGCGGCGGCGACGTGGTGGGCGACCATTCGGTTGTTTTCGCCGGCGAGGGAGAGCGCGTGGAACTGGTGCATCGCGCCGGCGATCGCCGCATTTACGCGCGTGGCGCCATCTCGGCGGCTCTCTGGGCACAGGGCCGCGAGCCCGGCCTTTATGGCATGAAGGACGTTCTCGGGCTGGGGGACTGATCGGGAATTATGGTCCCGGACGCCGTTTCATATGGGATCATCCGTGATGGCGGCCCCTTTTTGAGTTGCGGGGCAGGGTCCGGCAAACCTATGGTGTTCCCAACGTTTGCAGCCCAGTACACCGACGGCCCGCACAGCGGGATTTCTTTTTTTGGGATAATTTTTTAGGAACATCCATGCCCCGTTTTTTCTCCGCTTTTCGTTCCTTCCTCGTGATCCTCGCGCTTGTTGTGGTGGCGGGATGTGGCTCCAAGGAAGATGACGCCAAGGCTTACGCCAAGTCCATAAGCGACCGCCACGAGGCGCTGGTTGAGGCCCTGGTGCTTTACGGCAACATGGTCACCGCCTTTCACAAGGACGCCAAGGTAGCCGACCGCGAGGACTTCATCGCCGCGGAGGAAACCATGAGAGGCTATGTGGAACGCATCGGCACTCTTCGGGAGCTGGAGAAAATACGCCTGCCGGGAGATGACGAAGAGCTCAAAATGGCCCATGATTACTTCATGATCTCGGTCTCGTACCTCTACGAGAGCCAGGCCATGCTGGAGGATTTCGGTTATGGCCAGGGCATCTCGGCGCTGGCCCTGGGCGCGTGGGAGGAGGCGCGCAAGAACTTCCTCACCTTCGCCGAGCTTCTCAACCAGCTCGAAGGCAATCCGCCGCTCGATGAGGGTACCGCACCCGGCGACGCCACCATGACCGAAATGCCAGCAACGCCCTAGGGACGGCCCCGGCGACACCTTAACCGCCTGCCCCCGGCCACGCCTCAGGAACGTTTTTCCATAATCAAACGCCGCGCAGTGCGCGCGGCCCCCGCCTCTTTTTTTTCAGGGCCGACGTTCTCTCTCCTTTCATCCCCCAACCATCCTTCTTTTTTAGCGCCGACGTACCCTGGCGCTCTTGACTCCCGCCCCCCTTTATGATAGGAATATTATCTTAGCTCTTTGACAATGTAAATAGGAAAATGAGCCATCGGCCACCCGGAATACCCCCGCGAAATACCCGAGTCCGCCGGTCAACAAATGTTAACAAATGCCAACATGAGAAGGCGGATTTAAGCCGTGATCATTCCCTGAAAGCCGCTGTGGCCATCGGTTTCGGGGCCATGTTAACAAATGTCAACATTTGGGGCTTCTTACTGGATTATGGAAACTATAACACCTAGGTTTCGCGACCACGGCTGCGCGTCAGGGCGATACCGCTGATAATCAGACCCAAGGCCGCGGCCAGATTCCAGGACAGGGATTCGCTGAGGAACAGAAATCCCCACAGGACGCCGAAGGCGGGGATCAGATAGTTGATCTGGGAGGTGAAGGTGGCCCCGGTGCGGCCCAACAGGTGGAAGAAGATGATGCCCGCCGCCGCCGTGCACAGGACCCCCAGCATTGCCGCCGACGCCAAGGCGGCCATGCCCGGCATGGCGGTGGTTCCCGCCACCAGCGCGCCCAGCCACTGCTTATCGAGGATCAGACTGGCGGGAACCATGATCACCGCCGCCACCAGGGTAGAGGCGGTGGTAATAAGCAGCGGCGACACATGGGCCAAGCGGCGTCCATAGACCGTGGCGATGGCGTAGCTCAGCGCCGCCATGACCACCGCCAATTTGAACAGCATACCGCCCGAGAATTGCGCTCCAGGTGTTGTGGTGGGAATTACCAGAACCAAAATCCCGCCCAGCCCCACCATGATTCCTAAAGCGCGGCGGGGCGTGATGGGCTCGTCATGAGTGAAATAATGGGCCAGGAGCAGGGTAAAGATGGGCATGGCGCCGAGCAGGATGGCGGCCTGGCCGCTGTCGATTTCCAGCTCTCCTATCCCCACCAGGGTGAAGGGAAAGGCGTTTCCGAACAGCGCGATCACCAGATAGGGCCGCCACGCCCGCGCCTGTGCCGGCATGCGCTGGCCGCGAAAAAATCCATAGGCGCAGAGAATAATTCCCGCCACCACCAGCCGCAGCGCGGTGAGGCTGACCGGGGGAATATGAACCACCGCCACCTTGATGAAGAGAAAGGACGATCCCCAGATCGCCGAAAGCAGGAACAGAAAGGCCAGATCCCCGGCGCTGGGCGCGGCTAAACCCCGCGGCATTGCATCAGGGCGGCGCGCAGGGCGGCGGCCAGATCGAGCCGCTCCTCACCGCTGAGGAACGAGCCGATGGCAAGCCGCTTGCCGTGAGAGGTGAGATTCAGGGTGCTGTGTCTTCCGTGCTGGCTGTCCATTTCCACGCGCAGCCAGACGGGCTGGAGGCTCCAACGTTTCACCCGGCCCGAGGGAAGATGCCGTTCCACCCGCAGGGCGTCCCGGGTCAGGCGCAGGGTCTCATGGGTGCGGGCGCTGCGATAGTTGAGACGGAAGGCAATATAAATCAACAGCACGTCGAGCCCGAAAAATCCCGTCACCGGCCAGGCGCCCATGAGGGTGAAAGCCAGTCCGGTGATAAAGCTGACCACGCAGATGAGTGTCATGAGAATGAGAAACCCGGTGGCGCCGAGGCTGCGATGGGGAAACAGAACGGCGTCGAAGAAGACACGGGCGCTTTCTTCGTTGCCGCCCTTCTCTCCGGCGTTTTCCCTCTCGGGGATTCCGGGGGGAATTCCGTTGGCATGTGTTTCATTCATACTTCATCATATGCGCTCTGGAGCAGGCCAAGTAAAGTGGGGCGTTTGGGCGCATGGCGGGTATGAAAAAGAAAGACGTGGAAGAGATGTTCCGGCGTTTCGCTGCGGACGACCCCGAACCCAAAGGCGAACTGTTCTATACCAATCCCTATACGCTGTTGGTGGCGGTGGTGCTGTCGGCCCAGGCCACCGATAAGGGCGTCAACAAGGCGACCCCGGCCCTGTTCGCGGCGGCCGACACCCCGGGCAAGATGCTGAAACTGGGTGAGGCCAGGGTGAAGCGCCATATCCGCACCATCGGGCTTTTTAACACCAAGGCCAAAAATATCATCAAGCTGAGCCAGGCCCTGGTGGAACGTCACGGCGGCGAGGTGCCGCAAAGCCGCGACCAGCTGGAGGCGCTGGCCGGGGTCGGCCGCAAGACCGCCAATGTGGTGCTCAACATTGCCTTCGGCCAGCCCACCATGGCCGTGGGCACCCATTTATTCAGGGTTTGCAACCGCACTGGTCTGGCTCCGGGAAAGACGCCGCTGGCGGTGGAAAAGGGGCTGGAAAAGACGGTGCCGGACTGGGCGCGGCGTCACGCCCATCACTGGCTGATTCTCCATGGCCGTTATGTCTGCAAGGCGCGCAAGCCCGATTGCGCGGGCTGTCTCATCAACGATTTATGTAGCTACGAAAAGTAGGGAGAGTCAGACTTCGCCGCGGGCATGGACGAGGGCGGAAACGCAGGAACGGCCACCAGGCGTGGTCTCTCCGTCCGTGCCGCGGATTTCGTAATAGGTAACGCGGTAATCGGACGCCGTCTGTTGCCGGCGTTCCCGCTCCCGCAGGTCGTCGCGCCATGGTTCGGAGCTGTAGAGGAAAAGGTCGAGATGGCAGGTCTGGCTTTGGTACATCCAGACCTCGGCCGGGGCGTCGTGGCGAACCAAAGCGGGCGCGCCGAGATAGGCGGTGATCTGGTCGGGGCCGATACCGATCAGAAGCTCCGGCCCGCGATCGAGAAGCGCGACCACCCGTTCATCGAGGGGTTTTTTGGGCGGCAGCGGCGGGGCCTCGGGGGCCGCAGCCTGGGCCTCAAGGGCGGGGTCCGTGGGCGCGCTGATTTGCGGCGCGCCCGGCTTGGCGCAGGCGGCGGGAAGGAAAACCAGCAGGACCACGGCGCAGAGCCGCCACCCCGTCACAAACCTATTTCTTTGGCGTGTTTCCCCTGTCGTCATTTATTGGGCGTCTCTCTTAAGTTCCTTGCCGGAGGCCTGCCGCGCCTCCTGTTCGCGCTGTAAATCCGCCACCACATGGACCATGATCATGGTGCCCATCACCGGCGCCAGAAGATTAACCAGCGGCAGGCTGGAAAGAAAGGCGATCAGGGCGCCGCATAGAGAAATCCGCCCCGAAAAGGCGCGCCGCAGGGTTGCCGCGTCGGCGGCGTCGAGACGGCGCAGCGCCACCAGCTCGAAATACTCCCGTCCCAGCAGATAGCCGTTCAACAGGTAATAGAGGATGATCCCTATACCTACGAAATAAAGCAGTATGTAGAAGGGCAGCGCCAGCAGGTTGAGGATTATGGCGATGAGGGCGAATTTCACCGCGATCAGCGCCACTTCCCGCCAGGGCTGAACGCGGGGATTCCCAAGATCGGGATGGTGGCGGTCCTCCACGGCCTGGGCCACGTCCTCGAGGAAGAAGCTTAAAATCAGCACCACCACGCTGGGGAACATGATCCAGGCCAACACCAAAGTGGCGATGCCGCCCAGCCATTCCACGGTGGATTCGATCCAGCCCATGGCGAAGAACTGGGTCTCGGCCAGCACCACGCCAACGCCCAGAAACAACAGGATGAAAAGGCCAAGCGACAGCACCAGCGTCTTCCACAATATGGAGCGGATGCGGGGATCGGTGAGCTGGCCGAGGGTCTTGGCGAGGGCGGAGAACATGACGCCTCTTCCATAACCCGTTACCCGCCCGCCATGCAAGAACCCGTCACGCAAGGGAAGGAGCGCGGGGATGCTTGTGCGGTTAGGGGCGGCGGCTATACTGCGCCGGTTCCGTAAACACAAAAGGAGAGCCCGGCCATGGCGCAGACCACTCTTGATCTGGTGGGGATCGGTAACGCGGTGGTGGATGTGCTGACCCACGCCGACGAGGCTTTTCTCGTCAGGAACGATCTCGCCAAGGGGGCCATGACCCTGGTGGACGCCGACCAGGCGCAAAAGCTTTATGACCACATGGGGCCGGCGGTGGAGGTTTCCGGCGGCTCGGCCTCCAACACCATGGCCGGGTTCGCCTCGCTGGGGGGAAACGGCGCCTTCGTCGGCAAGGTGCGCAACGACCAGCTCGGCGGTATTTTCAGCCACGATATCCAGGCCGCGGGCGTGCGCTACGAAACACCGCTGGCCACCAGCGGCGCACCCACGGCGCGCTGTTTGATTTTTGTCACCCCCGACGCCCAGCGCACCATGCAGACCTATCTCGGCGCCAGCGTGGCGCTGGGGCCCGATGACATCGACGAGGAGCTGATCGCCGGCGCCCACGTCACCTATCTCGAGGGTTATCTCTGGGCCTCGGACAGCGGCCGCGAAGCCCTGATCAAGGCGGCGCAGATTGCGGGGGAGGCCGGCAACAAGGTCTCCTTTACGCTCTCCGACGCCTTCCTGGTGGACGCCTTCCGCGAGGATTTCCTCACTTTCATCCGCGATCACGTGGATATCCTGTTCGCCAACGAGGTGGAGGTCACCGCCCTGGTGGAGGCGCAGGATTTCGACGATTCCTTCCAGCACACACGGGGGCTGTGCGAGGTCGCGGCGCTGACCCGCAGCGAAAAAGGCTCGGTTGTGGTTGCCGGCAACGAAGTTCACGTCATCGACGCCGCTCCTGTGGACCAGGTGCTGGATACCACCGGGGCGGGAGACCTCTACGCCGCGGGATTCCTTTTCGGCTATACGCAGGACAAGGATTTGGCCGCCTGCGCCCATATGGGCTCGCTGGCCGCCGGGGAAATCGTCAGCCATTTCGGCGCCCGTCCGGAAACGTCGCTCGCCGGTCTGTTGCCCCCCGGATTGAGGTCTGCGGATTAGAATTGGCGGGAAATTGGCTAAAAGGAAATCCTGGGGTAAAAAAGGAAAAACACAGAGCCGGATGGAACGGGTGTGAACGCAAGCGAAAATATTGCGGAATCGAAACGGAACGGGGCTTCGGGGCCGTTTTTGCCGGCCCTACCGGTCCTACAGGGGCACTACTAAGGCTCTGAAAGCTAGGAAAAGTGGGGGATATGGCTGGTTTTAAGAATTATCTGAAAATCAGGGGCTGGGAGCAGGCTTTTGCCGTTTATGGCGAGCGCCGCATCATTTCCATCTTTTTCATGGGGTTCTCCAGCGGCCTGCCGCTGGCGCTCACCGGCTCCACTTTGGCGGTATGGATGGCCGAATCCGGGGTCTCGCTGACCAAGATCGGCTTTTTTGTTCTGGTGGGGATTTCCTACAATCTGAAGTTCCTGTGGTCGCCTCTGATGGACCGCGCACCCATTCCCTGGCTGACGGGTCGGCTGGGGCGGCGGCGCAGCTGGGCGCTGGTGACTCAAATTGCGCTGATGGCCGCCCTGGTGGGGCTGGGCCATAGCGATCCCGCCGCCGATCTCGAGAAAACCGCGCTGTTGGCGGTTTTGGTGGCTTTTTTCTCGGCCAGCCAGGATATCGTCATCGACGCCTTCCGCATCGACCTTTTGGCCGAGCACGAACAGGGCGCAGGCGCGGCCTCCACACAGTTGGGTTATCGCGGCGGCCTGTTGGTGGCGGGCGCGGGCGCGCTGTATGCCGCAACCTATGGCGGCTGGGGGTTCGCCTATGTGGTCATGGCCGGGTTCATGGTGGTGGGCATGGCCGCCGTGCTGTTGACCCCGGAACCGCCGGACAACGGAAGAAGCGGGCAGGAGGGGGAGGAGATGTCCTTCTCCCAACAGCTTCACGAGGCGGTAGTGGCGCCCTTTGCCGATTTCATGGGCCGTCATGGTGAATGGATGGTGATCCTGATCTTTATCCTGTTCTACAAATTCGGCGACGCCGTGGCCGGGGTCATGGCCAATCCCTTTTACGTGGCCATGGGTTTCACCAAGATAGAAATCGCCGATGTGAGCAAGATCTTCGGTGTGGCGGCCACGGTGGCGGGCATCGTGGTGGGCGGCGCCGTGGTCTATCGGCTGGGGATTTTCCGCGCCCTTCTTCTCTGTGGAATCCTCCAGGCGCTGTCCAATCTCATGTTCGCGTACCAGGCCACGGTGGGCCATGATGTGGGGCTGTTGGTGGCCACCATCGGACTCGAAAATCTCACCGGCGGCATGGGCTCGGCGGCCTTCGTGGCCTATCTCTCCAGTTTATGTAGCCACGCCTTTTCGGCCACCCAATATGCGCTGTTATCTTCGGTCATGGCCTTGGGGCGCACGGTGCTGGCCTCGGGCGGGGGCTGGGCGGCGCAGGAGATGGGCTGGGTGCCTTTCTTCATCGGCTCCACCTTTGCCGCCGTGCCGGGGCTGTTGCTGCTGCTTTGGCTCATGCGCCGGGCACAGCCCACCTAGAATTCCAAGCCGGTTGACCACGAACGATTGCGGCTCCACACTTTCTTCTGAACGCTTTAGGGAGGGAAGCCCCATGCGCGTCGGCGTGCCCAAGGAAATCAAGACTCACGAATACCGGGTGGGGCTGGTGCCCTCCAGCGTTCGCGAACTGGTCCATCACGGCCACCAGGTAGTGGCGCAGTCGGGGGCCGGTTTCGGCATCGGCTGTGACGATGAGGTCTACCGCGCCGCCGGGGCGGAGATCGTGAAAACCTCGGAAGAGGTTTTCGCCACGGCCGATCTGGTGGTCAAGGTGAAGGAGCCTCAGGCCCAGGAATACGGCTTTCTGCGCGGCGGCCAGATGCTGTTTACCTATCTCCACCTTGCCGCCGATCCGGCCCAAGCCAAAGCCTTGCAGGAATCGGGCTGTATCGCCATCGCCTATGAGACGGTCACCGATGCGCGCGGCGGGCTGCCGCTGCTGGCGCCCATGAGCGAGGTGGCGGGGCGCATGTCGGTACAGGCCGGCGCCCATTGTCTGGAAAAGGAACAGGGCGGCGTGGGCCTGTTGCTGGGCGGGGTTCCGGGGGTGGCGGTGGCCAATGTGGTGATCTTGGGCGGCGGCATCGTCGGCACCAATGCCGCGCGCATGGCCATGGGGATGGAGGCCAACGTTACCGTTCTCGAGACGTCGCTGAGCCGGCTCTATGACCTCGACCTTCAGTTCGGCGCCAAGCTCAACACCATCTTTTCCACCGTTGATTCCATCGAGGAACACGTGGCCGCCGCCGACCTCGTCATCGGCGCGGTGCTGGTTCCGGGTGCGGCCGCCCCAAAACTGGTCACGGCCGAGATGGTGCGCCGCATGCGCCGCGGTTCGGTGATCGTCGACGTGGCCATCGACCAGGGCGGCTGTTGCGAAACCAGCCGGCCTACCACCCATGCCGAGCCCACCTATGTGGAGGAAGGCGTGGTTCATTACTGTGTCACCAACATGCCGGGCGCGGTGGCGCGGACCTCGGCCTTCGCCCTCAATAACGCCACCCTGCCCTTCGTATGCGCTCTGGCCGATGGCGGTTATGGCGCGGCCATGAACGAAAACCCCCATCTGCTGGCGGGGCTGAACGTATGCCGGGGCGCCATTACCCATGAAGCGGTGGCCCAGGCCCTCAATGCCGAATACAGGCCCGCCACCGAGGCCCTGGCCGACACATGAGCGGTCTTGGGGCGTTAAGGGGTTGGGGAACTAAACCGCTTCGAAGGCGTAGCCGGCGGAGCGCACGGTGCGGATGACGTCTTTCCCGCCGCCGTCG
>JADHSZ010000019.1 GCA_016776635.1 Alphaproteobacteria bacterium
GCCAGGCGCGCCGCGCGGCGCGATGTGGGGCATCGGGCAAACGGCGCAACACAGCGGACGCCCGCCACGGGCCACCCCAACGGGGCCGGAGCATTTGGGCTTGGTGGGCGTCGCGCTTATTGACCGTAGCGCCGCTACGCTCCGCAAAGCGCTCCTGCTCCAAGCCCAAATGCTCTCGGTCAGAGCGATTCAATATGGGCCAGAAAGACTCTAAACCGGCCTCGCCAGGCCCCCCCGCCAAATTCCTCGTCCCGGACAATCCGGAACACCCATCGACAATACGTAGCCTTTTATCCGGCCATAAAAATGGTTTCCGATACTTTTAGGCAAATGCCCGCGACCGTTTACGCATCCTTTACGGTCGCTGTTCTAATCTTTGTCCCATGGTTGGACATTGCTCATCTTCCCCGAGTATTGATTCTCAGAACGTTGAGTCCCAAAACGTCGAGTCTCAGGACATTGAGTCGCGCCCCGTATCCTGTATCTGGATGCGGCATGTGATCTTCGGTTTTGGCTGGTTCAACATTTGCCTGGGCGTTCTCGGCATCTTTATCCCGGGCCTTCCCACCACGGTCTTTCTTTTGATCGCGCTGTGGGCCTTTTCAAAAAGCTCGGTGCGTTTCCACCGCTGGCTCTATCATCATCCCACCCTTGGCCGCACCATCCGTGACTGGCACCAGCACAAGGTCATCCCGCTGCCGGCTAAAATCATGGCGCTGACACTGATGACCGCCAGTGTGGGCGTTGTTTTCGTCACCACGTCAGGAAACTTGGGCCTCACCACGGCCCTGGCGGCGATCCTCTCCATGGTGGGTATCTTTATTCTTACCCGGCCCAGCCATATATGTGCCGTGACCGGCGACAGCCCTCAATCCTAGACAACCTCTTCCGTCATTTCCCTACCCACGTCTTCCAGATTGTGCGGTAGGCGTCCTCTATCTTGGCGGCGAAGGCGGCCGCATCGGTCAAGGGCGAGGCCTGCATCCGCTCCCGCAGGCTTGCCCGCAGCTCTTTCAATCGCGCCGTGTCCGCCGCCAGCGCCACCGCCAGCGCCAGGTAAGAGTCCTCGTCTCCCGCCACCAGTTCGCCCAATCCTGCCGCGCCCAGCAAACTCGCCCCCACCCGGCCGCCGTGATGGGCGCCTTCCAGCGTAATCACCGGAACCCCCATCCACAGCGCCTCACAGGTGGTGGTGGTGCCGTTATAGGGGAAGGGATCGAGGGCAATGTCCATCTTCCCGTAGGCCCCCAGATGATCCTCAAGGCTCGCCGCATAGCCCGCCAGCTCGAGGCGTTCCGGGGGTATGCCGTGGCCGGCGAACCTCTCTTCCATCCGCTTACGGAGTTCTTCGTCGGTGAGCTGGGCGCATTTAAGATAGAGCCGCGAGCCCGGCACCGCATCGAGAACCTTCGACCATGCCGCCACCACGCCATCGCTCATCTTGGAGAGGTTATTAAAGGAGCCGAAAGTTATATGGCCGTTTTCCACAAAAGGCGGCACCGCCACCTCGACATCCGTATGCGGCGGCCCGTAACACAGGAAACACCCCTCCAACCGCAGCAACCTCTCGCTCATGGTGGCCTGCGTTTCTTCCGGATCGGTCACCCCATCGACCACACGATACTCCATGGCCGAAAGCCCCGTGGTATTGGGATAACCGAGCCAGGTCACCTGGACCGGCGCGGGCTTGCGGGCAAACACCGGCAACCGGTTGCCTGCCGTATGGCCGTTTAAATCCACCAGAATATCGATGCCGTCGTCGTGTATCAGCTGCGCCGCCGCATCGTCGCTCATCCCCACGACAGAGCGCCAGTGGGCAACCAGACTCTGCAAACGCTGCGTCACCTCGTCGGGCCTCGCCACCTCGGCGTAACAGGTGACCTCCACACTCCCGGGATCATGGGCGGCCAACAGCGGTTCGAGAAAACAGCTCACCGAATGGCGCCGCAGGTCCGACGACACATAGCCCACCTTCAGTTTACGTTCGGGATTACGGTCGTTGTCATGGGCGGCGATCTTTCCCGCCGGGAGATCATGAACAGCCCCGTAGTCCAGATGGGCGGCCAGCACCGCCGCCGTATCTTGCGTGCCGTAGTTCATGGAGAGCAGCAGATTGGAATGTGCCGCCGCATAGTCGGGCATGATCTCCAGGGCCCGCCCACAGGCAGCCCCCGACTCCGCCATGCGGCCTTCAAGCATCAGCAGAAGACCCAGGTTGTTATGCAGGCCCGCGTCATCTGGGTTTGCGTCCAACGCCCGGGAAAAGGCGGCTTCCGCCTCCATCAGCCGGCCCGTATCACGGAGCAGCGTGGCGAAATTTATATGCGCCACGGAGAGATCAGATTTCAGCTCCAGCGCCCGCTGAAAGGACGACTGTGCCGCTTCTACTTCCCCGCGGTCGCGCTGAATTTCGCCCAGAATATTCCAGGCCTCGGCATAGTCCGGCATCAACGCCAGCCCCCGTTTTAGGGCCGCTTCCGCCTCTTCTCCCTGATCTGCTCCCTTGAGGGCAAAGCCCAGATTAAACTGTCCCTGGGGGAAGTCCGGCGCCACGGAAACCAGGGTTTTTAAACAGGCGATGGATTCTTCCTGCCGGTCCGTATCCTGAAGCGCATTACTCAGGGCGAGATGGGCCATGGTAAAGTCCGGCGCCTGTTCGATGGCCTGCCGGAAACAGGCAATGGCCTCCTCCCCATCACCGCGCGACTGGTGGATAATCCCCAGATTATAGCGGGCATCCACAATATGGGGATCGCTTTCCAGAACGCGGCGGTAAAGGGCTTCCGCTTGCGACAAGCGCCCCGCCGAATGATGGGCGACGGCTTGCGACATCAAGGAGGGAATATCTTGGGATGAGACCATGGCTCTTAAGCGCCTTCGAACAAACCCATCGCATAATCGGCCAGGGCCAGCGACGAGGTGAGCCCCGGCGATTCAATGCCGAAAAAATTGACCAGGCCCGGCACGCCGTGATCCCGGGGGCCTTGTACCATAAAGTCCCTCACCGCCTCCCCCGGCCCCTGGAGTTTCGGCCGTACCCCGGCGAAACCGGGCTGCAACACTCCCTCGGCGAGATTGGGATAATAGGTGCGGATCGCCGCGTAAAAAGACTCAGAGCGCGACGGGTCCACACTGTAATCCACCTCGTCCACCCATTCCACATCGGGGCCGAAGCGCCCCTGCCCTCCCATATCAAGGGAGAAATGAATACCGAGACTGGCGCTACCGGGAAGCGGATAGACCAGTCTGGAAAAGGGCGGACGGCCGGATAGGGTAAAATAATTTCCCTTGGCCAGATAGAGCGGTGGAATATGCTTTTTTTCGAGACCAGCGATGGACTCCGCCACCGCCTGCGCCGCAAGACCAGCCGTATTGACCACCATACGGGCCTTCAGAGTCACGGGTTCCTCGCCACCCACGCGCAGGCTTATCCCGTCTTCCGCCACCTCACCGCTCAGCACCGGAGAGCGCAGGGCCAGAACCGCGCCTTTGTCTTCGGCATCGCCCAACAGGGCCAGCATCAGGGCGTGGCTGTCGATGGTTCCCGTGGACGGCGAGAGAAGCGCGGCGCGGCACCGCAAAGCCGGTTCCAGCCCCGCCGCCGCCTCGCCATCCATCCATTCCAGGTCGCTGACGCCATTGGCCTCGGCGATTTCCCGCAATGCCTTCAGCCTGTCGGTCTGCTCCTCATCAACGGCAACGATAAGCTTTCCCACACGGCTATGAGCGACGCCGTGATCGGCGCAATAGGCATAGAGCTGGTCTTTTCCGGCCACACAGAGCCGGGCCTTGAGGCTGTTTTCCGGATAATAGATCCCGGCGTGGATGACTTCGCTGTTATGAGAACTGATTTGCGTGCCGATGCGGTCCGCCGCCTCGACGATAACCGTTTCACGGCCCGCAGACGCCAGCCGCCGGGCCACGGCCAGCCCCACCACACCGGCGCCGATGACGACGGCCTCTGTTTTCTCGCTCATGAGCCTCGCGAATCGGCGGCCATCAGCTCATGCTCCCGGAGAGCCTCCAGCATGGGCCCGAGATGGGACTCATAATTCTTCCAGCGCCCCCTATGTTCGGTGGTCAACATATCCTCCAGCCTGGGGCCACCACCTTCGAGGCAGCAGAATTCATAAACCTTGTCACGGATTTTCTCAGGCGTTTCCGTTAAATCCTCATAACGGAGCGGCAATACCCTCTCGCCGTATTCATGCTGCCAATGGGCCATCAAATCCAGGTAACCGGCCATATAGGACGCTATATCCCCCACATCATAGGCGTGGGCGTGGCCCCGCTCATAGCGGCTGAAAAAGATGGAAAGGGCGGTATCCACCGCGTCCCGCCGGCAATAAATGACTTTGGCCTGGGGCAGGGTTTCCAGGATCATCCCCACGTAAAGGTAATTCTCCGGCGAGGTATTCACCACGTAACAGCCATCAGAGCCGATGGCGGCAATTTTCTCCATGAACACCGCCGCGGCTTTCCGTTTCTGGGCCTCGTCGAGCAAACAGACGGCGCCGGGAAGTTCCCCGGAAATGTCCAATTCCTCGACCACCTCTTCAAGGGAAGCCACCCATTGCGGACTCTCCCCCGCCCCGTGAACCAGCTCATGCCGCGAGAGCAGGGATTCCACCAGGGTCTTGCCGGAACGTGACAGGCCGACAATAAAAACCGGCGCCGGGCCGGGCTTTGTTTCCCCAGCCGCATCGGGGGCGGCCGCCTTGGCGAAGGCCTTTTTGATGGAGGCCATAAGGTCATGGTGGCCGGCCCGGTCAAAGACGGCATCCTCCGCCATCAATGCATTGCCGCGCTGGTAAAAGGAAAAGGCGTCATCATACTTTCCGGCCTCGTCATGGGCCTTGCCCAAGGCGAACAGAAGCATCCCCCTTTGGGCCTCGGTAACCCCCTCATAGTCCATTAGTTCCTCCAGCCCTTTCAAGGCCGGATCATCCGCGGAAAAGGTGTGGCTTTGGGCGTAATTGTAATGGAGCTTGATGTCCTCGGGGGCCAGTTCCAGGGCGCGGAGATGAGCCTCGGCGGCCTCCTCGTCGCGGCCCAGCCTTGTCAGACAGACCCCGAGGTTGTTATGGGCCTCGGCATAGCCGGGGTCCGCTTCTATGGCCTGGCGACAGACCGCTTCGGCCAGATCATATCTGCCCATTGCCATATGAATCACCGCAAGGTTGTCATAGGCCACCACATGGGGCCAAAGCTCAATGGCGCGCTTGATGGTGGCTTCCGCCTCGTCATGGGCCTTCATGCCGAAAAGAGCCCGGCTCAGATTGACCATGACCTCCGCGGCTTCTGGATGCACGGAGAGAATGCCGCGATAGGCCTCCGCGGCCTCTTGCGCGCGGCCCAGGTCCTGCAGCGCCAGACCCAGATTATTCTTCGCTTCCAGATAATCGGGCTTGATCTCCAGGGCGCGTTCGAAACAGGCCAGCGAGTCTTCCACCTCGCCCGATTCATGAAGCACCTTGCCCAGATTGTTATGGGCCTCGGCATAGTCGGGGGCCAATTGCACCGCCTTGCGGAGCATCTCCAGCGCCTGGGTATTCTCCCCGGACTGAAAAAAGGCGACGCCGCCGAAATTCAGGGCGTCAAGATGGTCGGGATGGGAATTCAAGACCTTGCAATACAGGCCCACCGCATCCTCCATCCGGCCCGCCTGATGGTGGGAAAGGGCCTGCTGCAAGAGGGAATCCACCGAGGAAGGGGGCATATCCTCTTTGGCCGGTGCTTCATTCATATGGGGGTTCCCTGGATGGCGGCGGTTTATACGGCCCGTGGAAAATCCCACAAAAACAAAGGCCTGCCAACCTTATACCATTCCAGACGGGCAACAAAAAACCCGATCTTCGCCAACGGATCAGGACGCCGCCTCGCACCAGCTCTTCCACATGCGGCGGTATATGGCTTCAAGGTCGCGAGTATAGCGCGCACCATCACAAAGCGGAGATTTTGCCATCTGGTCACGCAATGATGCCCGCAATTCGGCAAGTTTCTTCAAATCACGGCTGTGTTCTTGCGCCAGGGCAAGGTACGCCTCCGCCGTCTCCGCCACCCAGCCCTCCAACCCCACATTGCGCAGATGGCTTGCCGAATGCCGCCCGGCAAAGGTATCACCGGCCATGGTAAGGACGGGAACCCCCATCCACAACGCCTCACAGGTGGTCAGCCCCCCCGAATAGGGGAAGGGATCGAGGGCTATATCCACCCCGTGATAATGGGCCATGAACGCCTCATGGGGTGCTCCCCCCGCCAGGGCAACGCGCTCCGGCGCGACGCCCAGCTCTTCGAAGCGATCAAGAACACGCTGCGCCGTGGCCTCGTCGTCGAGGGTATTGGTGCGCAGAGTTAGCCTGGAATCGGGAATCGTTTTGAGGAGTTCCGCCCACAGCGATATCACCTGGTCATTGATCTTGGCCAGATTATTACAACAGCCAAAGGTGATAGTGCCCTTCTCCAGCGCCGGCAGGGAATTGATTTCGGGCGCATAGTCGGGCGGTCCGTAACAGACATAGCCATGGGGCATGCGCAGCACCGTCTCGGAAAACCATTGTTCCTCGTCCTCGGGCGTTTCCACGGCGTCGGAGAGAATGTAATCCATGGTATCGAGGCCCGAGCTACAGTAATGCCCGCCGCCCAAAACCTGAACCGGCGCGGGTTTGCGGCCGAACATGACGAGCCGGTGATCCCCCGCATGGCCGGTCAGTTCCACCAGGATATCAATCTTATCGGCGCGGATCGTTGCCGCCGCCTCGTCATCGCTCATGAGAGAAATATCCCGCCAATGATCGGCATGGGCGCGTATTTTTCCGGTGAAATCATCCTCGCGCGCCATGTTGGCGTAACAGAAGATTTCAAACTGTTCCCTGTCCACATTGGAGATCACGGGGAGGAAGAAAAATCCCACCGGATGCTGTTTCATATCCGCCGACACATAGCCGATCTTCAGCCGCCGGTCGGGATCGGTAGGGTTGTCGTGGGGCTGGATAAACTCCGCCTGCGGTGCGCCATATTCGGCATTCCAGCGCCGTATTTCCTCATAAACGCCCTGCTGAGTCATGCCGGGCAGATAATGAAGCGTGAGGATAAGGTTGGTATGGGCATAGACGGTTTCGGTCTCGCAGGCCATGGCCTTTCTGAAGGCTTCCGCCGCTTCCTCAGCCCGGCCCTGGACCACCAGGGCCATGCCCAGGGAATTGTGGCCTTCGGCGTATCCGGGATTCAGCTCTATGGCCCGGCGCACCGCCGTCTCAGCCTCGTCCAGCCTGCCTTTGCGTTTCAGGATATTACTCAGCTTAGCGTGAGCCGCGGCATAGTCGGGCCTCAGTTCAAGCGCCCGCCGCACACAGGATTCCGCATCCTCGAGCCTGCCCAAGCGGCCGAACAGACCCGCCAGATTGTTGAAAGCCTCGGCATGATCGGGGTTCAGGCCGATGGCCCTGTTGAAATGTTTTTCCGCCTTCTTCCATTCCCCCAGCGCCGTGAAGGCGAGACCCAGATTATTGTGAGCGCCGGGCAGGGAGGGATTAAGCTCCACCGCCCGGGCGCAAGTCTCGGCGGCTTCCTTGTACTGCCTTGCCTCACGCAGAATGCCGCCCAAGTTACTCCACGCCTCGGCGAAATCGGGATTGAGTTCCAGCGCCCGCCGTACGGCCGATTCGGCCTCTTCAAGATTTCCCTGCTCCTGAAGCACGGTGCCGAGATTGTTGTGCAGATCGGCCACATCCGGACTTAAGCCAACGGCCTTGCGGAAAGACTCTTCCGCCTCCTCCAGACGCCCCAAGGCACACAGGGCCAGACCCAGATTGTTGAGCGCCTCCACCCCGTCGGGCTGGCGCGCCAGGGACTTGCGGATCAAGGTCACGGCGCGCCCTGAATCCCCCTTCTGATGCGCCACATAGCCCAACAAATGCAGTACATCGGGGTTGTCCGGCGCCTGTTTCTGGATGCGCTGGTAAAGCCGTTCGGCCTCGTCCAGCCTTCCCGCCGAGTGATATCCGATAGCCTCGGTCAACATGGCGGCCACTTCATCGCTGAAGGCCGCAGGAACATGAGCCGCATGAGCCCCACCACCGGAGGCCGATGAATCCCTTGCCGCGCCTTTTTTCGCCAGTCTCGCCGCCTTGCGTTTCTGTTGCCGGCTCATGCTTGCCTTACGCTCCGTTCAGCCATAACGGTGGAGGTCCGGGCCGAAACGGCGCAACCATTGACGCTGTTCGCAGGGATCTCCCACCAGCTTTTCCACCACGCCCCAGAATGCCGGACTGTGGTTATGTTCCACAAGATGCGCGGTTTCATGGGCCACCACGTAATCGAGAACCGGCACCGGGGCAAGAACCAGCCGCCAGGAAAAACTGAGCCCCCCTTTCGCCGAACAGCTTCCCCAGCGGGTGCGGGGATCGCGCAATCCGATGCGCTCCACCCGCCGCCCCAGGCGTTCCGCCATGCCGTGGGCGCGCGGCGATATTTCCTCCCGCGCCCGTGCCTTCAGCCAGTCGGCCACGCGGCGGGGAAGATGAGCCATGTCCCCGGCAACGCGTAATTCGCCCTCCTCACGCCTGACCGCGCCGCGCATCCGCGGGCAATGGCGGAGGATGAGAGTTTCTCCCAAAAAGGGAATTCGGGCGCCATCGCCAAAGGGAACCCGTGGCAGTTGTTCTTCGAGATGGGATTGAATCCATCCCGCCCGCCGCCGCGAGAAGTCCAGCCCCTCGGCCTCGCCCACGCCCGGCGGCAGGACCACTTCAACCCCCGCGCCGAAGGGAAGCACCCGCAGGATCATGCGCCGCGCACGGCGACTCTTGCGCACCCTCAATTCCACCGTCCTGCCATCGGACAGAGGAAGCCGCCGGGGCGCTCTGGTGGCCGTCGGACTCATGGCTCTTGTTTCACGAACCTGCCATAGCGCAGCATGATAGCGGGAAGCACCAGAAGATTGAGGATGGTGGAGGAAATCAGCCCGCCGATGACGATGGCCGCCATCGGCCCCATGATCTCGCGCCCCGGATTATCGCTGTTCACCGCGATGGGCAGCATGGCAAGCGCCGTCACCAGCGCGGTAATGAGGATTGAGGGCAGGCGTTCCTGGGCGCCGCGAATGGCAGTCTCGCGGTTCCATGTCATGTTTTCGGCGTCCACCAGATGCTGGAAATGGGACACCATCATGATGGAATTTCTAAGCGTAATCCCGAACAGGGTAACGAATCCCACCAGCGAGCCGATGGACAGCACGCCGCCCGTCAACAGCGCCGCGGCCACCCCGCCCACCAGGGAGAATGGCAGATTGACGAGCACCAACAGCATGTTCCTCACGCTGGCCAGGGCCACATAAAGCAGCACCAGGATGCCGACGCCGGCAAGCATGGAGTGCACCAACAGTTCCTCCAGAGATTTGGCCTGAGCCACCGCCGCGCCGGTAAACTCAAGATAGGTATCGGCGGGAAGCGACATATCCTCGCCGATACGGGCCTTTAATTCATCAAAGAACGAGGCCAGATCGCGCCCGTCCACGTTGCACGTCACCGTCTGCAAACGCTGGGCGCCGCTGTGGAGGATCACATAACGCCCTCCCGAGGGGATAATATCGGCCACATCCTGCAACGAGATAATGCGTCCGTCGGGTGTGCTCAGGGGCAATTTCTCCACGCTGGGCGGCTGGCGGCGCAGGGACTCATCCATAATCACCACCACCGAAAATGTCCTCGCCCCGTCATAGACCTGGCCCACCTTGCGCCCCTCATAGGCGGTCTGAACCGCGCGGAAGACCTGCATGGGGCGGATGCCGTAATGCTTTAAGTCGTCGAGACGAACCCTGACCTTCAATAACGGCGTGCCCGGCGGCGCGCGGAGCTGGATATCGGTGGCGCCGGGAACCGTCGCCATGACCCGCGCCACCTCCTGGGCCTTGCGGTCGAGAAGATCGAGATCGTTGCCGAAGATATTGACCACCACCGGCGCGGTATAGCCGGAGATGGTTTCGTCCACCCGTTCGATAAGAAAGGTATTGAGCTCCGAGGCCATGCCCGGCGTATCGTCAAGAATATCCCTGATGGAATCCTTGACCCGTTGCTGTTCCGGCCCCGACAGGGGCACCAGGTCGATCTCGTATTCGCTGTAATGGGTGCCCAGGGTATCGGCGCCGCGTTCGGCCCGTCCCGCCCATTGGGACACCGAACGCACCCCCTCGATACGGCTCACCCGGCGCATGATGTCACCGCCCACACGCAGGGATTCCTCGATCGAGGTGCCGGGCACGCTGGCGGTATGAATCATGTAATGCCCCTCGCGCAGTTCCGGCAGGAAACTGCCGCCCAGCAACGGCAGCATGGCGATACCGCCGCCGCAGAACAACAGAACGCCGATGATGGCGAAGCGGGGATGGCCACTGATTTTCGCCAGGGCGCGGCCATAGAGGGGTTTGAGAAAGCGCACCACCGGCGGATCGTCGGTTTTCTCCACGCCCCCCAGCATCATGCAGCACAGGGCCGGGGTCACCGTCAGGGCCACGATCAGGGACGCCATAATGGCCAGGATATAGGCGATTCCCAATGGCTCGAACATACGCCCGGCGACCCCGCTCATGGTCAACAGGGGCACGAAAACCAGCATCACGATGAAGCTGGCATAGACCACCGAGCCGCGCACTTCCATGGAGGCGTCGAACACCACCTGGACAAATGATTTCGGCGCTTCGAGGCGGCGGTTTTCACGCAGGCGGCGAAAGATATTTTCGGTATCGATAATGGCGTCGTCCACCACCTCGCCCAAAGCGATGGCCAAACCGCCCAGCACCATGATGTTGATGCTGGCGCCCATCTCCACCAGAACCACCGCCGCGCTGATCAGCGACAGCGGTATGGCCGTGGCCGAGATAAAGGCGCTGCGCATGTTAAACAGGAACAGGAACAGCACCGAAATCACCAGCACCGCACCGACCATCAGATGGCCGGTAATATTACCCAGCGAGGCCTGGATATAATTGGCCGGACGGAACAAATCGCCATGCAGGGTGATGCCCTGTTCGCGGAACCTGTCGGAAAACTCCTCGAGCGCCACCTCCACATTGCGGGTCACGGCCATGGTATTGGCCCCGTACTGGCCGATCACCATCATCAGCACGCCCTGCTTTTGCCCGATGCTGGCGCCGCCGATGCGCGGCTCCGGGGCCACCACCACTTTCGCCACATCGCCCAGGCGCAAAGTCACGCCCTGGTGATGGCGCACCACCACATCGGCCAGCTGAGCCGCCGTCTTCGGCTGGCCCTCGGTGCGCAGGACAATGCGCTGATTCTTGTTCTCGATGAACCCGGCGCCGAGAACCCCGGTGGCGTCTTCGGCCGCGGCCACCACGTCCTCGATGGAAAGGCCGTGACGGCGCAGGGCGTCGGGCATTATCTGAATCTGGAACTGCCGTACCTCGCCGCCGAACACATTGACGTCGGCCACACCGGCCACACTCAACAATCGCGGCGTCACGGTCCAGTCCACAAGGGTGCGCAGATCCATCAGCGACACCGTCTCCGAGGTCACGCCGATGGTCATGATGGTGCTCGATGACGAGGTCAGCGGCACCATGATGGGCGGGCCGATTCCTTCGGGCAGCTGTGTGGCTACATTAGCCAGCCGTTCGGCCACCAATTGGCGGTCGAGGAAAAGATCGCTGTCGTCGTCAAAAATAAGGGTCACCACGGAGAGGCCCTGGATCGATTGCGAACGGATGGAGTCCAGCCCCACCTGACCGCTCAGCGCGTTCTCGATCCTGCGGCTCACCTGCACCTCCACCTGTTCCGAGGACAGGCCCGGCGACTCGGTCTGGATAATCACCAGCTTGGGAGAGAATTCGGGAAAGATGTCGAGACTGGTCTGGGACAGCCGATAGCCGCCATAGACCAGCAACAAACAGGACAGCGCCACGATGACGCCACGGAAACGAACGGAAAAACGGACGAGGGAGGCAAGCATGGCCGTCAGCAGGCTCCCTTACGAGACCCCGGCAACCCAGCGCTAATCATCGTCATCACCGCGAATCTGCCAGCGAAATTCCTCGGACAACAACATCTGGGCGCCGCCCAGCACCAGTTCATCCCCTGGCTTCAGGGCATCGGCCACGAACCACCCGGCGCTGGTTTCTTCTACCGTGGGCACGGCGCGGCGCACGAAATGATCCTCGTCGGCCCTTAAGTACACCCAGGCCCCGCCCGAATACCAGACCACCGATTCATGGGGGACGATAATGCCTTGCCGGGCGTCGGCGGCGCTGGAAATCCGCACATCCACCACCATTCCCGAGCGCAGGCTTTCAGCTGAAGCGCGGAAGAAATACGTCTCGCCCTGGACCACCGGATCGGTCTGCGGCGCCGGAGAAATGAAATCGGCGCCGAGCGGAGACTCAGGCCCGCCGTTACGGAACACGGCAACGTTATCCACGCCTGAGGGCATGGTCTTACCCGCCGGCAGCGTCACCAGAATCAGCTTGTCGCGCCCCGTGACGAAAGGCTCGAAACCATCCGATTCACCGCCCTCACCGCCCAACGCCGATTGCGCCAGGGTGCCACCCCATTGCCGCCGCGCCATGTCACTGATGGAGCGCAGTGCGCGGCGCGCCCCGCTGGTCCGGGCGCGGTCCTTGTCCCGCGCCGCCACGGCCTGTTGCAGGGTCTTGGCCGAAATATCCCCACGCAGCTGTTTTAAACGTTTGGCTTCCTTTTTCGAGGCCGCCAGGGCGGCTTGCGCCACCTCCAGATCCACCCGCGCCTCGTCGTAACGGGCGCGCAGGTCGAGCAAGGGCTGAATGTCGAGAACCCGCCCGAATGCCGAAAACTCCGGCGTATGGCGAACGGCCTCGGCCTCGAGAATAATAATGCCGCTTTGTTTCTGGGCCGCCGGGTCCAGAGTCACCATGGGCACGCCGTCGATGATTTCCACCCGGGAAATATCATCGTCGTCGTCATCGTCCGCTTCGGCAGCGGCGTCCCAGCCGGACAGGCCAAACGCCCCGGTTGCCAAAAAAACCGCAACCAGCGCAAATCCAGCCACATTTTTAAAGCCGCGACTCATGGTGATGTTCCCGTTTCTCCTGAATTTCCGTCCTTTATGCCATAAATGGACGGGAAATCATCGGCTAAGGCGACGCTGCCGTCCAAAGGCTGCTGAACCGCGTCCTCGAGACGGCCGAAGGCATGCTGGGCGGCGATAAAAGCCTCCAGGCGGGCGCGCTCGGCAGCCACCAGTTCGAGCCGCGCCACATCCATATTGAGACGATCGGTGGCCCCCAGATCAAAGCGCCGTTCCACGCCCTCCAACAGGGCCTGTTGTTCGGCGATCAGGGACTGCGCCGTCTGCAGCGCCTTGAACCGTCCCACATAATCGGTGCGCGCCCGCGCCAGCCCGGCCAGCACCCGGGCCTGAACGGCGATGAAGCGGGCCGCTTCCAGTTCGCGCCGTGCCCGCGCCTCGGCGATGGGGCCTTCATTGAGATTGAACACCGGCAACAACAGCGCCGCGCCCAGGCTCCAGATTTTGTCGCTCTGGTCCCAGGCAAAACCCGGCGACAGGGTGAGGTCGGGATACTGCCGGGCGATGGCCCCGCGCAACGCCGCCTCGCTCGCCGCATAGTCGGCCAGGCCCTTGCGGATATCCAGCCGGTTAAACAGGGCCGCCTGTTGCACGGTTTTCGAAGAAAGCGATCCCGGCGCCAGCGCCTTAAGGCCGCTGCTGTCCACCCTCACCGACCGCAGGGAGTCATAAGGAACCCCGAGAACCTCGGCCAGGGCGGCGCGCGCCGTCTCCAACCGCCCCCGGCCAGCATCCAGTTCGATCCGGGTTTTCTGGCGGCGCAGGCGCGCGGCGCTGGTCTCATAGCGCGAGGCCTCCCCCAGCTCATAGCGTTTTGCCAACAGCGCCACATTGTTCTCGACCACCTCCAGCTCCTGCTGCAAAAGCTCCGCGCCCGCCGTCGCGGCGTGAAGCTCCACCAGTCTTTCGCGCAGCCGTGAGCGCACCCTCCAGGCGGCGGCGGCAACATCCAGCCGCGCGGCCTCGGACAACGCCTGCGCCCGGTCCACCCTGGCGGCGCGCTTGGAGGGCAACTCCAGGGAAAAATCAAACCGCAGCGACCAACTCCACAGGCTCGAGGAATAATCCTCCTTCTCGCTGTGACGTTCGGGATCAAAGGAAATGCCGGGGTTGAGGAGCTGCGATGCTGTTTCCTCATAGGCGCGGTTCACCTCCCATTGGGCGCGGGCCACCGCCAGATCTGGATTGTAATAGAGGGCGAGAAGGGTGAGCGCCGGCAAATCCCATACGGAACGCGGCCAACTCTCCGCCTCAATACCGTGTTCACGCAGGAACTCCCGCAGCCCCGGATCATCAAGGTTACGCGACTGCAGGGTTTCGATGACCCGGTACGGCTCCAGCGGCTTGGGCTCATAGACCTGCAGCGTGCATCCACTCAGGACAACAAGGGCCAACATCACACAGGCCATTACCCCGCCGCCAAGGCGACGGGAGGAAAACGATTCTTGTGGGGAATGAATATCAGGCACGCGGTAATGAAATAATTGATTGAGAACGGCGGAGTTAAAGGACCGTTACTTTTAGCCTGTTTTCCGCCCCCTGGCTATCGCATGCGCCTGTTTTTAGGGGATTAACACCGTGGAGCCGGTGGTGCGCCGCGCCTCGAGATCACCATGGGCTTCTCCCGCCTCGGCCAGGGGACGGGTGGCGCAGACCTCGATTTTCACCACGCCCTGCGCCACCACACCGAAAAGCTCGTCCGCCATGGCCACCAGGTCTTCGCGCGCTTGCGTATAATGAAACAGCACGGGGCGGGTCAGGGTCGCCGATTTGGCGCTGAGAAGGCCCAGCTCCACTGGCGGCACCGCGCCCGAGGCCTGGCCGAAACTCACCAGATGGCCCAGCATGGCAAGACATTCCAGCGAGGACTCGAAGGTGTCACGGCCAACCCCGTCATAGACCACATCCACGCCACACCCTTCTGTAATCGCCTTAACCTCCTCCACATAACCGCCACCCTCATAAAGCAGGGCATGGTGACAGCCATGGGCTTTCGCCTGTTCCGCCTTGGCCTCGCTGCTCACGGTGCCAATGACGCGCGCTCCCAGATGGCTCGCCCACTGGCACAAAATCAGCCCCACTCCACCGGCCGCCGCATGGACCAGAATGGTTTCACCCGCCTTGGCGGCATGGGTGCGGCGCAGGAGATATTGCGCCGTCAGGCCCTTCAGCATCATGGCCGCGGCGCTCACATCGTCGATTCCATCGGGCACTCTCACCAACTGGTCTGCCGCCATGATGCGTTTCTCGGCATAGGCTCCCACCGGCGGCGCGGCATAGGCCACCCTCTCGCCCACCGCCACTTCCGTCACGCCTTCGCCCACCGCCTCCACCACACCGGCTCCTTCCATGCCGATGATGGCGGGCAGTTGCGGCAGCGGATAGAGCCCGCTGCGGTGATAGATGTCGATATAGTTGAGCCCCACCGCCGTATGACGAACCAGCGCCTCTCCGGGGCCGGGTTCGCCCAGCTCCACGTCTTCCCATTTGAGAACTTCCGTACCGCCGGTTTCGTGGATGCGAATGGCCTTGACCATGAAGGACTATTCCTTATCTGGATCGGGCTTGAGGCCGAGGGAGACGGAATTGATGCAATAACGCAGATTGGTGGGAAGCGGGCCGTCATCGAACACATGGCCGAGATGGGCGTCGCATTTGCTGCAGGTAACCTCGGTGCGGCGCATGCCGTGGCTCACATCGGTTTCCGTGGCGGTACTGTCGGGGGATGAAGGCTGCCAGAAGCTGGGCCAGCCGCTTCCCGAATCGAATTTTGTCTGCGACGAAAACAGCTCCTGACCGCAACAGGCACAGACGTAAACCCCCGGCGTCTTACACTCGGCGTATTCGCCGCTGAAGGGGGCTTCGGTGCCTTTCTCGCGGCATACCTCGTATTGCTGCGGCGTCAGCTCCGAGCGCCACTCTTCCTTGGACTTGGTCACCTTATCGCTCACTTACTGTCACCTCCCGCCTCGACCAAGGACATGCCGTCCCCGGAAATATCCCCGGCAAGATCATGATAGCGCCGCCCATAGAACATGGCATGGGCGGTCTGGGTGATGGCAATGGCCTTGTTCAGCGCCGCCGGGTCTACGGCCGCGGGCGCCAGGTCATCGGGGCCGATTTCCATGGTATAGCCCCGGGGTTTGCCCGAGGGCACCAGCACCGCCACGTCCTTTCCGTCGCCATAGGCGATCTTGTAATTGTGCGACATGACCACTCGCCCTTCGCTCTCGCTCTCTCCCTCACCCACGCGGCGCAGGTCGACCCCGAAAAAGGGACTGTCGTAACTCACCCCCAACAGCCCCAACAGGGTCGGCCCCAGATCCATGATGGTGCCCAGGGCGGTATTGCGCTCGGAGGTAATATGTTTGGGCGCATAGAACAACAGCGGCACGCGATAGGAAGGCACCGGCACCTGGGCCGCGCCATAGATGCGTGGCCCGTGATCGCCGACGAAAATAAATACCGTGTCGTCGAACCAGGAATGGCCGCGCGCGCGCGCGATGAAGTCGCCGAAGGCCCAGTCGGCATAGGTGGCGGCGTTCTGGCGGCGCTTGGCGGCGGGGTCTTTGTCTATACGCCCTTCGGGATAGGTATAGGGGCGGTGGTTGGAAACCGTCAGCAGGCCCAGGAAAACCGGCTTGTTCTGGGTCTCCTCCTCCCCGGCATAAGCGTCCATGCGTTTGAGGGCCTCGGTGAACAGGTACTCGTCGGCCACGCCCCAGGAGGTGGTGAAGCCCTGGTCCTCGATATCGCCGATATCCCACACATGGTTGAACCCGATGGACTCCCAATAGGCCCCCATATTGTCGAAGATACCGCGCCCGCCATAGATAAAGCCCGTCTCATAGCCCAACCCATTCAACAGGAAGGGCAGCGAATTCATACCTTCCGACCCCGACCGGCGCGAGGTGGAAATACCAGGGATCGGCGGGAAAGAGGTGAGGATGGCCTCCAAGCCGCGCACCGTTCGCGTTCCCGTGGCGTAAACATTGGTGAAAAACAGCCCTTCCTTCCCCAACGCCGTCAGGGCCGGGGAAATGCTCTCCCCGGTCTTGTTGTCGAGATCGTCCACATAGACCGAGCCGAAGGATTCCTGCAACACCAGCACCACGTTGAGAGGTTTGGCCGTCTCGCCACTCTCCACCCGCCGCCACAGTCCGCCCTTACCGGCAAGAGGGCGCGTGTTGTCCTGGGCCACCATGGCGCGGGTCATGTCCATGGCTTCCTCGGCGGGCAGGGAAGGATAAAGCCCGGCATATTCCGCATCATTGGTGAGCGCGGCGCGGAACAGGCTGTGCTGGGCGTTGATGGCCACTTCGTTGACGGCGCGGGCGTCGCCCACCTTCAACGGCCCGAAATTAAGAAGCACCAGCGCCACCGCCAGATACCCCGCGCCATGTTTCAGGGCATGACGCCCTTCACCCGGCAGGCTCTCCGCGCCCAGCGCCGCCGACAGGCGATGCCGCAAGGGCCAATAGAGCGCCGCGGCGGCCAGCGCGATGAGGGGGAATACCGGCCTCAGATCAAAGGATTCGCGGATATTGCCCACCACCTCATGGGGGAAGATCAGGTAATAATAGGCGATGCCGTTGGGGCGGCTGTCGAATTCGTTCCAGAACACGAACTGGGCCACCTCGATGAACACCAGCAGAAACAGCATGGCATAGAGCAGCACATGGCCCGCCACGGCGAACGCGGGACGCCGCCACAAAGAGGCGAACAGGTACATCCCGGCCAGGAAGGGCAGCCCCAGCACCACCCCCATGGCCGCGTCATCCACCAGCCCGATGGGCAGCGTCAGCAACAGCGCCGGGAAGCTATCGGCATGGGTAGCCGAGACCCAGCCCATCAGGGCGATCCGGTCCAATGTCTGGATGATGACGAAAACCAGCAGACAGAGAATCCAGAAACCAAACCGGGGCGGCAAACGCGACAGCAGCATGGAAAATCTGTTCACAGTGCTCGAAATGTAATAGGTTTACGGGGGGTTGCCAATGGCGGCTTTTCCAAGGAGCGGCCTACCAACGGCAAGCTTGCCCACAGGCGCGGGCACCATAGAGAAAACACTCGTTGCCGTCCATGCTTCTCAAGCCCATGTAGTCATAAACACAGGCTTCATGAAGCGCCCCTTATATCCGCTTACCGGTGATTTCCCGCCATGAGAACCAAGGGGCATCTGAGTCCGGGTCACATATGGTCGTGCCATGACGGATATCTTCCTCGAAATTATTCGCGCACTCGTATTGTTGGGTATCGTGATTTTCCTGTCGTATTCAGGGCGCAACCGCTTTGAACAGTCCCGAAAAGGCTGGAATTTCATCATTTCAGGATTCGGACTCTTATTGTTCGGAAGCATCCTCGATATCAGCGACAACTTCGAGAGCCTCAACCAGTTCATCCTTATCGGCGATACCGAGACCGAAGCGTTTCTGGAGAAATTCGTTGGTTTTTTGGGAGGGTTCGTCTTTCTTGCCATTGGTCTGTACAAATGGATTCCAGGTGTTCAAGACTTGTCTGACCTGGTCGATATCCGTACCCGGGATCTCCAGGGGGCCAACCAGTTGCTGCTCTCGGAAATTGCTGAACGTAAACGGGCCGAGAACGTAAAGAATGACTTCGTCTCCACCGTCAGTCACGAACTTCGGACTCCGTTGACCTCGATCAAGGGCTCTCTTGGCTTGGTCAGGTCCGGTGTCGTGGGTGAATTGCCGGATAAACTCAGGTCGATGCTTGACATCGCCTACAACAACTCAGACCGCCTAGTCCGCCTGATCAACGATATTCTCGACATCGAGAAGATCGAAGCCGGCAAGATTGATTACCATATGGCTCCTCTTGAGCTGGGCGAATTTCTGGAACAGGCGCTTCAGGCCAACGAAGGGTACGGGAAAGAGCACAACGTTACCTTCTCGGTCTCCATTGAAGTTCCCGAAGCGAAGGTGTGCGGAGACCATGACCGCCTGATGCAGGTCATGTCTAATCTGATTTCCAACGCCGCCAAGTTTTCATTTGAGAGCGAACAGGTTGAGATTTCTTTGTCTCGCCAGAGCAAGGGTTTCCGTATTGCGGTCACTGACCACGGTTCCGGCATCCCTAGGAAGTTCCGGGACAAGGTGTTCGATAAATTCTTGCAAGCCGATTCCTCCAACACCCGCCGGAAGAGCGGCACCGGTCTTGGCCTGTACATCACCAAGGCCATAATCGAACAACACGGTGGCGCCATCGACTTTGATACTGAGACCGGAAAAGGAACAACTTTTTACTTCGACCTTCCGGAGTGGACAGGGAAAGAACCCGTTGTCGGCAAGACGGCTGGGACTCATCCCTGATCTGTGAAGACGATACCCACATCGTAACGCTGCTTGAGACAATCCGTCGGCCCAAATGGCCCAGGGTGCGTCGGGCCCTTAAGCCCGTACCCTCATAACCATTTCCACCATCGTATGGATCGGGTACGGTTCCCCTGGCCTTGAGGATTGTCTTGGAAAAGCAGGGAAAGAAAATGTCCGAAACTATTGATGCGCTGGTGGAGGCGCTGGAAGCCATCGCCGGGCCCCACCCCTATATGGTGGTTATGTTGATGCATGAGGTGACGCGCAATCTCTATCCCAGCGATCCCTACATCGCGTTCACGGACGACCGCCACGCACTTCAACGCATTGCCGACGTGATGGAGAACGCCGCCCATATCGCCACCGCCTATGCAACGGTCGGGTCCTACGGAGACCTGATCAATCGTGAAGCGCCGGCCGCCTTCAAAGACGTCAAGGACGAGACCGGAGACGTTTACGGCAAGGTGTGGAAGGACAATCCGGCCCATATTGTGGACACCGCAAAACAGATCATCATCGAGCGCTTCACAAAAAATGATATTCCGCTTTCACTGATCGAGGGAAAGCGCGTTCTCGATATGGGGAGCGGCTCGGGAAGGTACAGCTGTGCCTTGTCCCTGCTCGGGGCGGGTGAAGTGGTCGCCATCGATTACGGCGATATTGGCCTTGAGAAAGGGCGCCAGCTCGCCGCCGGCCATGGTCTCGACAACGTTCACTTCAAGAAAGCGGATTTTCTCGACCTCCCTTTCGAGGCCGACAGTTTCGATTTTATATTTTGTAACGGCACCACCCATCACTCGGAAGACATGGCCAAGGCAACGGCTGAGTTATTCCGCGTCCTCAAACCCGGCCATCATGCCTGGTACTACGTATACGGGGCCGGGGGCGTGTTCTGGACGACACTGCGCGCGTTTAATGATCTGATGAAGCGAATTTCCATTCCCAAAGAATACGCAATGAACGTTCTCGACCTGATCGGAATGCCCAACACCCGGCACGTTTTCATTGATCACTGGTACGTCCCCATCTTCAAACACACCACCAAGGAAGACTTCGAGGCGTCATTGCGCGCCACGGGCTTCCATGAATTTCGCAGATGTCCCGAGGGCCGCGATACCGACTTCGACAACCTCGTTGTCCACGGCAGCGATGAAGACAGGGCCATGTGGGGCGATGGCGAATTGCGCTACCTGGTGGTGAAATAAGAAATTAAGGAATTAAGGGGACACCATACTTAATTCCGGCGCCCCCCTACTCCGTATTCCGCTCTTATTTTTTCTTTTTCTTTGCCGGTTTGCGGGCGGTGGCCTTTTTCCGGGCCGCCGTGGCCTTCGCCTTGCCCCCCGCCTTGCTGGGCCAGGGGCGGCAGGGATAGGGCATGTTCTCACTGTGGAAAGTGAGAAACCACATGACCTCGCAAAGATAGATACCGAGACTTTGCCCAAAAACACTGAGCTGTTCATTAGCCTTGCCGGTAACGAGCTTGGACAGGAATTGCACCACCACCACAACCCCGGCCACCAGCTCGGCTATGTTGAAGAAGAGAACGAAAAAGATCATGTAAATTAATCTGATCCAGGTGCTCTGCTTTTTCACATTGGCTTTAAGTTCTTCATCCACTTCCATGACATTGCCTCCAACAGTTTTCCCTGTTCGCGGAATTTCCGTAGGATACCCATAACTTAAACCTAGTCGTTTTAACCCCCCGGCACAACGAACAGCGCACAATAAACCGGGCACAACAAAGGGACGCGCCATGTCCGAAGACCCATTCTGGCGGACCACGCCGCTTTCGGAAATGACGCGGGCGCAATGGGAATCGTTGTGCGACGGGTGCGCCAAATGCTGCCTCACCAAACTCGAGGATATCGACAGCGGGGAACTGGTTTATACCGATGTGGCCTGCCATCTGCTGGACCTGGAGAGCTGCCGTTGCAAGCGCTATGACAAGCGCCGCGATTATGTACCGACCTGCCATGTTCTCACCCCCGATACTCTCGGGAATCTGCCCTGGATGCCCTCAAGCTGCGCCTACCGCCTGATTGCCGAGGGCAAAGACCTGCCCCTCTGGCACCCGCTGGTATCGGGTGATCGGACAAGCGTCCATGTGGCCGGGGCCTCGGTGCGGCACCGCGTCATATGCGAAACCGAGGTCGACGACATCGACCTCGAGGATCATGTGGTGGCCTGGCCCAAATAACCCACTTTCCAGGCAAGAATTGCCGCCCGCGACAATTATCATCCCACCCCTGAAACCCTCCCTCCTCCGCAACCGCCTGCCCAATCACGCCTTCCTCCATTGGCATGGGGATTGCGACTCATAAAACAGGTACGCGACAGCCCAGCGGCAGGCCCCCGCCGCCACCTTGAACGCGAGGAGGGCACGGATGAAACGGCACAGGAATCCCCAGCGCGAGGTCGCACGGCGACTCATCAAGGCCGTGGGTATAAATGGCGCCCTCCATTACGCCCGCCAGAACCAGTGGGAGGGGATCGTCACCCAGATTCTCAACCTCCACGCCCTTGCCGGGATCACTTCCGTCTCCATTCCCTCTTCTCCCAGAATCCACATACCCCCAAAATCCACATGAAAGAACCGGCCTGAATACGCCTCTTCGCGTCTTATCCCTGTGCCGGATGTGGGTTTTTCCCCACAAAATGGATTTTTTTACCCCTCGGGACACACTATGCGTCTATGCGCCCTTTGCGAATGACGCAACAGGCGCTATAACTCTCTGCCGTGACGGGAGAAGCCACATCAAAAATGTGGCCGATTTTTCGTCTTCCAGGGCATATATTTTTCATATGACCTGGAAAAGCGAATATTGGATAGCGGAGAGGGCACATTTCATGGCCGAAACCATGATACTGATTCCGGGTCGTACCACGAAACAGGGCGTCGGCCTGATTGAGAGCAAATTCAAGAAACAGTACCGCGTGGCCACCACCACCGTTGAGGTCAACGTGGAGGACATGGCGCGGCTGGGCCTGAAAGAGGGCGGCAAGGTGAAGATGCGTTCGGCCGATGGCGTGATAACGGTAAAATGCACGGGCCGCAAAGCCGAAGACCTGCCCCCCGGCATTCTGTTCATTGCCTATGGCCCTCCCACCAGCAAACTGATGGGCAAGGATACCGCGGCCAGCGGCATGCCTCTTTCCAAACATCTGGAAGTGGAGTTGGAACGCGTCAATTAGAGGTGACGCGAACGGCGCTTGCCGCTAGATTGTTTCGCGTTTTTATTCGCAAGGGTGGGGAAACCATGAGCGCAGCAACAGAGACCAAAACGGAAGCCAACACCAAGACCGTGGAGAACGCCACCTGCACGTTTTGTGGCTGTCTGTGCGACGACATGGTTCTGACCGTGGACGTTGACGCCCATAAGATCACCAAAGCCAAAAACGCCTGTGTGCTGGGCAAGGCTCTGTTCCTCAGCCATGAAGAAGAAGACCGCCCCTTCGCCCTCATCGACGGCAAGCCGGCCACCCTGAAAGAAGGCGTGGAAGAAGCCGCGCAAATTCTCACCAATGCGCGCTTTCCCATGTTCTACGGAATGAGTGACACCACCTGCGAAGCGCAACGCCAGAACGTGGCCCTCGTGGATATGGTGGGCGGGACCATTGATTCCACCACCTCGGTCTGTCATGGCCCCACCGGCATGGCGCTCCAGGGCGTGGGCGAAAGCACGGCGACCCTGGGCGAGATCAAGAATCGCGCCGATCTGGTCATCTATTGGGGCGGTAACCCGGCGGAATCCCTGCCCCGCCATTTCGCCCGCTATGCCGTCACCGCCAAGGGCATGTATACGCCGCGCCGCAAAAAGGACCGCACCATCGTCAATGTGGACGTGCGCCGCACCAAGAGCACGCCGGTGGCCGATATTTTCATCCAGGTCAAAATCGGCGCCGATTTCGAGCTGCTATGGGCGTTGCGCGCCCTGGTCAAGGGCCGCAAGGTGGCTCCCGACATCGAGAAAAGAACCGGCGTCTCGCTGGAGACCATGCAAGACCTGGTGGAGCGCATGAAGAACTGCCGCTATGGCGTGCTGTTCTTCGGCATGGGGCTGTCCATGACCCGTGGCCGCCACTTCAATGCCGCGGCCATCCTGTCACTGGCCTCCGATCTCAACGAATACACCCATTTCATCGCCACCCCCATGCGCGGCCACGGCAATGTGTCGGGCGCCGATATGGTGGTTTCCTGGCAGACCGGATATCCCTTCGCCGTGAATTTCAGCCGCGGCTATCCCAAATTTAATCCCGGCGAGTTCACGGCCACCGACATGTTCGCGCGCGGCGATGCCGATGCCGGGCTGATTCTGGCCGCCGATCCGGGCTCCAACTTCTCCCAGTACGCCATCGATCATATGAAAAAAATTCCCATGATCGTGCTCGACCCCAAACTCACCCATACCGCCAAGCTGGCCAAGGTCGCCATTACCACCTCCCATTACGGTATCAACACGGGCGGCACGGCCTATCGCTCCGACGGCGTGCCCATTGAATTGCGGCCTTGCCTCGAGTCGAAATATCCCAGCGACGAAGAAGTCATCCGCGCCATCTACAAGCGCGTTGAACAGCTTCTCAAGGCCAAGAAAAAAACCAAGAGTGCCAACAACAAGAGGCGTAAAGCCGCGTAATACGAATACCGACCCCGGAAAATCAACAGATAAGCTCATAAGAGAGAGACCGTAAATGGGATCTACGCTCCGTATCGTTAACGGAAGGGTATATGACCCTGCCAATAACGTGGATGGCAAAACGCGCGATATTTGCATCAAGGACGGCAAAATCGTCAAAAGCGTGCCACCGAAGACAAAAACGATCGACGCCAAGGGCATGGTGGTCATGCCCGGCGGCGTGGATATCCACTGTCACATTGCCGGCGCCAAGGCCAATATCGCCCGCAAGCTCCAGCCCGACGATCACCGCCGCGATGTCATGCGCCGTCTCGATCTGAAAAAGATCAACACCCGTTCGGGAACCGGCGGCACGGTGCCGTCCACCTTCACCACCGGATACCGCTACGCCACCATGGGTTACACCACGGCCATGGAAGCCGCGGTGCCGCCCCTCTTGGCCCGCCATACCATCGAAGAACTGGAAGATACCCCGGTCATCGACAAGGGGTTCTATATCCTCATGGGCAACAACGTGCTGCTCTACCAGATGCTTCAGGAAGGCCGCCACGAGGAAATCCGCAACGCCGTGGCCTGGTGGATCGATTCCACCAAGTCCTACACCACCAAGCTGGTCAATCCCGGCGGCGACGAGCCCTGGAAGGGGCACCGCAACGCCACCATCACCCAGCTCAATGACAAGATCGACGGTTTCGAACAGCTCACCCCGCGCAAGATCATTACCTCCATGGTCAGTGCCGTGGAAGATCTTGGCCTGCCCCATCCGGTGCATATCCATTGCAACAATCTGGGCCACAGCGGCAACTACAAGACGACGCTGGAAACCATGAAGGCCGCCGACGGGCGCCGCATCCACGTCACCCATATCCAGTTCCACAGCTATGGCGGAAAGCCCGACGAGAATCCCACCTCCAAGGCGCCGGCCATCGCCGAATACATCAACAACAACCCCAATATCAGCGCCGATGTGGGCCAGGTCATGTTCGGCAAGTCCACCAGCATGACCGCTGACGCGCCGCTGGCATGGATGCTGACCCGCTACAGCAGCGACCAGCGCTGGGTCAACGCCGATACCGAATGCGAAAGCGGCTGCGGCATCATCCCCTTCGCCTACCAGGAACATGTCTATACTCACGCCCTGCAATGGGCCATCGGGCTCGAGCTGTTCCTGCTCTCGAAGGATCCGTGGCGCATGGTGCTGTCCACCGACCATCCCAACGGCGGCACCTTCACCAGCTATCCGCGCCTGATCCGCACCCTGATGGACAAGGAATTCCGCAAGGAACAGATGAATTCGGTGAACCAGAAGGCGGTGGCCAAGATCAAGCGCGCCCATCATATGGAGCGCGAATACACGCTCCAGGAAATCGCCATCGTCACCCGCGCCGGGCCGGCGCGTATCCTCGGCCTCAAAAACAAGGGCCATCTGGGCCCTGGTGCCGATGCCGACATCACCATTTATGACGAGCACGAGGACAAGGAACTCATGTTCAGCGCCCCGCGCTACGTCCTCAAGGACGGCAAGCTCATCATCGACAATCACGAATTCAAGAACAATCACGAAGGCAAACTCCTTCATGTTTCCCCCGACTATGACGAGGGCATCAAGGATGTGATCCGCCCCTTCGTAGAGGATTTCTACACCATCAAATTCGATAACTACGCCGTGAGCGATAATTACATTCATCACCACGAAGTCATTCCCACCACAAAATAATAGTTAAACCCGGATTTACGAACATCATGCGTATCAAGAGCACCGAAATCGTCGACACCTTCGCGGAAGCCTTCGAAATGTGGGGCACGCGGATGATTATCACCGCCGACGCCCCGGAATGGGCCGACGCGGCGGCACAGTCGGTCACCGGCTTCGCCACCTCGGTGATCGGCTGCAAATGCGAAGCCGGGATCGAGCGCGTGCTGTCGGCCGATGAGACCCCCGACGGACGCCCCGGCGTCAGCGTCCTGCTGTTCGCCTTCGATCCCGACGGGGTCGCCAACCGCCTGGTGGAGCGTGTCGGCCAATGCGTCATGACCTGCCCCACCACCGCCTGTTTCAACGGCCTTGAGGCCAAGAAAAACGTGGTTGTGGGCGGCAAGCTGCGCTACTTCGGCGACGGCTACCAGATCGGCAAACGTCTCGGCGGCTCCCGCTACTGGCGGATTCCGGTGATGGACGGTGAATTCGTCGTCGCCGACCGTTTCGGCGTCCAGGCGGCCGTGGGCGGCGGTAATATCCTTATTTCGGGAACCACTTCCAAGTCCTGCCTGCGCGCGGCCAAGGCGGCCACCGCCGCCATGCGCGAAGTGCCGGGTATCATCCTGCCCTTCCCCGGCGGCGTAGTGCGTTCGGGCTCCAAGGTGGGCTCCAAATACAAGGAACTGCCCGCCTCCTCCAACCAGGCCTACTGTCCTACTCTGCGCGGCTTCGCCAGCGGGACCGATGTGGCCAAGGGCGTCGGCTGTGTGCTCGAAATCGTCATCGACGGGTTGACTCTCGACGCGGTGGAAGAAGCCATGCGGCGCGGTCTCAAAGCCGCCGCGAGACCGGGAATCAAACAGATCAGCGCCGGCAATTACGGCGGCGATCTGGGCAAATATCATATCGGCCTGCATGGGCTGCTGAAGCGCAAAACGGCTAAGAGGAAATCCTCATGAGTCTCAAACTGACCCTTAAAAAGAAACCCTCCGTACCGGTGGAAGCCGAGTCCATTTGTCCCGATGTGATGGAAGGCCTCGACCTTAAACAGATCGCCGCGCTGCCCCTTCATCACGGCAACGAACAGGTCACCGTGGGTGATTTCTTCAAGGTCACGGGGAAAAGCAACGGCGAGATACGCCTCGAAGGCGACACCTCACGGTTCAAGATGGTGGGCGACAGCATGTCCAGGGGCCGCATCCTCATCAAGGGCAGCATCGGCCAGCATGTGGGCGTGCATATGTCGGGCGGCGAAATCATCGTCGCCAAGAATGCCAGTGACTGGGTGGGGCCGGAAATGTCGGGCGGCCGCATCATCGTCAAGGGCAATGCCGGTCATATGGTGGGCTGCGCCTATCGCGGCGGCCAGGTGGGCGTCACCGGCGGCGAGATCATCGTCCACGGCAATGCCGGAAACGAGATCGGCAATACCATGCGCGACGGGCTTATCGCCATCGGCGGCAACAGCGGCGATTTCACCGGTGTGGGCATGCTGGCGGGCACCGTCATCGTTCTCGGCAAAATGGGCTGGCGCAACGGCGCGGCCATGAAGCGCGGCACCATCGTCTCCATGGAGGATGCGGAAATGCTGCCCACCTTCACCTATGCCTGCAGCTATCGCCCCAATTTCCTGCGGCTCTATCTGCGCCACCTGCGCGATGCGGGCCTGCCCATCAAGGACGCCTGGATCAACGGGAGCTATCACCGCTGGAGCGGCGATTCCATCGCCCTCAACCGCGGCGAAGCCCTCATCTTCGACCGCTAGGCTCCCGCTCTAGTCTCCGAAAAAAAAACGGGCCTGCTTGAGAGCGGACCCGATTCTCTGAAATCACCGAACGTCGCAACAGGCCGCAAGACGGCCCGCCGCCGTAAGCAATAAATCCCCAGGGCCGCAAGGCGGCCCCGCCGGTCATCCGGCGCGCGCGCGCAGGTGCGGACCCAACGGGTCCGCTACCGTGAGCGACTCTTAAGACGCTTCTCTTTCGCCCTCGCCCTCTTCCAAAGCCTCGAAGCAGTGGGAAATCCATTGCCGGGTCAGCTTCTCGTGGACGCCGTTCTGCAGCAGGCGTGAATGGAGGCATTCGAAATCCACATGGTCCAGTTCCTGATCCTGGTTGAAGCAGGAGAAGACGATACTCTCCTCGCCGCTGTCGGGGTCTTCGTGGCGTTGCAGACACTGGGCGCAGATTTCCTTCATCATGCACTGCATGGGCGAGTTGATACTGCCCAGCGCCACATGGTCGGATTTGAGGAATTCCTTGAGAACGCCGTGCCGGGCTTTGCCCACCGCATCCATCATGCGGTCGGAACCGATGACCACAATACGGTCCACCTCGTTTAAGGGGATGTCGGTCTCGCCCAGGCTGCCGTCGCCATAGGCCTTGATGGATTCGACGATATTGGCCACCACGGCCTTGTCCTGGGGACGGGTGGGCTCGAATCCGGGCTCCTCGTCACAGCACCAGACGATGGTGTCACCGGCCTTGAGGATATTCTCCACGTGATAGCGGTCCACCACCTTCTTATAGCCGCCGAAATAGAGCACGCGGGAACCCGCCTCGCGCAAGGCTTGGCCGATGGAAAACAGCACCGCATTGCCGAGGCCGCCGCCCACCAGCATCACCGTCTCGTCCTTGGGCGTTTCCGTGGCCGCGCCGGTGGGGCCCATCAGGACCACCGGCTCGCCGGGCTTGAGATGGATACACAGGTTTGACGAGCCGCCCATTTCCAGCACGATCACCGAGACCAGCCCCTTGTCGCGGTCGACCCAGGCTCCGGTAAGGGCGATACCTTCCATGGAAAGGGTGGTGCCGTTGGCGCGCAGGGCGTGGGTTTCGTAATTCTGCAGGCGGAAGAACTGTCCCGGCTTAAATGCCTGCGCCGCCAGGGGCGCATGCACCACCACCTCGATAATATTGGGCGTCAGGCGGATCACTTCCTTCACGGTGGCGCGCAGCCCGGCATTGAGATCGGCCACCAGGGCTCCCGCCTTGACCGCCGAGGGAGGATTGCTCTCCAGGGATCTCTGCACCACGGGGAATCCCTTCTTGGCGCTGGCCATGGCGCTCACCACGTTGCCGGCGAAAGACGGGTGAAGGTCGCCGAAAAAGCTGATGGAATGCTTGTCCTCGGTGATCTTGATCAGCGCATGAACCTCCGCGGGTTTGGCCGACCATTCGGGGTCCACCTTATTCCCCGATTCATCCAGGGCCTGGTAATATTTGCCGCTCATTCCGGCGAAACCGGGATGTTCGCGGGCCAGGGTGGTGTTGGGCTGGGTGCCGGCGGCCACCAGAATGGCGCGGGCAGGCAGGGTCACCTCCTCGCCGGTGGGCTTGGGCCGTCCGTCCTCGCCGATTTCCTGACGCGCCAGACGGATCGCCTTGGTATGGCCGTTGTCGTCCACCTCGACGGCGGTTGGCGCGACCAGTTCCACGAAGCGAAGACCCTCGTTCAGGGCATAGATAATTTCGTCATGGTTGAGGGTATAGCTCGGGGCGTCGATCATGCGCCGGCGATAGGCGATGGTGACGCCGCCCCACTGCTTGATAAGCTCCATGAAGTGGGGACTGCGCCCCTCTTTCTCGGCCGCCGCGCGCTCTTTCTCCACATCCTTGGCATGGGCCAGGAACTCGTTGGCGATCTCCGCTTCCTCCTCGCTATAGAGGCCGCGCACCGTCTTTTCGCCCTTTTCGTTCACCAGAACGTCATAGCGCTCGCGGAATTTCTCCACCTGGCGCACGTAATAGGCCATGGCTTCGGTGGCCGAATCGATGGCGGTGAGGCCGCCGCCGATCACCACCGCGGGCAGCCGCAGCTGCAGATTGGCGACGGTTTCCTTCTTGGCCGCACCGGTCAACTGCAGCGCCATCAAAAAGTCAGAGGCCTGACGCACGCCACGGGCCAGGCCGTTGGGCACCGAAAGATAGGTGGGCTTGCCCGCGCCCGCGCACATGGCGATATGGTCGAATCCCATGGCAAAGGCCGATTCCTCGGTGATGGAACTGCCGAAACGCACACCGCCGAACATGGTGAGGAGCGAGCGCCGTTCCACCAACAGACGCAGCACCTTGAGGAAATTCTTGTCCCAACGCACGGTGATTCCGTATTCGGCGACGCCGCCGAACCCGGCCATGGCGCGCTCGTCCAAGTTCTCATAAAGCTCGGCAATATTCTCGATCGGCTTGAAGGCCACGTGGTTGCCGCTGGCGTCGACGCCCGAAATCTCCGGGTCCAGGGGCTCGATCTTGAGGCCGTCCACGGCTACCACCGTATGGCCCGCATTCATCAGGTGATGCCCCAGCGTGAATCCCGCCGGGCCAAGACCGACAATCAGAACCTTGTAGCCGCTTTCGGGCAGCGGCACCGGCTGTTTGAAATTAAGCGGGTTCCAGCGCGTCAACAGGCTGTAAATCTCGAATCCCCATGGCAAAGCGAGCACGTCCTTGACGATGCGGGTCTCCACTTGGGGGATTTCCACCGGTTCCTGCTTCTGGAAGATACAGGCCTTGGAACATTCGTTACAGATACGGTGGCCGGTGCCCGCCACCAGGGGATTGTCGACGACGATGATGGACAAGGCGGCCAGGGTAAGCCCGTCCACCTTCACCTGATGCATTTCCGAGATACGCTCGTCCAGCGGACAGCCGATCAGCGAGACCCCCAGGGGATTGTCCTTGAAGTCGCCGGTTTTCTTATCCTTGGCCCCGATACAACAGGAATCGCGGTTGCGGTCGTGGCAGATGACACAGTAATTGGCGTGATCATAGGCGCCGACGAAGTCCATGCCGTCATCGGTCAGGGAAAACCCGTCGCGGCGATAGAGCGGCTTGCCCTCGGGCTGAACCATCACCGAGACACCGTCTTCGTCTACGGTGGAGGTGGGCACCAGGTTGAAATGATCAAGTTTTTCAATGAGATGGAACAGGGCATCCGCGCCATGACGCTCTTGGCCCGCCTTGGTATGTGCGGCCCAGGCGGCATACCGTTCGGCGAGATCAAGGGCCTCGGCGTTTGCCTCTTCATCCTCGAGCCAGTCGAGAACATGCTTGGCGAAGGTAATCTGGTCGAAGTTTCCCCCGTCGCCGCTGCCGAACTTCCCGGCCAGCTCAGCCCCCAGCGCGGGTCCGTCGAACTTTTCCGCATCTTCGGCCGGGTGGGCCTTGGCGGCGCGGCGCTGAACGAATTGGCGTTTACAGGTCTGGACCCCGGCCAGGGCGTTGTCGCGCTCCGACAGTTTACGTAAGTCCGGCGTAACAGAAAAAAGCTGCCCCAGGAAATCCTCGAGATGGGGCGCAATGTCTACCAACAGGTTGGATTCGTCGAGACGCTCTATCTCGTCGGGCGCGGCGCGGGCCGCCACCAGGCGGTCGCGCAAGGCGCCGTCGGATGCCCCCAGATGGTCGAGGAACAACCCATCAATCCGCTGCAGTCCTTCACGGTCGTAAAGGTCCTCAAAGGCCAGATCATGGCCAAGTGATATGTCAGTCATGGTTGCTTTTTTTCCCTGTGTGGCTTTTTTTCGTTTTTCTTTTGGGCTTTTTTGGCCTTTATTGCCCTGCCTCAGATTACCTGATATGGGTGTTTTTTATAACGGTTTTAAAAGTGTGGTTTTAGCACGGCGCATATTTACCCATGGAGTGACCCACGTCCAGACGTATATGCGCCTCCCCTCCAAATAGCTAATTTCTCCCCGGTTCTTTTGTCGCAGGGGGACCGGCTGGCTGGTAATAACCCCAAAAAATGTGCTAGAACCACTCCATATCCCCATAAGATGTGCTAAAAATACATCTATTGATGTATTCACCCCGGAACACGTAAAGACAAAGAAAGCGGAAGGCAGATGACAAAGAAAAAAATCGGCGCCGAGAACGGAGCCACCAAGGCGGCAACCGGCAAAAAGGTGCTGAAAAAGGGCTCGCGCAAGGCAAAGGCGGCGGCAAAATCCAATGTAGTCACTTTTGAAGGCGCGGAAGCCGTCACCTCGGTGGCCCATCGCACCAACGAAGTCATCGCCATCTATCCCATCACCCCATCATCGGGCATGGGGGAAATGGCCGATTTATGGTCGGCCAACGGGCGCAAGAACATCTGGGGCTCGGTTCCCACCGTCATCGAGATGCAGTCCGAGGGCGGCGCCGCGGGCGCGGTTCACGGCGCGCTCCAGACCGGCTCCCTGACCACCACCTTTACCGCCTCCCAGGGGCTGCTTCTTTTCATTCCCAACATGTACAAGATCGCCGGCGAAATGACGTCGTTCTGTATGCACGTCTCGGCGCGCACCGTGGCCACCCACGGGCTCTCCATTTTCGGCGACCAGTCCGATGTCATGGCCTGCCGCCAGACCGGCTTCGCCATGCTGGCCTCGGGTTCGGTACAGGAAGCCCACGATATGGCCTGTATCGGCCAGGCCGCCACCCTGCGTTCGCGTATCCCCTTCCTTCATTTCTTCGACGGTTTCCGCACTTCACATGAGGTGGCCAAGATCGAGGAGCTCGGCGACGACGACCTGCACGCCATGATGGACGACGAGTTGATCGCCGCTCATCTCGACCGCGCCATGACCCCCGACGATCCGGTGCTGCGCGGATCATCCCACAACCCCGACACCTTCTTCCAGATGCAGGAATCGCGTAATTCCTTCTATTCGGTCTGTCCCGATCACGTGCAAGAGGCCATGGACCAGTTCGCCACCGTCAGCGGGCGGCGCTACAACCTGTTCGATTACGTGGGCGACCCGGAAGCCGAGCGCATCATAATCCTTATGGGTTCGGGCGCCGAAACCGCCCATGAAACAGTGGACTACCTCACCAAGGAAGGTGAGAAAGTGGGCGTTCTCAAGGTTCGCCTGTTCCGCCCCTTCCCGCTCGATGCCTTCATCGCCTCGCTGCCGCCCACCGTACGCTCCATCGCCGTTCTCGACCGCACCAAGGAACAGGGCGCGCTGGGTGAGCCGCTCTACATGGACGTGATCACGGCGCTGGCGCAGGCCAAGGCCGCCGGCCAGCGCCCCGCGGCGGTTGATCCGGTGGTGATCGGCGGACGCTATGGGCTGTCGTCCAAGGAATTCACCCCGGCCATGGTCAAGGCGGTGTTCGACGAGCTCAACGAAAACAATCCCAAGCCCCACTTCACCGTGGGCATTACCGACGACGTGACCCATCTCTCGCTTGCGGTGGACGAATCCTTCAACACCGAACCCGCTGGCGTCAAGCGGGCGGTGTTTTTCGGTCTTGGTTCCGACGGCACGGTCAGCGCCAACAAGAACTCGATCAAGATCATCGCCGAAAATACCGACAACTACGCCCAGGGCTATTTCGTCTATGATTCGAAAAAGGCGGGGGCCGTTACCGTTTCCCACTTACGCTTCAGCCCCCATCCGATCCAGTCCTCCTATTTGATCGACAAGGCCGAATTCGTGGCCTGTCACGTGTTCAGCTTCCTCGATACCCAAGATGTGCTGGAGCGCGCCGCCACCGGTGCCACGTTCCTGCTCAACACTTCTTTCGGCAAGAATGAGGCCTGGGACAAGCTGCCCAAATCCATCCAACAGACCATTATCGACAAAAAGCTTAAGCTCTATGTGATCGATGCCCATAAGGTGGCCGCCGAGACCGGCATGGGACGGCGTATCAATACCATCATGCAGACCTGTTTCTTCGCCATTTCCGGCGTTCTGCCGCGCGAGGAAGCCATCGCCCAGATCAAGGACGCCATCGAAAAGACCTATGGCAAGAAAGGCCAGAAAGTGGTGGACCAGAACTTCGCCGCGGTGGACCAGACCCTGGCCCATCTCGAACGCGTCTCCATACCCAAACAGGCCACCGCCACATTCGATGTGCCGCCCATCGTGCCCGACAAGGCGCCCGATTTCGTCAAACAGGTCACCGCCATGATGATTGCCGGCAAGGGCGACCTGCTGCCGGTCAGCGCCTTTCCCAATGACGGCACCTGGCCGCTGGGCACCACCCAGTGGGAAAAGCGCAACCTGGCCCTGGAAATCCCCGTCTGGATTCCCGAGCTCTGTATCCAGTGCAACAAATGCGCCTTCGTCTGTCCCCATGCCGCGATCCGCATCAAGGTCTATGGCGAGGACGAGCTCGAGGGCCAACCCGAAACCTTCCAGTCCATGGATTACAAGGGCAAGGAATTCGGCGAGAACGTTAAATACACCGTCCAGGTGGCGCCCGAGGACTGCACCGGCTGCGATCTCTGCATCAAGGTCTGCCCCGGCAAGGACAAGGAAGATCCCGAACGCCTGTCGCTGGTGATGGCGCCCCAGCCGCCCCTGCGCGAGCCGGAAGCGAAAAACTGGGACTTCTTCCTCGATCTGCCCGAGGCCGACCGCGCCCTGCTCAAGCGCAATGTGAAGATGTCACAATTCGCCGAGCCCCTGTTCGAATTCTCCGGGGCCTGCGCCGGCTGCGGCGAGACGCCCTATATCAAACTCATCACCCAGCTCTACGGCGACCGCACCATGATCGCCAACGCCACGGGGTGCTCCTCCATTTTCGGCGGCAACCTGCCGACCACGCCCTACACCACCAACTGCGAGGGCCGGGGCCCGGTATGGTCAAATTCCCTGTTCGAGGACAACGCCGAATTCGGACTCGGCATGCGGCTTTCCCTCGACCAGCACGCCACCCAGGCCACCGCCCTGATGACCAGGCTAGCTTCCAAGATCGGCGACAAGCTGATAAGCGCGATCCTCGAAGCCGACCAGAGCGACGAGGCCGGCGTCATCGAACAGCGCAAGCGCATCGAGGCGCTGCGCGCCAAGCTCTCCAAGGTCAAGGGCCAGGACGCGCAACAGCTGAACCAGTTGGCCGATTATCTGGTGCGCAAGAACGTGTGGATCGTCGGCGGCGACGGCTGGGCCTATGACATCGGCTATGGCGGTCTCGACCATGTTCTGGCTTCGGGCCATGACGTCAACATTCTGGTCATGGACACCGAGGTCTATTCCAATACCGGCGGCCAGCAATCCAAGGCCACCGCCATAGGCGCGGCGGCCAAGTTCGCCACCGCCGGCAAGTTGCTGCCCAAGAAAGACTTAGGCCTCATGACCATGGCCTACGGCAACGTCTATGTGGCCTCCATCGCCTATGGCGCCAAGGACATCCAGACCGTCAACGCCATCAAGGAAGCCGAATCCTATGACGGCGTCTCGCTGATCATCGCCTATGCGCCCTGTATCGAGCATGGCTATGACCTGTCGGAAAGCCTGGGCCAGATGGAACTGGCGGTACAGAGCGGCTATTGGCCTCTCTACCGCTTCGATCCGCGACGCTTCGAGGCCGGCGAGAAGCCCCTCAAAATCGACAGCAAGCCGCCCACCATTTCGCTCACCGATTACCTCTTGACCGAGAACAGGTTCGCCATGGTAAAGCGCCGCGATCCCGAACGCTTCGCCAAGCTGGTGGCCGAGGCCGATTACAATCTGCGCAAACGCCACGCTGTCTATGAAAAAATGTCCGAACTCTGCCTTCCGGTGGAGGGTGAGGAAGGCGAAGGTGGAGACGACGCGTAGTCACCCCGGCCTCCATAACGAATAAAAGGGACGGAAGCTTAAAAGCTCCCGTCCCTTTTTTTATGGAGACACCCAGCTTGAATCAGGAAATTCACCCCGCCTCATCGAGAATCTCGCGCACCTTAAAGGCCAGCTCCCGCTTGCGGTATGGTTTTTCAATGGTCGGCGACGGCGCGCCATCTGCGTATTGCGCCACCTCCTCGGGGCTATAACCGGTGGCCAGAAGCACCTTGAGCTGGGGGCGCAGGGCCACGGCTTTCTGGGCCAGCTCCACCCCGCTCATTCCTCCCGGCATCACCACATCGCTGAGCAACATATCTATGTGCCGTTTCTTTTTAAGTATGGTCAGGCCCGATGATCCGTTTTTGGCCTCCAGAACCTCATAGCCCAGGCTCTCAAGCATGGAGAGGCCGATCATCAGCACCACCGGATCATCCTCCACATAAAGGATGGTTTCCGTGCCGGTGGGAATTTCCTGCGTCTCCTTGGCCGATTTTTTCTTAAGTCTGGGCTTAGGCTTAATCTTACCCTTGGCTCGTGGCAGGTAAAACCGCACCGTGGTGCCCTTGCCGGGCTTGCTCTCGATTTCGGCGGTTCCCCCGGCCTGTTTGGCAAAGCCTAAGACCATGCTGAGGCCGAGTCCGGTGCCCTCACCCACCTCCTTGGTGGTAAAGAAGGGATCGAATACATGTTCGATCACCTCGGGAGGCATGCCACAGCCGGTATCGCCGACCGATATGGTGACGTAGTTGCCGGGTTTCAGATCGGACAGTTTATTCGTGTCTTTCTTCGTCAGCTTCCTGTTGGCGGTCTCGATGGTGATGACGCCTCCCTTGGGCATGGCATCGCGGGCGTTGAGAACGAGGTTGAGCAGCACCCCCTCCAACTCGCCGGCGTCAATCATCACCGGCCACGGGTCAGGGCCGGTCTTTGTCTTGATCTCGATGGTCTCCACCAGGGCCTGATTAAGCATCCGGCAGGAACGTAAAACCGCCTCGTTGAGGTCCATCAGTTGAGGATGAAGCGACCCCGTGCGTGAATAGGCCAACAGCTGCTGGGTCAGGCTCTTTCCCCGTAACGTGCTTTCCATGGCCAGTGACAGCCTCTTACGGACGCTCTCATTGCCCGCCATGTCTTCATCCATCAGCTCAAGGTTGCCGAGAATAGCCATCAGCAGATTATTGAACTCATGGGCGACGCCGCCGGTGAGATTGCCCAGCGCCTCCATTTTCTGGGTCTGGTGGAGATGTTCCTCGGTTCTTTTACGCTGGCTGATGTCGTGCAGCATGACGGTGAGAATTATTTTGCCACTCACTTCCAGCCTGGAAATCGACGCTTCGGCGGGAAATTCCTCTCCGTTCTTGCGCAGACCTACAATCTCCCCGCGGCGGCTCATGAGGTGGCTGCTCTCTTCGGAATCCCTGAATTCCCCGACCAGCTTCTCGTGAGTGCTCCGGAACTTTTCCGGTATAAGGCACCCAACCGTCTTGCCCACTATTTCGGAGGAATCATAACCGAAGACCTTTTCGGCGCCCCGGTTAAAGAGGCGGATGAAACCCTTTTCGTCTATGGAGATGATGGCCTCGGGTGCGAGTTCAAGAATGCCGGAAAACCGTTCTTCGCTCTGCCGCAGGGCCTCTTCGGCTTGTTTGCGTTCGGTGATATCGTGGACCGTGCCCACCATGTGTAACGGTTCTCCGTCATCGCCAACCGTTACTTCCGCCTGTTCATGGACAACCCGTTGTTCGCCGTTGGGAAGAACGATGCGGTGATCAATACTGTAGGGCACCCCTTCGCAAAGCGCCTGGTCCACGGAATCCTGGACCAGTTTCAGGTCATCGGGGTGGACTGCGGCCAGGAAAGCTTTGTGTGTGGCCTCGAACTCCCGGACCTTTAACCCGAAGATTCGATAAATCTCGTCCGACCACCACAACTCATTGCTTACAATATTCCAGTCCCAGTTGCCCAGATGCGCGATCCTCTGCGATTCGGACAGACTCGATTCACTATATTGCAGGGCCTCTTCGGCCAGCTTGCGCTCGGCGTCTCCCCGCAGGACATGAATGCCGAAGGCCAGGTTTTCGGAAAGAGTGACCAGCAGTTCCATTTCCTCATCGTCGAAGGCGTCGGGTTCGGGAGCATAGATGGTGAGCGCCCCGTACATTTGACCGCCGATACTCAGCGGCAAGGCCACATCGGAGGCATAGCCGCGCTTGAGCGCTTCCTCCCGCCATAGCGCAAAGTCGGGATCGGTGCGGAAATCATTTGAGATGCTGGGCTTGCCGGTGCGGATTGCCATGCCCACTGGTCCGCGCCCACGTTCCTCGTCGGCCCATGTGATGTCGGCCGTCTCCAGATAGCCTTCCTCGACACCCCAATGGGCGAGCGGGATCACGGATTTACGTTTATCCCTTTCGGCGAGGCCAACCCAGGCGAAGACGTAGCCCCCCGTTTCTACAGTGATGCGGCAAATATCCTTAAGAAGTTGCTGCTCGTCGGTGGCCTGTGCAAGGACGTGGTTGCCCTCGCTCAGAACCTTCAGGGCGCGGTTGGTGCGCAGAAGGCTTTCTTCGGCCTGTTTGCGCTCGGTGATGTCCTCGATGATGGCCACAAAGACGGGCGGGCTTTCCTCGGAGGAAAGCTGCAGCTTGACGCTGACGTCATAGGTGGAGCCGTCCTTACGCTGGTGAACGGTCTCGAAGTTGAGGAGCCGCTCTTTCCCGCTGCGCAGGGGGACGAGCATTTCGGCAAAGGTCTCGTGCGTGAATTCGGGCTTGATATCAACCGGCGTCAGAAGCGCGAACTCTTCCGTGGAATAGCCAAGATTTTCCCGCGCCCCCCGGTTGACCTGGGTGAAGCACAGAGTCTCGGCGTCAAAGAAGAAAATTTCATTGAAGGAATCTTCAAGAATGCGCCCCATGCGGGTGCTGAGGTCTTCGGCCAGCTTGCGCTCGGTGATCTCGCTGATGGAGCCCGACATGCGTATGGGGCGGCCTTCCTCGTCCCACAGCGCCTGGCCCCGCTCCAGGAACCATTTGTACTCTCCCGACTTGGTGCGCAGGCGCATTTCTTCCTCATAGGGAACGCGCTCTTCGAGGTGACGGCCGATGGCCTCCAGAGTCCGCTCGCGGTCGTCGGGATGCAACAGGTCGGCGAATGTTTCATATTCGTCCATCAGCTCGCCCGGCTCATAGCCGAGCAATTGGCTCCACCTCTCGGAATGAAAGCCTTCGCCGGCAGGGATGTTCCAGTCCCAGATACCTTCATTGGAGCCCTGCACCGCCAGTTGGTATCGTTCCTCGCTTTTACGAAGCGTCTCTTTCGAGAAAATTTGCAGGTAACCCAGGACCGCCGTTGCCCAGATGGCGAACAGCGCCAGCCCCCGGTTGGTGAGGACCATCCAGGGGGTGCCGCCCTCGGGCGAGATAGTGTATCCCCCCAGGGTGAGAAGGGTGGCGGCAACAGCCAGCACAATGATCAACGGCCGCCACGGCGACCACAGACCCATCAGCACCAGCATCACGTAGGGCACGCCGGCGGCTATGCCCAGGGGCAGGGCGATATCGAGAAGGAAAATAACGGCGGCTGTGACCACGGCAAGGGGAATCAGCCACGACAGGCGCGACCCCGAAGCCTGTGCCCTGTACAGGGTAAGGGCGACCAGACCGGCACCGAGGATGAGGAACCCGATCGCGGTATGGACCGCCATATGGGAAAAATCTCCCCAACCATGGGCAGCGTCGAGACGCGCGATATAACCGATGAAGGCCACCAGGCCGAGGCCGGAAACCAGGAGCGCCAGAATACTCCTCGTCATGGTTATGTTGCGGATACACGATTTCAGGCTGAAACTTAAAAGAGCACCGCCGGAAAGGGTGAAGGCCAGGGCCGTGTTGAGGGCCATGCGGCCGGGATGGGCGAGGACGGAGGGGTGGACGTGATCATGTTCGGCGGTTTCGATCGGCGTCTGGTAGTGAAAGAAAAATTCATCCAGGCCGAGATCGCCCCCGGACAAATGCTCCACCATGGTCAGGAGACCCAGCGCCGCCGCGCCGCCGCCGCATAGCCCCGTGATCAGGCGATAGTCATACCTGGCGGCTATAAGGCCGGCCCCGCACAGCAGGAAAGCCAGCGCCGTGTTGTATTGCATGGGGGTGAAACGGGGCGAGATCTGAACGATTTCAGGCCAGTCCAGATACCAGCCGCCCATGACGAGGAGCCCGAGCGCCATCACCGCCGCCCCGGCTAGTACAATCATCACTCCCTGAATATTTTTCTTGCTCACAATAACTTTAATGGCAATGGCTCCGCCGGCAACCACCCCCAACAGTTGTAACGCCTGCATATTCAGCGACTCTTTACGAATTTTTTATTAATTAAAAATCGAAGTTAAGATAAATGCGTTCCAAGTTCCAGCCTCTCTCTCCCTGACTCCTTCCCAAAAAGTGGACGAACGAGACAAAAGGGACGGAGTTTTTTTCACTCCATCCCTTTTTTATTCCATGCCCGGCCCGTCCCGGCAACGGGGTGAACGGCAAGGGTAAGGGGACGACAGCCTTAAAGCTCCGTCCCCCCCATGACAGAATTAAGCAACCCGCGCCTGGCCATCTTCCTGGGACCGTGTGGAGACGAAAATCTCCTTGAACATGGCGAGCAAATTCTGATCGATGGCGGTTTCCATGCTTTCCAGAATGCCGAAGGCTTTTTCCGCGGGAAAGGCCGGCTTATAGGACCGGGCATCGGTCAGGGCGCCGAAAATATCGACGATGGCCGACATTCTCGCCAGTTCATTGAGTTCACCGTTCTTCAATCCCAACGGATAGCCCGAACCGTCGATCTTTTCGTGATGCTGTTCGGCAATGATAACGGAGCCTTTGGTGAGATTGTCGATACCCGCCAACAGTTCCCCGGACTTGACCACATGGTTCTTCATGGTGGGCCATTCCTCGTCGGTGAGCTTGCCCGGCTTGTCGAGAATTTGTTCCGGCGTCACCAGCTTGCCCACGTCATGGAGCAATCCGCCGGTGGAAAGAATCGACATGTCGTCAGCCTTCATGCCGATGCCGTGACCGAACAGCGTCAATAAGGTGGCCACCCGCATGGAATGCACATAGGTGTAATTGTGATGGCATTGCACGGATTTAAGAAGGTCGTGATGGGCGTTCTGTTGGACCGCATCGATCAGGGAAGCACAGCTCGCGGCGGCCGAATTGTAATTGATGGGTTCGCCGTGTTCGATGGCATCGGAAATGCCCTGATATTCCTCCACAGTCAGTTTCAGGGGCTTGGCCTGGATTTCCGGCAGTTCCTCCCAGGCTTTCTCGGCCGCCCTGTTGATGTGTTCGGAGATGGCACCGGCCAGGGCTCTGCGCTCCACAGGCCAGAACAGACAGGGGCTCTCCTCCCCGAACAGTTTCTTGAGATCCTTGAAGTGCTCCCCCTCCTTGCCTACGAAGACAAAGGGCAGGCGCTTGAAGGTTTTTTCGTTGGGGTTGTTGACCAGCCAGTTCATGCCCCTCTTCCACCCCCGGTCCACATCCACCACAACGGCGTCGGGCGGCGCATGGGCCAGGGCGTCCCCGGCGGCGCCGGTGCTGTCGAAGACTGAAATTTCGAAACGGCGCTTGAGGGCGGCCTCCAGCTCCCGGGCGTGGTTAATGTCCTGGGTCACCACGAAGACCCTTGGTAAGGTTATCTCTTGAGATTCCACGGCCATGGAGAGCTTCCCCTAAACTTAAGAACTTACCGCCAAAACATCCTTCCAGGATTGCCAAAGCCGGGCGTCATATGACCTTGTCATCACATATAGAGACTCTTTGTGAATTTTCCATGAATGAAAAATTATAATTTAGCTAAATGTGATAAAATTTTAGGCGCCATCAGCTCCCCCCCCCACTCACCGCGACGCTCAGGAATTGTTAACTAAGATGGTTTAAGAACGAAGCCCAGAGTAAGTCGGCCCTAAAGGCCCAGGGTACGTCGGGCCTGGATACAAAAAGCCCGGAGGGTTTTCCCATGAACGACCAGATATCCTCGAACCTGGAACAGCGCACCTTTGCATCCGGCACCACCATTTTCACCGAGGGCCAGCCCAGGGGGGCGGCCTTCATTATTAAATCCGGCAAGGTGGAAATTTCCAAAATGGCGAACAATCAAAAGGTGGTCCTGACCACGCTGGAGCCCGACTGCATCTTCGGCGAGACCTCGTTTATCGACGACCTGCCCCGCAGCGCCACGGCGGTGGCCGTGGAACCCACCGTCTGCTTCCTGGTTCCCGAACGCCTTCTTCAGGAAAATTTTGAAAAATCGAGCGCCTTCATAAAAATGCTCATGCGCCTGATGGTGAGTAATCTCCGCGACACCTCCGACCACATGATCAAACTGGCCGCCAAGGACGCCAACGCCACCTCCGACGACGACGACGCCTAGCCGTCTCTTTTTAGGGCCGACGTACTCTGGCCCATACCCCCCCCTCGCAGTGCGGCGACCGCTTAGGAATTATTAACTAAATTGCTCTAAAAAAGCCCCAGGGTATGTCGGGGCTTTGTACAAAGCCCAGAGTTCAGTCCACAGCGCCCTAGAACAGCCCCGGGAAGTTTGTCATGAATCAGTCAACGCCCAACGGCATGGAACAGCGCAACTATGCCGCCAACGACACCATTTTCACCGCCGGCCAGCCCGGCGGCCCCGCCTTCATCGTCAAGAGCGGCAAGGTGGAAGTTTCGCGCATGGTGAACAGTCAAAAAGTGGTCCTGGAGACCCTTGGCCCCGACTGCATTTTCGGCGCCACCTCGTTCATAGATGCCCAGCCCCGCACCACCACGGCGATGGCGCTGGAGCCCGCCATCTGTCTTATGATCCCCGAACGCCATCTCCAGGAACATTATGAAAAATCCAGCAACTTCATAAAAATGCTCCTGCGCATGATGGTGGGCACCATCCGCGAAACCTCCGGCCGCATG
>JADHSZ010000020.1 GCA_016776635.1 Alphaproteobacteria bacterium
ACAATGGCATTGTAGAGGTCGTCGGTTCGATCCCGACTGGCTCCACCAGTTAAACAAGGGTCCGGCGTGAAATCGCCGGGCCTTTGTTGTTTGTGGGTGTTCTTTTGTGGGCGCTCCATGGCGGGGAAGAGTAAAAAAACGTCACGTCAACCGGCTGGTTTGGACACCAGCACTGCTATAGAGTCGGCCGCTCCGGAACGTTTACATCGCCCCAGAATAGCGGCGTTACCCAAGGTGTCCAATGGCCCAGAATCCCGTAAAACGCCTCTCCGTCAATACGCTCGCCATGATGACGGTTGCCGCCGTGGTCAGCCTTCGCGGCCTTCCCATGATGGCCAAGGAGGGCACGGAGATGTTCTTCTATATCGGCTTCTGCACGGTGCTGTTCCTGCTCCCGGGGTCGCTGGTTTCGGCCGAACTCGGCGGCGCCTTTTCCCATACCAAGGGCGGCGTCTATAGCTGGGTCAAGGAGGCATTCGGCGCGCGTTGGGGATTCGTGGCGATCTGGCTGCAATGGATTCAAAATGTCGTGTGGTACCCCACCGTCCTGGCCTTCGCGGCCGCAGCACTCGCCTACCTGTTTCTTGATCCCGGACTGGCCGAACTGGGCTGGTATAACGCCGCCGTTATCCTCGTCGTCTATTGGACGGCAACGCTTCTGACCCTGCGCGGGGTCTCGGTCCAGGCCGCCGCGACGAAATGGCTTCTCCTCCTGGGGACGATTTTGCCGGGCGTCCTGGTCATGGGTTTCGCGCTGCTTTGGATCATCCAGGGCAATGCGGTCGAATTCCTGGCCGCCGGAAATACGGGCGGCGTGGCGGCGGATGGCTATGTCCATCCGCGCTTCTTCCCCCATATCACCGGGCTCAGCGATATGGCATTCCTGGCCGGCATCATACTGCTCTTCGCCGGGGTCGAGGTACAGGCCGTCCATGCCAGGGAACTAAGCGATCCGCCACGGCAATATCCCGCCGCCATGTTCCTCGCCATGCTCATCATCTTCGGGCTGTTCACCCTCGGTGCGCTCGCCGTGGCGGTGGTGGTGCCGGCGCAGCAGATCAGCCTCACCGCCGGCCTGATGCAGGCGTTCCAGGTCTTCCTACAGCGCTTCGGCGTCGCGGACGCAATCCCGCTTGTCGGTCTGTTGGTGGCCTTTGGCGCTATCGGCGGGGTCATGGCGTGGATTGGCGGCCCCAGCCGCGGCCTGTTGGAGACAGCGCAGGAGGGCGAACTGCCGCCGTTTCTCGCCAGGACAAATGCCCAAGGCGTCCAGATCAACATCCTCGTCATCCAGGGCGTGATCGTTACCGCGCTGACAAGCCTCTATCTCATGATGTCGAATGTCAGCGTCGCCTTCTTTATATTGTCGGCGATGACGGTCACGCTTTATCTGGTCATGTATATTCTCATGTACGCTGCCGCCATCCGCCTGCGCTACACACGGCCCGACCTGCCGCGCACGTACAAGGTTCCGGGCGGGATGCCGGGCATGTGGATCATCGCCGGCGTCGGCCTGCTCGCCGTCGTTTTCGCGCTGGTGGTCGGCTTCTTCCCGCCGTCGAACCTGCCCATAGGCAATCCGGCGCTCTATGTGGGCCTCGTGGCCGGGGGGCTGATTATCTTCGTCGGCGCGCCGATTGTAATCCATGCTATGAAAAAGCCGGGCTGGGCCGCCAAGACTCCCGCAACCACCGCCGCGCCGCCCTGAATTCCAGAGGCGTGAAAACCGCCAAAAGCGAATCACCAGAAACAAGCCGCCGGGAACAGGCCGGCACAGCCATAATTACTGGAGACCCGCCATGCCGCTCCATCACAAAGATGACATCTGCACAAAGATTGATGATGACGTTTATGCCTCGACTGACCTTGCCGTCACCGTGCCCAAGTTCAAGTTTCCCCCCGGCGAACATAACCCGAATCACGTCTACAGCATCGTCCATGACGAGTTGATGCTCGACGGCAATTCACGCCAGAACCTGGCCACCTTCTGCACCACCTGGATGGAACCCGAGATGAGCCGGCTGATGGCGGAATGCGTCGACAAGAATATGATCGACAAGGATGAGTATCCACAAACCGCCGAGATCGAAAGCCGTTGCGTGCACATGCTCGCCGATCTGTGGAACGCGCCGGACGCTGCCAATACGCTCGGCTGCTCAACCACCGGATCAAGCGAGGCGGCCATGCTCGGCGGCATGGCGCTCAAATGGAAATGGCGGGAGCGCCGCCGCGCCGAGGGTAAACCCACCGACAAGCCCAACCTCATCACCGGCCCGGTACAGATTTGCTGGCACAAATTCGCCCGCTATTGGGATATCGAACTGCGCGAAATCCCCATGGAGGGCGAGCGCCTGCTCATGACGCCCGAGGAAGTGATCAAACGCTGTGACGAAAACACCATCGGCGTGGTGCCCACCCTTGGCGTCACCTTCACCTGTCAGTACGAACCGGTGAAAGCCGTGAACGATGCCCTCGACAAACTCCAGAAAGAGTCCGGGCTCGATATTCCGATCCATGTGGACGGCGCCAGCGGCGGTTTTCTCGCCCCCTTCATAGACCCCGATCTGGAATGGGACTTCCGCCTGCCACGGGTTAAATCCATTAATGCGTCGGGGCACAAGTATGGTCTCGCCCCGCTTGGCGTCGGCTGGGCTATCTGGCGTGACAAGGACGACCTGCCCGAGGATCTGATTTTCCGGGTCAATTATCTCGGCGGCGACATGCCCACCTTCGCCCTTAACTTCTCGCGGCCGGGCGGTGAAATCATATGTCAGTACTATAACTTCCTGCGGCTCGGCAAAGAGGGCTACCGCAAGATTCACCATGCCTGTTACGAGACCGCCCAGTATCTCGCCGACGAGATCGCCAACATGGGCCCCTTCGAGATTATTTACGACGGCAGGGGCGGCATGCCCGCGCTGTGTTGGAAGCTGAAAGACGGCGCTGACGTTGACTTTACGCTCTATGACTTTGCCGACCGCCTGCGCGGGCGGGGATGGCAGGTGCCCGCCTACGCCATGCCGGCGGATCGAACCGATCTGGTGATCCAGCGCATTCTTGTGCGCCATGGCGTCAGCCGCGATCTCGGCCAACTGCTGCTCGAAGATATACGGCGCACCCTCGACCATTTCGAAAAACACCCGGTGGCCACGCCGCTTACCGAAGACGAGGCGGGCGGCAACAACCATACCGGCCGGGCAACCGGCTGAGGCGCTCCGAGACACCCCAACGAAAAACCCCGCAGGTTTCCCCACGGGGTCTTTGCGGCCTGAAGCTGGGCCAGGCTAATCCGGTCGTCTAGCCAACACAGGCGTAGCTATAGTTGCTTAAAGCAGCGCCACACATCAGCGCATCCCCGGCGGTCCGGTCCAGAGCTTCGTCGGAAAGCTCTTTCACGTCTTCACTCTCGATCTTCTTTACATCTGTTTTGGGCATGGGTTTCCCCCCTAACTTGGAATGAATGTCAGTGCGCACGCATCCTAAACCTTAAGTCGCACGGCAAGGGAACATTATTCCCGCTCTGAGACACCCCCAACGAAAAACCCCGCCGGTGTGAACCGGCGGGGCTTGGTAGATACGGTGATTACCGTAGAGAGGTCCGTTTAGACCCTACTCCACAACCACCAGGTTCTCGGCGGAGGATTTGCCGTTCTGGCCGGGGACCAGTTCGAATTCCACTTTCTGCCCTTCGTGAAGACCGGGAAGGCCGGCACGTTCAACGGCGGAAATGTGAACGAAGGCATCCTTGGAGCCGTCATCGGGCTCGATAAAGCCATAACCCTTGGTGGGGTTGAACCATTTTACTGTTCCAGTAGTCATATCTTATTGTCCTCTTAAACGATTGTAGTGACGCAAGCAGCTTCAGGCCGCGTTACGGGTTCTTGGTCTCACAATGTCTCGGGGTAACGTGGCTAGGCGCTATGGGCGTCATAGGAAGATACGCCAGGATAATGTGTAACCGAACGGCTTATTTGGCGGCTTTTGTGTTTATTTGCAAGGAAAATCCACGGCGGGGCTGTTTTTCTGTTTTTTGCCCGAGACCTTACGATGAACGGAAAAGGCCGGTATGATAGCGTAGCCGGGAGACAATAAGGCTCCTGAGTTAATGGATATAGTGATCGCCGAAACATGGCGGCAAACCACAACAGGGGAGGAAATCATGACTGTTGCACATGTAACCAAGCTCACGGCCTCGTCCGGGGAAAGCTTTCAGGGCGCCGTGAAAGAGGCGCTGAACAGAGCGGCGCAAACCCTGCGCGGCATTTCGGGTCTCGAGGTAGTCTCGCAGAAGGCCAAGATAGTGGACGGCAAAATCGCCGAATACCGCGTTACCGTCGAGGTCACCTTTATTATCGAGAGTTGAGAACCGCTCGCGCCGCCACGGGCGTAAAGGCTTAAGCCTTCACAGATCGAGGAAGGCGTCGAGGCGGTGCTTCATTTCCTTCTCGCTCATGGGGAAGCCGCCGCTTGAGGAGAGGGGCAGCGTTTCGTTACGGGGAATCTGGACGACGCGGCTCTGCACCACGGAAGCCAAAGACATACTGAGCCCGGTCTTCCATACCAGGGCGGTAATGACGAAGGAATCCTTGGAGGCGAGTATTCTCCTCACGTCCTTGCCGTCATGGCCGGACAACAGGATGAGGGAGGTGCGCACGAATACGTGATCCCCCATGTTGATGGCGGAAATAATGATCTTTTCGGTGAGCCGCCCTTCCCCGTGGAGCTTGGTGGCCAACTCCCGGGAGGAAATATCCTCGGGACCGATCTCCTCTTCGTCATCGTCTTCCTCGTCCTCCTTGGCCCAGTCGGGCTCCACGATGGCGGCCTTCGCCTTTTTCGCGCCGGATTCCTCCCAATCCAAATCCACCGGACCCGATTCTTTTCTTTCCCCGGCCGACCAGTCGGGGTCGTAAATCTTGTCCCCCTCTTCTCCGGGCATGGGAGAGAGGACCGAGTCCCGGAAGTAGTCGAGCTGGGCCTGACATTCCGCCTCGTCTAAGGGGCAGGGAGCCTTCTTGCCACCCTTGGGCGCGACAACGGCAGCGGCGGGAATGGCGCACATGTCGCGCTGGACACGGGCAGCCAGTCCCATATCCAGCCCCGCCTGCCGCATCAGGGCCACCACCGCCTTGGCGCTTTGCGATTCGACAATGCGTGCCACCACCTCGCGCGGCAGGCCGGTGAGAACCGCCAGCGCGGAAGCCACGAAACCATGCTCCTTCTTCTTTAAGGCCTTGGCCACGGCCTTGGCGTCCAGCTTGCCCTCGTCGTGGAGCTGTTGCGCCCGTTCGGTTTCCTGCCGTGCCTGCTGCGAGGTGGTGGCGGAGGCCGTGCGGCGGGCGGTTTCCTCAGGTGTCTCCTCCAGCCTGCGGTGTACTTCCCGGCTCACCATGCCCAGGGTTTCCGGGTCCAGATCGTCATTGGACCGCATCACCTCGAGCAGGGAATCGGCCGCGAATTCAGCCAGTTTCCGTGCCGCATCAAGAGAGAGATTAGGACGCCGCGCGAGGGGCTCCTGCCAACTCTCCCTTTCCCGCGCCTTCTCCACCAGGCTGTCACAGGTCTCTTCGCGGATCTGGGCGCTTTTATTGGCAAGCATGGCGGCGATAGCCGCCGTCTTGTCGGTGGTGGCGATGGCGTCGCACACGCCCTCACCAAGGCCGAAACGCCGGGAAATCTCGATCAGAACACCCTGCAGGGGGCCGCTCTGGATGATCTCCATAAGGTCGGTATCGGAAAGCAGCGGCGAACAGCGCAGCACCGGGCCGGCCACTTCCAGCTCCGTATCCCTGGCCAGGTGCAGGATGATGCGGTGGGGCGCGTTGGTCACGTCCTTCAAGGTTTCCGCCAGGACCGCACGCACCCGGGGAAGCTGGTCACGAACCAGAATTTCAAGAACCTCGATGGTGAGACAGGTAAGGCGGTCGGAATCGTCTTCGCTCAGCCCCGGCACCAGCTTGCCGATTTTCCCGGCAAGGTCACAGCGCACATCACCTTCGGAATCTTTGGCCAACAGCATATCGGCCTGGCGCGGGGTCTTGACGTTGGTAGCGATCTCGCGCCGCACCTCGGGCACCGTGTCCTCGGCCAGGTAATAAAGGATTTCGGGACGGATATCGTGCCGCGCCGCCAGCTTGCGGCGCACCTTTGCGTCCTGGTGACCCGCCAGCTCCTTCTCCTGATCGTAGGAAAGCGGCGCCTTGCCAAAAGACACCCCCTTCATCAGGCGGTCGAGAATTTCGCTCACGCTAGCACCCCCTCGGCATGGATGGCGGATTCCTGACCCACGGATATATACCCTAAATACAAGCACAAAGCAGGCTCTTTGCCCGCAATGAATGTAATAGTCCGCAATGAACGTAATTAAGAGGTGCAATTCACGGACCATTATACCCCCCTGCAAAAGTATTTTATTAAGGTTTGACCGCAAACCGGACCAAGGGCCGAATACTCCAAGGGGTAAGAGGTGCGTCATTATGTCCGGGCTTACTGCCAAAAGCCCCGGACAATGGGGATAACAGGGGGATTCAGCGGAGTTAATTTCATGGAGTACCGCCATAGAGTTAATTTATTTTTATTCTAAACAAAGATTTCCTTTTGTTATTGTTAGAAACAATTGTATAACTCCCCGCGTATAACCCTACTTTATTTAGGGGATATAGAACGGGAAATAAAAACGGGAAGCCAGACCATGGACAAGATTCTCACAGGCAACTGGAAAAGCATGCGGCCGTACGCCTCCGCCCTAGACCGGCTCAGGAATGCGGGTCTGCGCCCGACGCGCCAGCGTCTGGCCCTGGCCAAGCTGTTGTTCGAAAACGGCGACCGCCACATTACCGCCGAGGATCTCCATTCCGAGGCCCGCAATGCTGGCGTCAGCGTATCGCTGGCTACCGTCTACAATACCCTGCACCAGTTCACCCAGACCGAGCTGTTGCGCGAGGTGGTGGTTGAATCAGGCCGCGCCTATTTCGATACCAACACCACCCAGCACAGTCACTTCTTCTTCGAGAAGAGCGGCCGCCTGATGGACATTCCCGCCGATGCCATTGAAATCTCCCAACTTCCTTCCGCGCCCGACGGCGCCGAGATATCGGGCATCGACGTCACCGTCCGCATCGACGCTTAAATAACCCACAGTCAGCTAAATTAAATGAGGCATTGTCGCGTCTTATTGGCGAGCTTAGAATCATTCTTAGCTTGACACGGCGCCCTGCCGGATGCATAAAAAGGGCCGCGCACAATCACTATCACTGTTGACAGGAGGACAACACAATGGGCCTGAAAGGCACGAAGACCGAGGACAATCTGAAAGCCGCCTTTGCCGGCGAATCGCAGGCAAACCGCCGCTATCTCTATTTCGCCCAAAAGGCAGACGTGGAAGGCTATAACGACGTGGCCACCGTATTCCGCTCCACCGCCGAAGGCGAGACCGGTCACGCTCATGGCCATCTCGAATTCCTCGAGGAGACAGGCGATCCCGCCACCGGACAGCCCATAGGCTCCACTTCCCAGAATCTGGGCGCTGCTATCGCCGGTGAGACCCACGAATACACCGATATGTATCCCGGTATGGCCAAGAGCGCCCGGGAAGAAGGCTTCGATGAAATCGCCGACTGGTTCGAGACCCTGGCCAAGGCCGAGAAATCCCATGCCGGCCGTTTCCAGAAGGCTCTCGACGAGCTCGAAGGCTAAGACGCTACCCGTCTGATCTGCTGCTCTGATCCTCTGCCACCACCACTCAGGACGGCGGGAACTGTTCTTCCCCCCGTCCTGGCAGGGGACGGCGGCGGATTTTACGCCGCCCGTGCTTACCACGCAGAGGTTCTCCTATGAGTGAAGGCGGTCTTGAGGCTCCCACCCGCCATGCCCTGGCCTGGCGGGAGCCGGAATTCACCGACGCGGACAAAATCGACGCCGAACTGCGGCGCGTTTTCGACATCTGTCATGGCTGCCGCCGTTGCTTCAACCTGTGTGACAGCTTCCCCCGCCTTTTCGATCTCATAGACGAGTCCGACAGCGGCGAGCTGGATTCGGTGGCGAGCGGAGGATTCGCGGCCGTGGTGGACGCCTGCACCCTGTGCGACATGTGTTTCATGACCAAATGTCCCTATGTGCCGCCCCATGAATTCGACCTCGATTTCCCCCATCTCATACTGCGCTACCGCGCCGCCGAGCTGAAGGCGGGTAAAGCCGGCGCCATCCACCGCCAGCTTACCCGGACCGACCGCAACGGCCGGCTCGCAAGTCTGGTGGCGCCGTTGATCAACTGGGCCTGCAAGGTGGGCAACGTGCTGACGCGGCCGGTGATGGAATGGATTGCGGGAATCCACCGCAAGGCCGCCCTGCCCCGGTTCTGCGCCAGGACATTTGCCCGCCGGGCCGCGAAAGAGACCCCCGAGGTCAACGCCCAGGCGCCGGCTTACGGTCGCAAGGCGGTGCTGTTCGCCACCTGTTTCGCCAATTACAACGACCCCGGCATCGGCCTCGACGCCCGCGCCGTGCTGGCCTTAAACGGCGTCGAAACCGAAGTGGTCTATCCCGGATGCTGCGGCATGCCCCAGCTTGAAAACGGCGACATCGGGGCCGTGGCCGCAGCGGCGGAAAAAACTGCCGCCGAGCTCGCGCCCTGGATCGAGAAGGGTTATGACGTGATCGCGCTGGTTTCTTCCTGCGCGCTGATGATGAAGTTCGAATGGCCCCTCATCCTGCCCGGCGACAAAGCCATCGCGACCCTGTCTGGCGCCACCTTCGACATCGCCGAATACATGGTGGACATAGCCGCCAAGGAAGGCCTGGCCGACGGTATGAAACCGCTACAGGGCGGCGTTTCGGTACATCTTCCCTGTCACGCCCGGGCCCAGAACATGGGCCCCAAGGCGGCCGAGATGCTGCGCCTGGTTCCCGATACCGAAATTCACGTGATGGAGCGCTGTTCGGGACATGGCGGCTCCTGGGGCATCATGAAGGACCATTTCGAGATCGCCCTGAAACAGGGCAAACCGGTAGCCCGCCAGGCGGCGAAGAACGCCGGCTCCTGTGTGGCCTCGGAATGCCCGCTGGCCGGCGATCATATTCTTCAGGTCATGGAGCGGCTCGATTCCGAAGAGGCGGAAACCCCCGAGAAAGCCTTCCATCCGATCCAACTTCTCGCCCGTTCCTACGGGCTGGAACAGAAATAGGAACGCCCCCCTCATGAGCAAGCAGGAACACAAACTCACAGCCGGCGACATTCTGCCCATGGCCGAATACGGGTCCCAGCGGGCCGAACAGAGGAAGAAAATGTCCGCCATCAAGAAAAACCGCCGGGTGGCGGTGGGGCCCGACGCCGGCTTCTATTTCGAGAGTTTCGAGACCATGTGGCACCAGGTGCACGAGATGCTTTTCATCGAGGGCGGCGGCGAGGCGCAGATTCCCGGCGAGCTGGAGGCCTACAACCCGCTGGTCCCCAACGGGCGCGAACTGGTGGCTACCTTCATGATCGAGATCGACAATCCCGAGCGCCGGGGGCGCGTTCTGGCCGGGCTTGGCGGCATCGAGGAATGTCTCACCCTTCGCCTCGGCGACGAGATAATCCCCGGCGTGGCCGAGAGGGACATCGACCGCACCACCGCCGAGGGCAAGGCCTCAGCCGTGCATTTCGTGCATTTCCCCTTCACCGACGCCCAGGCCGATGCCTTCCGTGCCGCCGACGCGGATATCTCCATCGTCATTGCCCATGACAACTATTCCCATATGGCGGGGTTGGCGGAAGCCACCCGGGCGGCTCTGATGACGGATTTCGCCTGATCGGCCGGCCAGGTCGCCAGCCGGTTTTGCTGTCAGTTGATGTCTTCCTTGGGATAGACGCCCCAGAACTCGAAGCGGCGCAGCCAGCCGCCGGTGCCGGCAACATAAAGGCGGCACCACTCGCCCTCGCATTCCTCGATCCGCCCATAGACGCCGGGCTCCACCTGGGCCACCACCTTGGCCTCCAGCGAGGGCTCGCCGCGCAGGGCGCGCGGTTCCCCGGTGGTCACCATGGTGCGGCGTCCCGACACCATGCTCCGATGCACCCAGCCTTCGGTGCCCTGCCAGTCCCGGACCTTGCGCCAGTTTTCAAATTCGGCGACGATTTCCACGGGGATTCCCTTGCGCACGAAGACCCATTCCACCGGATAGCGTACGCCGGGTCCGGTGCGCAGATTGACCTCCGAGGCGCGCAGGGAGACAAAACGCGGAACCGGCAGCACGTTTTCCGCCGCAGCCGAAGGCGGCGCGATCACCATCTGCCCCCCATAGCCGCCCCACAATCCAAGGACAAAAGCCGCCAAAATGCAGAACAGCCGCCAAGGATGGCGGCGGCTGAAAATCCGGTTGGGGGCGGGGGGAAAGATGAAAGCGGACATGATGCTAAGACAATCAAAAGAAACCGCCAAAAGCAAGGATGGCGGACGGCGGCGGCCGATTTCTCTCTACATTAGCTGGACAAGCCGGTGTCATCTTGTTATGGCCCACTGAAACCAGAGCAAAACGAAACCATGGATCAACGGGCCACCCGCTACCCGGTTTGAAACCGGGGCGGCAGGGGGGCATTGCGGAGGAATAGATGGGCCGAAAAAAACCGCTGGTGGTGGTGACACGCAAGCTTCCCGACACCATCGAGACGCGCATGATGGAGCTGTTCGACGTCACCCTGAACCGCGACGACAAACCCATGACCCAGACCCAGCTGGCAAACGCCGTCAAGAAGGCCGATGTTCTGGTGCCCACCGTGACCGACCGTATTGACGCGCGCCTTCTGTCCCAGGCCGGGCCACAGCTGAAGCTCATCGCCAATTTCGGCACCGGCGTGGATTCCATCGATCTCGGCACGGCGCGCACCCGCGGCATCACCGTCACCAACACCCCTGGTGTGCTCACCGAGGACACCGCCGACATGACCATGGCCCTGATTCTTTCGGTGCCCCGGCGGCTTGCCGAGGGCGAACGCCTGATGCGCTCGGGCGAGTGGCAGGGCTGGAGCCCCACCTCCATGCTGGGCCATCGTATCTGGGGAAAACGGCTGGGCATTATCGGCATGGGCCGTATCGGCGCGGCGGTGGCCCAGCGCGCCCGCGGATTCGGGCTCGCCATCCATTACCACAACCGCCGCCCGGTGGAAAAATCCCTCGAGGAAAAACTGGAAGCCACCTATTGGGAAAGCCTGGACCAGATGCTGGCCCAGATGGACATCATTTCCGTCAACTGTCCCCACACGCCGGGCACCTTTCATCTGCTTTCGGCGCGGCGGCTCAAACTGTTGCCTGCCCATTGTTTCGTCATCAATACCTCGCGCGGCGAGGTGGTGGACGAAAACGCCCTCACCCGCATGCTCCGCGACGGCAAGATTGCCGGGGCCGGGCTTGACGTGTTCGAGCACGAGCCCGCCGTCAATCCGAAATTGCTGGAGCTCGACAACGTGGTGCTGCTTCCCCATATGGGGTCGGCCACCATCGAGGGCCGTATCGCCATGGGCGAAAAGGTGATCATCAACATCAAGACCTTCAGCGACGGCCACCCCCCGCCCGACCGCGTCATCGAAACCATGCTTTAGGTCGGGGAGCGGGGCGACTCACGTAAACCGCACCGACCGTACCGGCCGCACCCTCAGATAAAGACGATTAAATAAAAACGATGCGGCCTTGGTCTCCGGCATCGGCGAGGAAGCTCACCACCCCGCCCGGGGTGATTTCGATGTCGCCGCGCAGTTCCGCGTCTTCCAGCCCCAGCGCCCGCAGACCCATCTCGCACACCATGAAGCGCACGCCGAGCTCGGCGCAGGCGGTCATCAGCTCCTCGAACCCGGCCACGCCGGAGTCCACATAGCCGCTGTCGGTCTCAAGCGCCGAACGCCCGTCCTCACCGACAAGATCATGCCACCCCGCATCGGCGAGAACCCCATGGGACGCCTTCATGGTGAAGAAAACCGTCACCGGCACATTGGTGGCCGCCGCCGCGCTGGCCATCACCAGCGCGTAATGAACGCGGGAGAAATCACCGGAAAAAACCATCAGCGAGAGACGGGGATGCGGGTCAGTCATATGGGTATCAGTCATGGGCGGAAAGATCGGTGATGGTGGGGGCTTTGCCGCAGAGCGGGCATTCGGGGTCGGGCTTGACGCTGATCTTGCGTATTGTGCTGTCGAGGGCGTCGTAAATCACCATCCAGCCCGAAAGTCCGGTGCCGATGCCCAAAATTTCCTTGATCACTTCGGTGGCCTGAAGCGAGCCGGCCACACCTGCCACCGCCCCCAATACGCCGCCCTCGGCACAGCTCGGCACCAGGCCCGGCGCCGGAGCTTCACGGAAAATACAGCGGTAACAGGGATTATCCCCGCCCTGATAGGACTTGAAGGTGGCGATCTGGGCGTCGAAGCGCAGCAGTGCCGCCGACACCAAAGGCCGCTTGGCGAGATGACAGGCGTCGTTGACCAGGTAACGGGTGGCGAAATTATCCGAGCCGTCGGCCACCACATCATAGTCCTTGAGCAGGCCGAGGATATTTTTTGAATTTAGGCGGGCCTTGTGGGGAACCAACCGCACCCCGGGATTAACCGCGGCCACGGCTTTTTCCGCGCTCGCCACCTTATCCATCCCCACATCCACCGTGGCGTGGAGAATCTGGCGCTGGAGGTTGGAGACATCCACCACGTCGTCGTCTATGACGCCCAATGTACCCACCCCGGCAGCCGCCAGATAGAGCAACAACGGCGAGCCGAGACCTCCGGCGCCCACCACCAGGACCCTGGCGTTGAGGAGACGGGCCTGGCCCGCGCCGCCCACCTCGTGCAGGACGATGTGGCGGGCATAGCGCCGGAGCTGGTCCTCGCTGAAATCCTCTACCGAAAAAACGCCGTCCTCGCCGCTCACCTGTCCCGTGTCCTTCCCGTTTACGATTCTTCGAACAGGGCGGTGGAGAGATAGCGCTCGGCGAAATCGGGAAGAATGGTGACGATCATCTTGCCCGCCATATCGTCGCGCGCACCGATCTCCAGCGCCGCAGCCAGCGCCGCGCCCGAGGAAATACCCACCGGCAGCCCCTCCATGCTCGCCGCCTTGCGGGCGGTGGCGAAAGCGGTTTCGTTGCCGATACGGATAATCTCGTCCACCACATCGGTATTCATGATGCCGGGAACGAAGCCGGCGCCGATGCCCTGAATCTTGTGGGGACCGGGCAGGCCGCCGGAGAGAACCGGGGAATCTTCCGGCTCCACGGCCACCATTTTGATCTCGGGCTTGCGTTCCTTGAGCACCTCGCCGACGCCGGTAATGGTGCCGCCGGTGCCCACGCCGCTCACCACCATATCCACGCCGCCGCCGCTGTCGGCCCAGATTTCCTCGGCCGTGGTGCGGCGGTGAATCTCCGGATTGGCGGGGTTTTCGAACTGTTGCAGCATGATGGCGTTGGGCAGTTCCGCCGCCATCTCCTCGGCCCGGGCGATGGCGCCCTTCATGCCGTTGGCCGCCGGCGTCAGTTCCAGCTCGGCGCCCAACAGAATCAGCATCTTGCGGCGCTCCAGGGACATGCTCTCGGGCATGGTGAGGATAAGGCGATAACCGCGCGCGGCGCAGACAAAGGCCAGGGCTATCCCCGTATTGCCGCTGGTGGGCTCGATCAGCACCGAGTCGGGCTTGATGGCTCCCGATTTTTCCGCCGCCTCGATCATGGCAAAGCCAATGCGGTCCTTGACCGAAGCCAGGGGATTAAAAAATTCCAGCTTGGCCACGATGTCGGCCTTGCACCCGGCGTCCCCGGCCAGCGCCTTGACCCGGATCAACGGCGTGGCGCCGACGGTCTCGACGATGTTGTCATAGACCCGGCCGCGAAACGAGGCGCCGGTATCCTTACTTGAACTTGCCATTTTATGTCCTTCCTCCCGTTGATCCGCCCCTCTTGATCCGGGACGTTTCTTTTAAATTATATGGTGAAATCAAGTTTCTGGTGAATTTCGCTTTCGATTCCCTTCTGGTGGGCGAGCAGGCAGAGATCCTCCACGGTGATGGTATTGAGGCGTTCCATGACCTCGTTTTCAAGCTCCTGCCACAGGGGGCGCACCACCTTATGTCCGATGGCGGAGCCTGCCTCCTCTTCGATGGGATTTCCGGCGGTTTCCATATTACGCACCACCCGGCTGATTTCGCCCACCGAGATGCGGCGGCGTTCGCGCGCCAGACGATAGCCGCCCCGGGGACCACGCACCCCGATCAGGATTCCGGCCCGCACCAGATGTTGCAGGACCTGTTCGAGATAGCGCCGGGGAATACCCTGGCGGCGCGTGATCTCGCGGTTCTGTACCGGCAGACTGCCGGCGTGATAGGCGATGTCCACCACCGCCTCGATGGCAAACAGCATCTTTTTCGACAGTTTCAGCATGGCGTTCCCATCTTATTCCCCCTCAGCCTTCCGACGACGTGCCGGTGGAACCGAAACCGCCATCGCCGCGCGAGCTGGGCGCAAGGTCATCCACCTCCTGCCAGCGCACCGAACTCACCGCCGCCACCACCATCTGGGCGATGCGCATGCCACGCGTCACGATGAAGTTTTCCGCCCCCTGATTGGCGAGGATGACCCTCACCTCGCCCCGGTAATCGGCGTCAATGGTGCCCGGCGCATTGGGCAGGGTAATTCCGTGTTTCAAGGCCAGCCCCGAACGGGGCCTGACTTGAGCCTCGAAGCCCAGCGGCAGGGCGATGGCGAAGCCGGTGGGAATCAGGGCGCGCTCGCCCGGCTCTAAAACCACATCTTCGGACACCGCCGCGCACAGGTCCAACCCCGCGGCATGTTCGCTGGCCGGCGCCGGCAGGGGCAGGTCTTTGCCGTGCGCCAGCCGGGTGATGGCTACCGGGACCGGGTCGTCGCCGCCGAAAAGGGCGGTAACGGGGGCCTTCTCTGGTTTGGGATGTTCAGGCGCCATGGTGTCTAGGCCACAGGGGAAAAATAATCGGCGATGCGCCGGGCCAGACGTTCGGCCACCTGCACTTTGGTCATGGTGGGCCAGTCTTCCGCGCCGTCGCCGTCGATGAGCCGCACCGTGTTGTCATCGCCGCCGAAGGTGCCGGTACCGGCGGAAACATCATTGGCGAGAATCCAGTCACAGCCCTTGGCCTGGCGCTTGGCGGCGGCCTGCTGCGCCAGATCTTCAGTTTCGGCGGCGAATCCCACCACCAGAGCCGGGCGCAGATTGCCCGCTTGGCTCAGGCTGGCGAGGATATCGGGGTTCTCCGACAACGCCAGAACCGGAGGTTCGCCGGAGGCCTTTTTCAGCTTCGAGTCGGCCAGACCGTTTACCTTCCAGTCGCCCACGGCGGCAGCACAGACGGCCACGTCCACCGGCAGCGCCGACTGGCAGGTGGCGAACATCTGGAGGGCGGTTTCCACCCTCAGCACCTCCACGCCTTGGGGATCGGGCTCATTTGTGGGGCCGGACACCAGCGTCGTCTCCGCCCCCATGCGCGCCAGGGCCCCGGCGATGGCGTGGCCCTGTTTGCCCGAAGAGCGATTAGCGATGTAGCGCACCGGATCGATGGGCTCGTGGGTGGGGCCGCTGGTGACCAGCGCATGGCGGCCGGTCAGCGACGTATGGGGAACCAGAATTTCCTCGATGGCGGCCATGATGTCGGGCACCTCGGCCATGCGGCCCTCGCCCACCTCGCCACAGGCGAGATCACCGGCCTCGGGCCCCACGCGCATGACACCCCGTTCCTCCAGCAACGCCATGTTGCGCCGGGTGGCGGCATGGTTCCACATGGCCACGTTCATGGCCGGGGCCACCAGCACCGGGCGGTCACTGGCCAACAGCACGGCGCTGGCCAGGTCGCCCGCCAGACCCCCGGCCATCTTGGCCAGAAAATCGGCGCTGGCGGGAACCACCACGATCAGATCGGCATCCCTGGCGAGGCGGATATGGCCCATCTCGTTTTCATCGGTGAGCGAGAACATGTCCTCATAGACCTTTTCCCCCGACAGCGACGACAAAGAGAGCGGCGTGACGAACTGCGCCCCGCCGGCGGTGAGGATACAGCGCAGCTCGGCGCCGCGCTCTTTTAACCGGCGCACCAGGTCGAGACTCTTATAGGCGGCGATACCGCCGGAAACGATGAGCAGAAGGCGCTTTCCAGACAGCACGGTTGATCTCCCCAGGATGTACGGAACTTTGTTGTGGTTAAGCTAAGGCCGCGCCGTCTTTTCTGCAAGTTTATTTGTAAAATACGCGGCTTCGCACAAAAACCCCGCCGGTGGAAACCAGCGGGGTTTTTGTGGCCTGAAACCGGGTCAGGTTATTCCGTCGGCCCCATGCTGTGATAGCAAAGGACGCTGCCGCCACATAACTGCGCGTCCGCGGTGCGGTCCAGAGCCTCGTCGGTCAACTCGGCCACATCCTCGCTCTCGATCTTTTTCACGTCGGTCTTGGGCATGGGTTTCTCCTTAGTGCAGGCTATTTAAGCCGGAGAACCGCAGTAAACGCTCATGACGCTCGCTTTTGGGACGCATCCCTGCGCGGTCCCGGCCCGGTCCAGGGCCTCATCGCTGAGTTCCTTCAAATCTTCGCTCTCGATTTTCTTGATGTCTGTCTTGGACATGGATTCCTCCCCCAACCATGACAATGAATAAAAACCGCGCCTATCCTATGCCCAATGTCGCGCAGCAGGGAAACATTATTCCGCCATCGTTTCATTCTGCTTCGTAATTTGATTCACTAATTCCTCGAACTCCACAGGCCGCGAGAACAGATAGCCCTGGATACAGTTGCAACCCATTTCTCCCAGGATATCCATCTGATTTTGGTCCTCCACGCCCTCGGCAATGACGTTCAGGCCCAGGGCTCGGGCCATCTTGACGATGGCGGCGACGAGAACGTAAGTCGATTCCTTGCTGTCGAGAGGGTCGATGAAAGCCTTGTCGATCTTGAGGGTGTTCACCGGCATGCGCATCAATTGGGCGAGGGAGGAATATCCGGTGCCGAAATCGTCGACCGCGATCTTGTGCCCGAGATTTCCCAGTTCGTTGAGCGTCTTAATATTGGATTCCGTATCCTGCATAATGGAGGTTTCGGTGATTTCCAGAAGGATACGCTGCGGATCGGCACCGGTTTTTCCCAGAATCTCCTTGAACGTTTCGACGAGGTCCGGGTCGCTGAGCTGGACAGTGGACAGATTGACCGAGATATACGACAGCGTGGTGCTGCCGTTCGAATTCTGCAGAACCGACATGGCCTGACAGGCCTGCTCATAGACCCAGGCACCGATGGGCTTGATTGATCCCGTCCTTTCGGCCACCGGGATGAATTCGTCCGGCGGAAACGAATTGCCGGAAGGGAACCATCGCAGCAGGGCCTCGGCGCCGACGATGGATCGCATGTTGAGGTCGATAATGGGCTGGAAATTGACCTGGAATTCGTTATTTCCGATGGCGGTGCGCAGGCCATTGGCGATGGCGAGTTGGAACTTGGATTTGACGTGGATTTCATCGTCGTAAATCCTCCAGGAGTCGTGCCCCCTTTCCTTGGCCAGATACATGGCGGCGTCGGCATTTCGCAACAGGTCCTCGGAAAGGTGCGTTTTCCCGCTGCCGATGGCGAGGCCAACACTGGCCGTGGCAAAGAATTCCTTGCCGTCAAACTGGAGCGGCTCCCGCAGGGATTTGACGATGCGCTCACAAAAACCAGCGATTGTATTTTCGTCCTCGATGTGCTCGCAGAGAATGACAAATTCGTCGCCGCCTAAACGGGCCACCGTATCGCCGGGACGCACCAACTCGACGAGTCGTTCACTGACTGCGATGAGAAACTTGTCCCCGATGTCGTGTCCGTAGGTGTCGTTGATGAGCTTGAAGCCGTCCAGGTCTACGAACAGTAGGGCGACCTTATCCCCGGAACGTTGCGAGCGGTAGAGGGCGTTGCCGAGACGGTCCTGGATCAGGGCGCGGTTGGGAAGTTCGGTCAGGGGGTCGTGGGTCGCCCGCCAGACCAGGTTTTCCTGATCTTCCTTGCGCTGGGTGATGTCCAGCAACGTCACCACCGTGATCCATTTGCCGTTCTCGCGGAACTTGGCGACCGAGGCCTCGACGGGGAACTGCGACCCGTCCTTGCGATAGCCCAGCACCTCCTCTCTCTCGTCCATATTCAGGGCCAGGGTGTCGCCCTCGACGAAGCGATTAAGGTGCTGCTTGTGCGCCGTGCGGAGATGGGGAGGCACCAGCAGGTGAACCGACAGCCCGACCATCTCCTCGTGGGGATACCCGAACTGCGCGCAGGCGCGGTTATTGGCCCGAGTGATGGCGCCATTCTCATCAACGCTGATGATTGCGATGTCGGCCTTCTTGAGAACTGCCTCAGCAGAACTGGCCTGGGCCACCTCCTCTGCTTCCGGCTTCAGTGGAACAACTTTCGACTCCCCCTTTCTCGGGCGATCTTCGGATCCGGCCCCGAAGTCCGGGGACTGGACGGCTTCGGCCACGACCCCCTCCATATCGGCCAGGGCATGTTGGTAGCGTTTCGGGATGACGGGCTCGATGCAGCCGAAACTTTTGATGATCTCAAACGTCCCGTCGGCCCTGCAGCGGGCAAGATAGCTGTTGACCGTGGCATGTTGGGTCTGCGGGTCCATGTTGACCACCCCCTGGGGACCAACGACCCTGACGCATCTGAGAGCCTCGATCAGGGATTTGGTATCCAGCGTCCCCGCGAGTTCCGCGGCGCGGGCAAAGGCGTGGACACAGAGATAGGTTCCCTCCCCGAAATTGGTCAGGATGCCGTTCCCGTCAGGCCAGATTCCCGTCACTTCTGGCAAGCAGGACATGCGCTCCTGATAGGCCCGGTTCTCCGGGGTGTCCACGGACATGAAATAGGTATTGGAGGAATAGAACCCCTCCCGCACCTCCGGGGTGAGGGTGGAGGCCATGGCCTCGTCATAGTGACCCATGACGACGGCCATGTGATTCTTGAGACCCTTTTCGGTAAAGCGGGTCAGTAGGTTAGTCTGGTCGGCGCCAGCAAAATAGGGGACGAAGACGTCGGCCCCTGATCTGGCAACGCTGTCGAGAAGTTTGTCCACCTTCTGGGTCCCGATGGGCAGATAGCGCTCGTCGATGATTTCCCCATCGTATTTCACGAGGGCCCGTTTCGCGGCGTCGATGGAGCCGCGCGGCCATTCGTAATTGCTGCCGGCAAAATAGAACTTGGGACCGTATCTCTCGGCCATGTAGGGAATCATCTTGTCGATCTGCTGGTTGGGAAGGGCCGCAAAATGAAAAAAATACCGGCTCAGAATGCTGCCCTCGTAGAAAGAGAAGTTCAGATAAGGCACCCTCTTGCGGTCGGCAACGCGATTGGCAACGGCGATACGCGAATTAGAGAGGAGGTTGCCGATGATGGCCGTGCACCCCATCTCGTCGATAAGTTCCTCCGCCGCAGGCACGGCGGTTTCCGGCAGGCTCCCGTCATCGGCGATGACCAGTTCCAGCGGCCGGCCGAGAACCCCGCCCCGTTCGTTGATCTCATCGCAGGCAATCCGTCCGGCCCGGGAAATCTCCGGCCCGTAAAGCTCCACAAGGCCGGTGAGCGGCGCCATCAGCCCAAGCCGCACGGTAGCAGCCGCGTCCCCGAAAGAATCCCTGCCCGCGTTGCGGCGATTATCAGGTTCATGTCCCTTTGTCGCCATCCTTAATTGTCTGTTAGAATTAGTTAAATTCTGCTGAATCCGGCCCGGATATTCGAACCGAATGATGGCGTCAATGTCCGCTTGTGGCCGTGGTTCCCCGTATGTGGAAAGGCTCAGCAGACATCGGCCATGACGGGCGCCCGCGGACGGGAATTCAGCCATGGGCCAGGGTACGTCGGCCCTAATAAAGGCCCAGGGTACGTCGGCCCTAATAAAGGCCCAGGGTACGTCGGCCCTAATAAAGGCCCAGGGTACGTCGGCCCTAATAAAGGCCCCCCGCTCACACCCCCCCGCTCACATGAGGGCAAAATAGGCCAGAACCGCCGCCGCCGCGATCCCCGCCACGGCAATCCCCGTAATCAGCCCGGCGCCGAAGCCATTGCCGGAATTCCCCACGGACGTATCCGGCGTCCCCGCCGCCGCGCCCATGGCCCGCGCCAAATCCTTGACCGTATCGGGATGGAGCCTGAGGCCGTCCCCGGTAATATTCTCGGCCATATGGGCAAGAACGGCTTCTGCATGGCGGATCAGCTCCGGCAGCCGCTCGGCCAGGGAGAGCAGCTCGTCGGCCGCCGCGCGCAGGCGGCCTTCCACGCCACGGTGTTCGCGAACCCAGTCTTCGATCAGGGGCTGCGTCATCTGCCACATGTTCACATGGGGGTTGAGCGAGCGCCCCACGCCCTCGGCCACCAGCATGGTCTTTTGCAACAGAAGGAGCTGGGGCTGTACTTCCATCTCGAATTTTTCCGTTACCTGGAACAGCTGCGAGAGCAGCCGGGCAATAGAAATCTCGTGCAGGGGAAGGCCCAGGATGGGTTCGCCGATGGAACGGCAGGCCTGGGCGAAGTCCCGCCGTGACTGGCTTTCCGGCACATAGCCGGCGCGGAAATGGACATCGGCCACCTTCGTATAGTCGCCCGCCATAAATCCCGCCAGCATATCGGCCAGATAAATCCGCGTTTTTTCATCCAACCGGCCCATGATGCCGAAATCCACCACCGTCACGGCGCCCGTATCATTCACGAAAATATTTCCGGGATGGGGGTCGGCATGGAAAAATCCGTCACAAAAGACCTGACGGAACATAGCCGAGGTGGTGGTGGCGAGAATCCGGTCCGGATCCAGCCCGGCCTCCGCAATACCATCCAGGTCATCGACGCGCAGCCCGCCCACGCGCTCCAGGGTCAGCACCCTTTGTGCGGTGCGCGACCAGTCCACCCTGGGCACGTGAAAATCCGGATTGTCGGCGAAATTGCCGCGCAATTCCGAGGCCGCCGCCGCCTCCATGCGCATGTCCATTTCCACGGCCACGGTCTTTTCCATCATCCCCACCGCCTCCACCGGCTTCAGCCGCCGCATCTGGGGGCGGCCGCGCAGGGACATGCGGGCCAGCCAATAGAAAAAAGCCACATCGGCGGCGAAGGCGTCCTCGATTCCGGGGCGCAGCACCTTTACCGCCACTTCCTCGCCTTGCACCGTGACGGCGAAATGCACTTGGGCGATGGAGGCGGCAGCCACGGGAACGTCGTCGAACTCGCGGAAGCATTCCGCCAGCGGGCGGCCCAGTTCGGCCTCCACGGTGGCGCGGGCCTGACTCCCTAGGAACGGCGGCAGGCGGTCCTGAAGGGTGGCGAGATCGGCGGCGAATCTTTCGCCCAACAGATCGGAACGGGTGGACAGCGCCTGGCCCAGCTTGATGAAACTAGGCCCCATTTCCTGCAGAGCGGCGGCCAGCCGCAAACCGGGCTGTTCCATATGGCGGCGGCGCCCCAACAGCCCGGCCACCATACGCAAAGCGGGGGGAATGCTGAGAACATCGAACACGAACAGGGCGTCATGGCGGGCGAGAATACGAATAATTCCCACCAGCCGGGTGGTATGGCGCAAAGCGGCCCGCATCAGATCCGCCAGCCCGAATGCAGGGCGGCGATTCCGCCCGAAAGGTTGCGATAGGAGACGCGCTCGAATCCGGCCTCGCGCATGTCATCGGCCAACGCCTCCTGGGTTGGAAAACGGCGGATGCTTTCCACCAGATAGCGGTAGCCTTCGGCGTCGCCGGTCACCGCCCCCCCCAGCGCCGGAATCACGTTGAAGGAATACATGTCATAAAGACGGTCGAGAACGGGCAGCACCACATGGCTGAATTCCAGGCACAGGAAGCGTCCGCCGGGCTTCAAGACGCGATAGGCCTCGCCCAGGGCGGCCCCGGGATGGGTGACGTTACGCAGGCCAAACGCGATGGTATAGGCGTCCATGCTGCGTTCGGGCAGGGGAATGGCCTCGGCGTCGCCGCAGACCCAGGAAAGGCCGGAGACGATGCCGCGGTCAAGCGCCCGGGCGCGGCCCACCTTCATCATGGCGGCATTGGCGTCACAGACGATGACCCCGGAATCTGTGGCATCGGAATCCGTGGCTACGGAATCCGTGACCCCTTTCCCGGCCCCTTTTCCATTCTGGGGCAAGCGCGCCAGAAAGCGGCAGGCGATATCGCCGGTGCCTCCGGCCATATCCAACAGCCGCATATGGGGACGCGGCGCCAGCGCGTCCAACAGCGCCGCCTTCCACAGGCGATGCACCCCCAGCGACATGAGGTCGTTCATGAGGTCGTAGCGCGAGGCCACCTGGTCGAAGACCCCGCGTACCAGCGATGCCTTTTCCGATGTCCCCACGGCGCGAAATCCGAAATGGGTGGCGTCGTCGCCGTCCCTATTACTGGTGGCGGCGGCACCCTCGTTGAGACCTTCCCTGTCCATGGCATGAACATAACCCAGCCCCCCCTGTTGCGCCACCTCGGGCCATTGTGTCATCGCCAGGGCATAAGCTAACTTGGCGCCCCATGCCCGAACTTCCCGAAGTTGAAACCGTGCGCCGGGGCCTGGCCCCCTATCTCGAAGGCCGCCGCCTGGCGCGGGTGGAGGTGCGGCGCGGCGACCTGCGCATCCCCGTGCCCCAAGATTTCGCCGAGCGCGTCACCAAGCGCCGCGTAGAGCGCCTGTGGCGGCGCGGCAAATACCTTCTCATGGAGCTCGGCCCTATGGACTTCGATGGCGGCGCCACCATCATCGCCCATCTCGGCATGTCGGGGCGGCTGGTACTGGCCGGGAACGAGGTCACCGGACAGGGCCGCCACGATCATCTGGTGTTCGAGACCGGGGAGGGAACGCGCATTGTCTTTAATGATCCGCGCCGCTTCGGACTGTTCACCCTCGCCGCGCCCGGCGCGCTTGAAACGCACCCCCTGTTGGCGGCAATGGGGCCGGAACCCCTGGATTCATCCTTCGACGGGGCGGCCCTGTCGGCGGCGCTGCGAAGGCGCAACACCTCTATCAAGGCGGCGCTGCTGGACCAGCGCGTGGTGGCGGGAATCGGCAATATCTACGCCTGCGAGGCCCTGTTCAGGGCTCGAATCTCGCCCCGCCGCAAGGCGAAAAACGTGGCCGGGCGGCGCGCCGGGCGGCTGGTGCCGGCATTGAAACAGGTGCTGGCCGAGGCCATCGAAGCCGGGGGATCAAGCCTGCGCGACCACCGTCGTCCCGATGGCGAGCTGGGCTATTTTCAGCACGGTTTCGCCGTCTATGGCCGCGAGGGAGAGCCCTGTCCGGGATGTGACTGTGACGTGGGCGAGACCGGAGGCATCCAGCGCATGGTCCAGGGGGGGCGTTCGACTTTCTTCTGTCCTCGCCACCAACAGTGATGTATGAGGGCTGTACTATGAGATGGCTCTCACGGACATCTTTATTGTCGATTCTGGCATTACCGGCTCTGGCACGCCCAGCCATGGTCTTTGCCGCCGCCATTGCGCTGGCCGCCGCGGCCATGGGGGTCAAGCCGGGCCAGGCCGGGGAAGGCGCGGCCGAAGAATCCCCCGAAGAATCTTCTGGCGCCCCCTCTTTCGTGGCCGGATTCGAGGCCCTGCCCCTGATGCCGGGGCTGCATAACGTGGCCGGGAGCAGCATCGTCTTCGATACCCCCACCGGACGCATCGTCGAATCCGCCGTGACGGGGGCTGCCACGCCCGGGGAAATCAAGGCCTTCTATGCCCAATCCCTGCCCCAGCTGGGATGGGAGATGTTCCTGGAGACCGAATACCGGCGCGAGGACGAGGTCTTGAAGTTGGAAATCGCCACCGAGGGGGATAACGACGGAGACTATGTAGTAGTACATTTCTTTCTCTCCCCTAAATAAAGCGCAAATAATCGTTTTCTCCACCGCCGCCACCCGGGCAACACCCATGCGGCGGTGCTCCCCCCGGATGGCTTGACGAGGTGGCGGCGGCGGACTATAACCCGCGCCTTGGTTCTTTCCCGGTCTTCTACGCCCGTGGACAAAGAATCCAATTGGAACGAAACCATAGAACGAATCGATCATGGCGAACATTCAATCGGCGAAAAAACGTATCCGGACAACGGCGCGTCAGACCACGGTTAACCGCAGCCGTCTCAGCCGCATCCGCAGCTTTGTGAAAAAGGTGGAAGAAGCCATCGGCGCTGGCGATCGCGACGCCGCCAACATGGCGCTCAAAGCCGCCCAGCCGGAACTCATGCGCGGCGCCGCCAAGGGTGTCATGAACCGCAACACCGTTTCCCGCAAAATTTCGCGGCTTTCCGCCAAAATCAAGGCCCTTTAGGCCCCTCTTCCCGCCTCCATAAAGATATCTTTCTGCGAGTTTCTGCGGGCCCCGGACCTTCCGTCTGCGGCCCGTTGACCTATGGAGAATGCGCCGGGGGACTCTCCCGACGACCCGCAAGGCCGGTGAATCGGCGAGGGGACGCCGGAACACAAATCCCCCGCAAATCCGCCCTGCGAATCTTTGGGGCCGTCCACCGCCCTTCCCTATCCGCGCGTGACCCTTCCCGCCTCCCGCTCATCACTCCCGTCGCGGCTGCCTACACCCACAAGCTCCACACAGGCTGCCCTAAAGTTGAGACGTTAATCCTGCCCGCGCCCATCCGTGGCATTTTTTCCTCTCATGGGGCATTTTTGTGAAACTTTTTTCACGTTCCCCTTTCCTTCTTGTTGCCAGCGGCGCCAGTCATGGGTAATGTATTCCCGGTCAAGGGGGGAGCCGGAACTTACCCTAATAAGTAAATCAAAGCATTTTATACAAATTTACAAGTAAAACGTTTGTATAAACCTGTAAAAAGATTAACCTTTGAGTTCTGGCTTAACATGTGAATCGTTTGTGCTGGGATGGCCCAGTTATTCACCGTCCGCAACTCCCCGAAGCATGAAAAGTATTGTTGGTACGGTCGTGTCGCCGCGGCCCTGAACGGGAGTTAGATTACAGTGACGGGCTCTGATTACGCTGGCGATTTATCCCCCAAGGAAACATGGGAGCTCCTGAGCTCCGATCCCAAGGCCCGGCTGGTGGATGTGCGGACCATGCCGGAATGGGCTTTCGTCGGCGTTCCCGACCTCAAATCCCTGGACAAACAGCCCCATTTCATTTCCTGGCAGCTGTTTCCCAATATGCAGCAGAACCCGGAATTCGCTGATCAGGTGCGGTCTTCCGGGGCGGGGCCCGATGACCCCCTGTTGTTCATCTGCCGTTCCGGCGGGCGTTCGCGCATGGCCGCCATCGCCATGACCGGCCAGGGCTATACCCGTTGCTATAACGTGGCCTTCGGATTCGAGGGCGACCACGACACCGAAGGCCATCGCGGCAAAGCGGGCGGCTGGAAGGTGGACAATCTTCCCTGGGTGCAGGAATAAACCATGTCCGATCCCACATCCCATCCCACTGCGGAAACCGAACTCAGCGCCCAATGGGCCCGGATCAGGGGGGCCCTGCGTGAGGAATTCGGCGAAGCCGCCTTCCGCAGCTGGCTCAAGCCCCTGACCTTTGAGGGCTGTGACGGTGGCGAGGTGCAGATTTCCGTCCCCACCCGCTTCATGCGCGACTGGATCGCCACCCATTACGCCGAGCGCCTCCACATTCTGTGGCGCGAGGAAAACACCGATATTTCCAGCATTGAAATCCTCGTCCGCCCCGCCGGGCCGCAAGCCGCCCCGGATTCGGCTTCGGGTTCAGCCCCAAATTCAGCTTCCCACTCCGCTTCGGACGGCCCCGCCGCTCCTACCCCTGCGGCCCTTCCCGCCTGGGCATCGGGTGCGGGGGCGGCCGGCGTCATGGCTGGCGATCCCGCTTCCGCCAATGGCGGGAACGACTGGCAGAAAGACATCAGCGCACCGCTTGACCCCCACTACACCTTCTCCAACTTCGTGGTGGGAAAGCCCAACGAGCTGGCCTTCGCCGCTGCCCGCCGCGTGGCGGAATCCGATCACGTGCCCTTTAATCCGCTGTTTCTCTATGGCGGGGTGGGGCTCGGCAAGACCCATCTCATGCATGCCCTGGCCTGGCATATCCGCCAGCGCACCCCGGCCCGGCGCGTGATCTATCTTTCCGCCGAGAAATTCATGTACCAGTTCATCCGCGCGCTGCGCTTCAAGAACACCATGGCGTTTAAGGACCTGTTCCGCTCGGTGGACGTGCTGATGATTGACGACGTGCAATTCATCAGCGGCAAGGATTCCACCCAGGAGGAATTCTTCCATACATTCAATGCGCTGGTGGACCAGAACCACCAGATCGTGATTTCCGCGGACAAATCCCCCAACGACCTGGAAGGTATCGAGGAACGCATGCGTTCGCGCCTGGGATGGGGGCTGGTGGCCGACATCCACCCCACCACCTACGAGCTGCGGCTCGGCATCCTGCAATCGAAGGCGGAATCCCTGAATGCCGAGATTCCTCCCAAGGTGCTGGAATTCCTGGCCCACAAAATCACCTCCAACGTGCGCGAGCTCGAAGGCGCGCTTAACCGCATCATCGCCCACGCCACGCTGGTAGGGCGTCCGGTATCCCTGGAATCCTCACAGGAAGTTCTGCACGACCTGCTGCGCGTCAGCGACCGCCGCGTCACCATCGAACAGATCCAGAAACGGGTAGCCGCCCATTTCAATATCAAACTCAGCGAGATGTCCTCGGCGCGGCGCGCCCGGGCCGTGGCCCGGCCCCGCCAGGTGGCCATGTATCTGGCCAAACAGCTCACCTCGCGCTCGCTGCCCGAGATCGGGCGCAAGTTCGGCAACCGCGATCACACCACCGTCATGCATGCGGTGCGCAAGGTCGAAGAACTGCGCGCCGGCGACAACAGCTTCAACGAGGATGTGGAGCTGTTGCGGCGCATGCTCGAAGGCTGATCCGCGCCCTTTTCCACCCGTTGTCTTTTTCTGGCGTTTTTGGCTGTTTCCGGGCCTCTTTCCGGCCATAAAAAACACCGCAAAAAACACGGAAAAGGCTTCGGAATTCCGCCCCTTCTGCTATAATTACGACCCCTTTCAGACGGGCCGCAAAAAGGGCGATTGCCCTCTCTTCGGAACCGTCATTTTTATACCCTTTTTCACACAGATTCTGCTCTTAGAACCGCCATGAAACTGACCATCGAACGCACGGCTCTGCAAAAAGCCCTGGCCCATGTCCAGAGCGTGGTGGAGCGCCGCACCACCATTCCCATCCTTTCCAATGTGATGATCGAAGGCGGCGACGGCGGTCTTTCGCTGACCGCCACGGATATGGATATCGCCATCGTCGAAAAGGTGCCCGCCGACGTTGCCGCGCCGGGCGCCACCACCCTGCCGGCCCATACCCTCTATGACATCGTCCGCAAACTGCCCGAGGGCTCGCAGATTTCCTTCGAGGGCGGCGAAGACGGCCGCATGGAGATTGACGCCGGGCGCTCGCGGTTTTCGCTCTCCTGTCTCGGCACCGACGAATTCCCGGTGATGACCGACGGCGACCTGCCTTACGGCTTTACCCTTTCGGCGGCCCTGTGCCGGAGCCTGATAGACCACACCCGGTTCGCCATGTCGTCGGAGGAAACCCGCTATTACCTCAACGGCATCTATTTCCACGCCACCGCCGAGGACGGCGCCCCGGTGCTGCGGGCGGTGGCTACCGACGGCCACCGCTTGGCCCGCATGGAAACGCCCCAGCCCGACGGCGCGGCGGACATGCCCGGCGTCATCGTGCCGCGCAAGGCGGTGACCGAGCTGCACAAGCTGATCGAGGACAACGAGGTGGATATCGCGGTGACGCTTTCCGACACCAAGATACGCTTCGCCTTCGACGACGTTGTGCTGACTTCAAAACTGATCGACGGCACCTTTCCCGACTATCAACGGGTGATCCCCGAAGGCAACGACAAGCATCTCGAGGTGGACTGCAAATCCTTCGCCGAAGCCGTGGACAGGGTGTCCACCATTTCCACCGAGAAATCACGGGCCGTGAAGGTAGCCCTCGACAAGAACAGCCTGACGCTTTCCTCATCGAGCCCGGAAAGCGGCACCGCCACCGAAGAGCTGGAGGTGACATACGACGCCGATCCGGTGGAGATCGGATTCAATTCCCGTTACCTGCTCGACATCACCCAACAGATCGAAGGCGGCACGGCGCGTTTCGACCTGGCGGACGCCTCGTCCCCCACCATCGTTCGCGACGCCGCCGATGACAGCGCCCTTTACGTTCTGATGCCGATGCGGGTGTGAGACAGGCGCTCCATATCCACGACCCGGAATCCGGCCCCCAATCCGCGCCCAAATCTGGAACCCAATCTTCCGCGCGCCTTCCCGGAAAAGACACGGCGGAGCGGAAAACAACGAGTTGGGCGGTGCGCCGCCTGACTCTCACAGATTTTCGCAATTATTCCACCTTGCGGCTCGAGCCGGACCCTTGTCCGGTGGTGCTCACCGGGGCCAATGGCGCGGGCAAGACCAACCTTCTCGAGGCGCTGTCTTATCTGGCGCCGGGACGGGGCCTGCGCGGGGTGCGGCTCGGCGAGGTGACACGCCGTGACGCAGAGCCCGGCACGGTGTGGGCCGTTGCCGCCACCCTCGACACACCCGCAGGCCCGGTGGATTTGGGCACCGGCCTGGAGCCGGATGAGGATTCGGCTGAAAACCGTGATACCGGCCAGAGTGATAACGGTAATAAACGCCAGAACAGCGGCGCACGCCGCGTGGTCCATATCAACGGCCAGTCCGCGCGTCCCGGCGCGCTGGGGGAATGGGGGAGCTCGGTCTGGCTGACCCCGGATATGGACCGGTTGTTTTGCGAAAGCGCTGGCTCCCGGCGGCGCTTTCTCGACCGCATCGTGGCCGGGTTTGATCCCGGACATGCCACGCGCACATCCTCTTACGAACGAATCTTACGCGAACGCGCCCGCCTGCTGCGCGAAAAAGGCGGCCACGCCGACCCGGCATGGCTTGACGCCCTGGAAGAAACCCTGGCCCAGACCGGAATCGCCATCGCCTGCGCGCGGCGGGAAATGGCGGCCCTGCTGAATTGTGCCTGCGAACAGAACCACGGACCCTTTCCCATGCCCCGCGTCGAGGCCACCGGCGACGTGGAGAGTTGGCTCGACCAAGGGCCGGCGCTCGACGCCGAGGAGCGTTTCCACGCCGCGCTTGCCGAGACCCGCGGCCATGACGCGGAGAGCGGACGCACCGCCCACGGGCCCCACCGCAGCGATCTCGAAGTGCATATGAGGGTCGGCGAATCAGCTGCCGAAGCAGCATCCGAAGTGATCGCCAGAGAATGTTCCACCGGGGAACAAAAGGGGCTGTTGATCTCCATCCTTCTCGCCGTGGCCGAATTGATCCGCGGCGCGCGGGGCGCGGCGCCGCTGCTGTTGCTGGACGAGGTGGCGGCCCATCTCGACGAGGAGAGGCGCGCGGCGCTGTTCGAACGGCTCGGCGCGCTCGGCGCCCAGGCCTGGCTTACCGGCACCGATCCCGCCCAGTTCGCGGGCCTCTCGGGCCGGGCCCATTTTTACCACGTGGCCGACGGTGCGGCGGCAGCCGTTTAAACCATGAACCCGATTATGACCCCCAGACCATGACGGAACCGAAGATGAGTAAAAAAGACAAAAAGACAGCCGAAACCGCGGAAACCCCCGAGGCTCCCGAAGCGCCCGACATAAAGGGCGCGCCTGAAAACGGCCCTGAAAACGGCCCTGAAAACGGCGAGGGCGAGTACGACGCCGAACAGATCAAGGTGCTGCGCGGGCTTGACGCCGTGCGCAAGCGCCCCGGCATGTATATCGGCGATACCGATGACGGGTCGGGCCTGCACCATATGGTCTACGAGGTGGTGGACAATTCCATCGACGAATCGCTGGGCGGGTTCTGCGACCTCATCACGGTGACGCTCAACCCCGACGAATCGGTGACGGTGGTGGATAACGGGCGCGGCATCCCCGTGGACATCCATGCCGAGGAAGGAATTTCAGCCGCCGAGGTCATCATGACCCAGCTTCACGCCGGGGGAAAATTCGACCAGAACTCATACAAAGTATCCGGCGGCCTGCACGGCGTCGGCGTCTCGGTGGTCAATGCGCTCTCCGACAAGCTGGAAATCACCATCTGGCGCAATGACCAGGAATACTTCATGCGCTTCCACGACGGCGAGGCCGAGGCCCCGCTGGAAGTGGTGGGCGACGCCAAGGACAAGACCGGCACCAGCATCACCTTCCACCCCTCGCCGGGAACCTTTACCAACATCCTGTTTGATTTCGCCCAGCTCGAACACCGCCTGCGCGAGCTCGCCTTTCTCAATTCCGGGGTGACGCTGACCCTCAACGACCGCCGCGGGGTAGAGCCCAACTCCGTGGAGATGCATTACGAGGGCGGCATCGAGGCCTTCGTCCATTATCTCGACCGCTCCAAGACGCCGCTCCATGCGCCGCCCATCACCATCACCGGCGAGCGCGACGGGCTGGTGGTGGAGGCCTCCCTGCAATGGACCGACAGCTATCACGAGACCATGCTGTGCTTTACCAACAATATCCCCCAACGCGACGGCGGCACCCATCTCGCCGGATTCCGCGGCGCCCTGACCCGCACCATCAACACATTCGCCACCGCAAGCGGCATCGCCAAGAGGGAAAAGGTGGCGCTGTCGGGCGACGACGCGCGCGAGGGGCTGACCTGCGTGCTCTCGGTCAAGGTGCCGGACCCCAAGTTTTCCTCCCAGACCAAGGACAAGCTGGTGTCTTCGGAGGTCCGTCCGGTGGTCGAAAGCATCATCGGCGACAAGCTCGGCCAGTGGTTCGAGGAGCATCCCGCCGAGGCCAAGAAGGTGGTCTCGAAAGTTGTCGAGGCCGCCGCCGCGCGAGAGGCCGCGCGCAAGGCCCGCGACCTGACCCGGCGCAAGGGCGCGCTCGATATATCCTCGCTGCCCGGAAAACTCGCCGACTGCCAGGAGCGCGACCCGGCCTTGAGCGAGCTGTTCATCGTCGAGGGTGATTCCGCCGGCGGTTCGGCCAAACAGGGCCGCGACCGCGCCACCCAGGCCATCCTGCCCCTGCGCGGCAAGATCCTCAATGTGGAACGGGCGCGCTTCGACAAGATGCTGAGCTCGGCGGAAATCGGCACCCTGATTACGGCGCTGGGCACCGGTATCGGGCCTGAGGATTTCGACGTGGAAAAAGCCCGCTATCACAAGATCATCATCATGACCGACGCCGACGTGGACGGCAGCCATATCCGCACCCTGCTTCTCACCTTCTTTTACCGCCAGATGCCCGAGCTGATCGAGAAGGGATACCTCTACATCGCCCAGCCGCCGCTCTATCGCACCAAGCGCGGCAACAGCCAGGTCTACTTAAAGGACGAGCGCGGATTGGAAGACTTCCTCATCGACGCGGCGCTGGACGAGGTAGTGCTCACCCTCTTCGACGACAGCCAGCGCGCAGGCGCCGACCTGCGTGAGCTTATCGACCGGGCGCGGCTGGCGCGCACTCTGCTGGCGCCCCTGGCGCGGCGCATCGGTAACGCCGGGGTGGCAGAACAGGCCGCCATCGCCGGGGCGCTCAACAACGAGGTCTATGCCGATCCGGCCCGCGCCGGCGAGGCCGCCGCCTATATCGCCAAGCGGCTGGACGCCCTGTCACCGCAGTACGAAAAGGGCTGGAGCGGTGTCTTCGACAGCGATTCGGGGCTGGTGTTCTCGCGCCGCCTGCGCGGAGTGCCGGAGAAATACGTGGTCAGCCGCGACCTCATCGAGGGCTCCGAGGCGCGCAAGCTCGACGAGATGGCGGCCGAGCTCCAGGCGGTCTATACCCGTCACGCGCGCCTTACCACCAAGGACGGCGACATCACCATCACCGCGCCCACCGGCCTGGTTGATGCGGTGATGGACCTGGGACGCAAGGGGGTCTCGGTCCAGCGTTACAAGGGGCTGGGCGAGATGAACCCCGAACAGCTCTGGGAAACCACCCTCGACGTCCAGGTGCGCACCCTGCTCCAGGTCAAGGTGGACCATGGCGACGCCGCCGAGGAAGTGTTCTCCACCCTGATGGGCGACGTGGTGGAACCACGCCGCGAGTTCATCCAGAACAACGCCCTGAAAGTGGCTAATCTGGATATTTAGGAGCCCAGAGTACGTCGGCTCCCAACAAGAAGCGCGCAGGGGGGTGGGATATGTCTAAAAAAGACAAAAACAGTTGACGGGAGATTCCTGGTTGGATTCTAATGCGCGGGAAGAGGGGTGACCACCACCAGCTACCTTCGGCAGTTAGAACTGTAAGGACAACTGCCTCGGTAACGATCGCCAATGAGCACATACATGCTCAAGGCGGCCTAGCCGCCATCGTACATATCCGCAGACATGCACAACTTTGGGACTGAGATTGCGAAATACCATTTCGCTCTCTCCTTCTTCTCATGGTGGGAAGGAGCCCACCGCCCTGAGACGCCTCGCGCGCCTCGCGTCGTCAAAGGCGTTTAAGGTTTTCAGGGTGAGAAAAAGGTGACGGTCACCTAACCTTGGATTCTGATGTTTCCATCTGATTTGTCAAGCCGAGGTAGCTATTTTTTGCTCAACCACAAGCTGTTGTGTTCAGGCGCTTGGTAGAAGGGTGCTAGTTAAAATGTTTTACGAGGCTTAAAATCTTTTCAATATGATTTGCCGTTTTCCCCTTCTCTACTTCATTTTTTTTCTCAGAAAATGAATGAATCGACGCACCGGCTTCCGCTTTAATTGGCGGGGGGCTAGGATTCTTAAGGGCCTTTTTGGGGGTGGGCTTCGGCTCAGGTAGATTTAAGTCAAATTGGGAATCGCGTTTCTTAGTCATTTTCTCCACCCTCCTCAATAAGATTCTTTTCCTTCAATCCCTTAATTACGAGCGCCTCAAGGGCGGGCAATGCTTCCAGTGTTTTGTCAAACTGTGGCTGTGCATTTTTGGCATCTGGAAGGTCCATTTTTCCATCAGACTTTCTTGAATCTTTGGGCACGCGAAATAGCCTTTGGTATCTTGACGGCGCAACGCCATCAAATGGCAAAATCCTCACCTTTAATGTATCCGTTTCGACTTCTGTAATAGCATCCCCATGCAACTTAGTTGCTAAACTCTTGCGATAAGGTTCTACGTAATAGACTTCCATAATCCCGGCAGCAACGATATGCCTCGCGCAAGAGTGACATGGATATGTCGTGCAGTACAATTTTCCACCTTTAACTCGTTCACCGTTAAGCTGACTTCCAAGCAAAATTGCATGCATCTCAGCATGAATGGCTCTAGAAAACTCAATTAGGCCTTTTACCTTCGAGTTATTTTCGATCAACGAAACTGCTTTAGATTTCTGTGCATCAGAAACAATGCCTTCGCCGTGTAGCTCTTCAATTATTAGCGTAGAAATAAGCCGTTTCTCCTTGTCGTTGAAACAGGTGCCCCCATCAACATTCCAGCAACGCATGTCCTTTTGTGAGGTGGGGTCATCTGTAGGTTTAGCAACATACAAATTTCCCCCAGCCTCTGGCACATCATTCCAACCTACGGAAATTACTTCGCCATCTTTGTCAGTCAACGCTGCCCCAACTTGACGCGATAGACATGCGGAATTTCCAGACGCAGAGGCAGCAAGGTACATTGCTGTCTCACCATGCGATGGCGTTACTACTTTTGACCCTAGGACCAAATGCAAAAAGCGCTCGACCTTACCTTTAAGGGGAGCATCAGTGTCAGAATCAAGACGAAGAAAAAAGTCTGCGTGCGGGAAGGTGTCGCGGACCGTTTGGCCATGATCTAATTCTTCACCAGAATCTTGATCTATTAGTTCGTAAACTTGAGCACTGGTCATTCCGTCCTTTTCAAGCGCCTTCTCTTTGGCGGGAAGTGGCGCAAAAACGCCAACAAAATAAAGCATGTCTCTATAAACAAGCCTTAGGATTTCAAGTTCTTCTTGGTTTTTTATTGAATCAATAATGTGGCACACCCTTTGCGGCTCATGCCGTTCCGTCTCTTTTTTTGACCGAAATTTTTCTCGTTCCACGGCAATTTGGCTGATGGCGAGTTCGGCTAATACACTCGCTCCAAACTGCTTACGTAACTCATCTCCTTTGGAGATAAGAAATTTAATTCGATCAAATGCTGGAGTGGAGGGGGCCTTTGTTGTGTGTTCTTCAATAATCTCACTTAAGCGAAGCTGTTTGCATAGGTCATAACCGAACTCGCGCTCTAAACACTCCTTAATCGCATCTGATACCTTATGAAGCGGTGAGCCAATTGGACCACAAAGCGCTATCACGAGTTCGCTTGTATGCGTTGACTCTATATTTTGCTTTGCATCAAAAAGCTCTTTTGTGCCGACGCTCGCCACTGGCTTTTTGACGATTTCGGCTTGAGGTTTATCACTCATTTGAATGTCAAAATATGCATTGCTAACTACTCTGCGACAGAGAGGTAATGTGACCACCTTGACGCGAGAATAATCTAGCAATAGGCGTCTATGCAATCTAATCAAGAATTTTGGGGAATTAAGGGGACAGCTTACTTAATTAGCTCCCTCTCTTCTTCCTACCTCTGTGTCTTTTTTTGGGTCCGACGTACCCTGGCCCCTGTACCCTGGGCTTTTTTATCTGGGGCCGCAGTACCTAGCGTACCCTGGCCCCTATACCCGGGGCTTCTTTTTCAGGAAGGCATATATCTTGTCGCCCACGCTTATTTTTTCCGCGAGGATGCCATCGAAAACCACGGAAAACAGGATGCGGGTTTGGTAGTTTTGGATGAACCTGTTTTGCGTGTCATCGACGCCAAATACTGCGCGTAAAATTTTCTGCAGGAACACCGGCAGGTGATAAAAGATTTCTCCCCTGTTTAGTCGGCGTTGCACGTCAAAGCCGTATGTGTCGGCAATGTGATTGATGGTTTTTTTTGTAAACCACATGATGTGGCCGATTCTTCGATCGGGGTGGGGGAATTCCCGCCATGATTCACCCTCGGCTTGTGCCTGGGGAGACTCCATATCCGGGACGGAGAGAAACAGAATCCCGCCGGGTTTCAGCAGTTCCGCCGCTTTAGCCAGGAAATCAGCGGGCGACAGGACATGTTCCAGAACGAAGCGAAAGGCGATGATATCGAAGCCTGGTTTAAGGTCACAGTTTAGAAAATCGCCGACGATGATCCGTTCGCACAATTGGGGAGATGCGGAACGCGGGGCGCCGGGGTCAATATCAATTCCCGTCAATTCCGCATCGGGCGCCAAGGGAGACAGGGCATCAAGAAACAACCCGCTGCTGCATCCCACACCAAGGATACGGGGATGTTTCTTGCCCTCGCTCAGGGCAACGCAGGTTCTTGCCATGGAACGGATGTCGGAACCATAGCGCCAGTAGAGCTTCTCAAGGTGATCGAAGAGAAACCGGTCCCGATTTGGATTTACAAAAGCTGTCGAGAAGGTGCGGTTATGAACGTAAATTTCCTCAATGTCATTTTGCGTGGGCCATGGGGACATGAAGGCCAGGCCACATTCATGACAGCGCAAGACGTCGAATGCGGAAATTTCACGAGTGAAATTAACGTCCTCGATTCTTAAATGTAATGATGTGCCGGTATCTGCGCAGAGTGGACAGGGGGCGCGGTGGGCCATGGATTCCGTCATAAAATTATGAACGCTCGACCACGCAATTACCCCCCCCTGAGTGGTCCACCATGAATATTAGTGCATGACCGGTTTCCGATCCATCAAAACTGCGGTTTCCGAACCGGTGGGCTGGCTTCTTTTCTGGGGGCCTTTTTGTTGGGGGCCGCAGTTCCTGAATGTACCCTGGCCCCTGGGCCTTGACTTTCCCCCCTCCCTGTGTTAGGAATATTATCCTCATCCGATTATGGGTGAGTAGCCCGTGACCACGGGCCGCCGCCACTGCGGCGTAGCCAAGAGCGCGGACGCGCTCGCCCGGCGTCGAGGGAAGAAGTACAGCTCTTTGATGGTGTAGATAGGAAAGTGACTCCCTTTTTGGGGGCCGCAGTTTCTGAACGTACCCTGGGCTTTTTTTGTTGGGGGCCGACGTACCCTGGGCTTTTTTTGTTGGGGGCCGACGTACCCTGGCCCCTGTTGCGGCGCGACAGCCACATGCCAGCAATGTTAACAAATGATGACAAATGACAACATTTGTTAACATGGATGCGGCCATATGGGGCCATGTTAACATCATTAAGCCTTTGAAATATCTTATGTTTTTTGGGCGATGTTAACAAATGACAACATTTTGGGGCTTCTTCCGGATTATGGAAAGCTTTCGGCGTTCTTGCCCCAATTCCGCCGTGATTATGGGCTTCCCTTGGCCTTGGCGCGGAGAATTCTGGGGCGGCGGGCTAACTCATGGCATCACGTTCGGACAAAGACGGCAACAGCCGGCGGCTGGACATTCCCAGCGCCGGGCGCGAAAAAACGCGGCGCGGCGCGAAAGCCAAATCCGCGGCCGCCAAGAAACCGAAAAAGCCGCCCAAAAAGGCATCCCGGAAAAAACCCCCCGGAAAAGCATCACGGAAAACCCAACGGAAAAAACGCGGCTCCCTGCTGGGCTCTCTCATCAAAGTAACGGTGCTGGCGGTCATCTGGGGCACTATCGCGCTGGGCGGAATCATCGGCTGGTACGCCCTCGACCTGCCCGACATAGATAAACTGTCGGCGGCCACGCGGCGCCCTTCCATCACCCTTCTCGACCGCGCCGGCGGGACCATCGCCACCTATGGCGATCTTTACGGCCGCCCCATCCAGACCAGTGAAATGCCGCCGGCCCTGATCGAGGCCGTTCTCGCCACCGAGGACCGCCGTTTCTTCCACCATTTCGGGCTCGATGCCGTGGGGCTGGGACGGGCCCTATGGGTCAACCTCAAGAGCGGCCGCATCGTCCAGGGCGGCAGCACCATCACCCAGCAGATCGCCAAGAACCTGTTCCTCAGTCCCGAACGCACCCTGCGCCGCAAGATGCAGGAAGCCGTGCTGAGCCTGTGGCTGGAACGCAGGTTCACCAAGGAACAGCTGTTCACCATCTATATCAACCGGGTCTATCTCGGTGCGGGCACCTATGGCGTGGAGGCCGCCGCGGCCAAATATTTCAACAAGAGCGCCCGCGATCTGGGTTTGTATGAATCGGCGCTGATCGCGGGATTGCTGAAAGCGCCCTCGCGCTTCGCCCCCACCCGCAACCCCGAGCTCTCCCAGCGCCGCACGGCCCAGGTTCTGGCCAATATGGTGGCGGCGGGCTATCTCACCCCCGATGAGGCGGAAAACGCAAAAACCGCCAAGCCGAAGCTGAAAACCCCCAAGGCCGCGCCGCGCAGCACGCGCTATTTCGTGGATTGGGTTCTGCCGCGCATTTCGGGCTATATAGGCGCCTCCGATCACGATCTGGTGGTCTCCACCACGCTCGACCGCACCCTTCAGGAAAGCGCCGAGACCATCCTGGTGGGCCTTTCCGAGAAAGAGGGCCTCCAGGCCGATGCCCGTCAGGCGGCGCTGATCACGCTCAGCCCCAGTGGGGCCATACGGGCCATGGTGGGGGGGCGTGATTACGGCGACAGCCAGTTCAACCGCGCCACCCAGGCCAGGCGCCAACCCGGCTCGGCGTTCAAGCTTCCGGTTTATCTGGCGGGGCTGGAAAGCGGCATGACGCCTAAGGACTCTTTCCAGGACGCGCCGGTCACGGTGGAGGGCTGGAGCCCACGTAATTATGGCGGCACGTACGTGGGCGCGGTGTCCCTGAAAGAGGCGCTGGCCCGCTCCATCAACTCGGTGGCGGTACGGGTGAGCGAACGGTCAGGCAGACATCGCGTGCGCGAGGCCGCCCGGCGGCTGGGCATCACATCGCGCCTGCCGCAGGGGCCAGCGCTGGCGCTGGGCACCGCCGGGGTGAGCCTGATGGAAATGACGGGGGCCTACGCGGCGCTGGCCAATGAAGGAGAAGGCGTGTGGCCCCACGGCATCCGGGAAATCCACAGCGGCGGGGGCGAACTTCTTTACCGCCGTGCCGGTTCGGGACCGGGACAGGTAATCGCGCCCGGCAACGTGGCCCGGCTTCATGACATGCTGGGCGCGGTGATCGCCCTGGGCACGGGAAAGGCGGCGCAGATCGGCCGCCCGGCGGCGGGCAAGACCGGCACCAGCCAGGATTTCCGCGATGCCTGGTTTATCGGTTACAGCGCTGAACTGGTCACCGGGGTGTGGTTCGGCAATGACGACAACACGCCCATGGCCAAGGTCACCGGCGGCGGCCTGCCGGCGCGGCTGTGGCGGGAGTTCATGCTGGCGGCCCACCAGGGACTGGCCCCGCGCCAGCTCCCCGGCGCACGATTTGTGGCCGAGACGCCGGAGGCCTTTTCCGCGCCCGCCGGAATTACGGTGACAGCCGAAGCCTTCTCTGAAAAACCGAAACCCCGCCCCGGCGCCGGGTTCTGGGACGATCTCATGCAAGGGATCGGCATCGGCAGATAGCGGGTCTGGTCGGCCCGAATTACCCCTTATCAATGAGATGGATGAAGGAGCCCATCACGGTTCCCTTACGCAATCCAACAGACCCCAGCGCCTCGCCCCGGGCATCATGACAGGTAAACAGGGCCTCCCCCGGACCTTCCTCCACGACACCCGCATAGTGGAATTCATGGCCGCGGAAAAGGGCGTCTTTGGCCCCCAACACCGTTTCCGCGACCAGCCGCGCCTCGCGATAGCCCAGATGCAAAGAGCGTTCGGCGAAAGTGGTGACAAGCGGCAACAGCCCCGCCATGGCGTGAGAGACGCCCTCACCGTCAACCAGCGTCCCGCCCAGGACCATATAGCCGCCGCATTCCCCGAAGATCACGGCGCCTCGTTCGGCGGCGGCCCTGAGACCATCCAGGAAGCCCGTGCTTGCGGCCAGTTTTCCCCCGTGAAGCTCGGGATAGCCACCGGGCAAATAGACGGCGTCCGCGGCCTCGCCCGGACCCTCCCCGGCCAACGGCGAAAAGAAGGACAATTCCGCCCCGGCCCCGCGCCAGCCTTCCAGTACCGCCGCGTAGGAAAAGGCAAAGGCCTCGTCACGGGCCACGGCGATGCGCTGGCCCAAGGGAGGAATCAGAGGGGGAATCAATACGGGAACGGCGGCCGGGGGTTCCTCTTTAATCAGCGCGGATGCCCGCGCGGGCCGGGCCAGAGCCACCAGGGCGCCGGTATCCACATGGGCGGCGAGGTTCTGTGCGGCGGTTTCGAGGAAGGCCTCGAGCCGGGGATGTTCCGCCGCCTGAACCAGACCGAGATGGCGCTCGGGCAGGGTCAGGGCGGGATCGTGGGGCACGCAGCCGAGAACCGGCACCTCCGGCAGGGCCGCCACCGTGGCCTCGCGCAAGATGTCCCCGTGCCGGGCGCTGGCCACATTGTTGAAGACCACGCCCGCCACTTTCACATCATTGCGATGGCTGGCGAATCCCCGCACCACCGCGGCCGCCGAGGCCCCCTGACGGCGGGAATCCACCACCAGCACCACCGGCCAGCCGGTATGCACCGCCAGATCGGCGCTTGATCCGGAACCACTGGCGGCGCCGTCGAACAACCCCATGACGCCCTCGCATATAAGAAGCTCCGCGTCGCGCCCCATATGGGAAATGAGACGATCCAGGCTTTCCCCGCGCATGGCCCAGGGATCGAGATTGATGCAGGCGCGCCCGGTGGCGGCGGCATGGAAGGCGGGATCTATGTAATCAGGTCCGGTCTTGGCCGAGGCCACCGCGAGTCCGGACTGGCTCAGATGCCGCAACAGGGAAAGCGTCAGAACGGTCTTGCCGCTGCCGCTGGCCGGGGCGGCGATGATGAGGCCCGGAGATGTCATATGTATGCCGTCACAGATGTTGTTCCATGACGATCATCATATTTTCCGGCGTTATGCCGTAGGGAAAATGGGTGATGAAATGGCCGTCCGGCGCCATCAGATAGACCAGCGCCGTGTGATCCATCAGATAGTCGTCCGGTCCTGTCTCCATCTGTGAGCGGGCGTAATAGATGTGAAAATCCCCGGCGGTGGCGGCGATTTCTTCCGGAGTGCCGGTGAAGGCGAGCAGGCGGGGGTGGAAATGGGCGGCATAGTCCTTCATCCGTTCTTGCGTGTCGCGTTCCGGGTCGATGGTAATGAAGACGGGAACCACTTTTTCTCCCTCATCACCCAACAGGTCCACCGCCGCGCTCATGTCGCGCAGGATAGTGGGGCAGACATCGGGACAAAAGGTATAGCCGAAGGTGACGAGCAGGAACTTCCCCGCCAGGGCGTCGCCACCGCCACGGTGGCCGTACTGGTCGGCAAGGGTGATGGGAGCGCCGATGGAAATGGGCTCGCTCTTTTGCTGACGCGGCTCACCAAACAGCGTCCAGACCGTAAACACCAGCGCCAGCGCCATGAACACGAAGAGGAGTGCCACCCCCCGGGAAGGTCTTCGATCCGTGGAATCTGTGGGGCCGGTCATGTGCCGCCACCCTTAAGGGGGTCGGGGTCGAGTTGCTTGCCGGACAGCGCGCCCAGCCAGTCGAGGCCGTCGCGCAGTTTCACCACCGGCCCCACCACGAACAGCACCGGCGGCCGGATGCCGCTTTTTTCGACCGCCTCAGCGCATTCCCCGAGGGTGGAGGTAAGAACCTGCTGGTCCCGTGTGGTGGCCTTGGAGATCACGGCCACGGATTCCCCCTTATCCCGGCCCGCGGCCATGAGGTTATCGGCAATTTCCCCAAGGTGGGTGAGCGGCATATAGAAGACGATCACCGGCGACACGCGGGCCAGCGCCTTCCAGTCAATGGCGTCGGGAATATCGCCACCGGCCATATGACCGGTGACGAAGGTGACGATGGAGTTGGTCTCGCGGTGGGTGGCGGGAATCCCGGCATAGGCCAGCCCGCCAACGCCCGCGGTCACACCCGGCACCATACGGAAGGGCACCCCGGCCGCCACCAGGGCCAGGGCTTCCTCGCCGCCGCGTCCGAAGACAAAGGGATCGCCGCCCTTCAGGCGCAGCACCCTCAAACCCTCCCCCGCCAAACTCACCAGAAGGCTGGAAATATCGGGCTGGGTGGGCGAGGGCCGGCCGCCGCGCTTGCCGGCGAATTCCAGCCGCGCCTTCTTGTTCGCCAGTTCGAGGATGCCGCGGTCCACCAGCGCGTCATAGACGATCACATCGGCATGTTGCAGAGCATGCAGGGCATAGAGTGAGAGCAGCCCGGGATCACCCGGCCCCGCCCCCACCAGCCATACCCAGCCCGGTTCGAAGGGAGCAAGCTCCAGGGGAAGCCCCTGTTCGATGAGTTTTTGCTGTTGGTCCATGAAATTCTTCCCGAGGTCACAGTGGAAGGGCGCAGTCTATCCGCGACGGGGACGTTGGGAAAGGTCCAGCAGATTGCTAGACTGGCGCCCATGTCGAGACGGCCACAAAAAGACCTGCGCAAGGGCTATACCACCGGGGCATGCGCCACAGCCGCCACAGCCGCCGCCTTCGAGGCGCTTCTGGGCGGCGGCTTTCCCGACCCCGTCACCATTACCCTGCCGCGCGGCGAGCGCGTCTCCTTCGCCCTTGCCACCAGGGAAAAAGGCGAGGACGCCGGGGGCGTCCATGCCACAGCGGGAATTATCAAGGATGCCGGGGACGACCCCGATGTCACCCACGGCGCGGAAATCCGCGCCACCGTACGTTTACGGAAGGACGGCGGCGGCGTGGCGTTTCGCGCCGGAGAAGGCGTGGGTGAGGTGACACGGCCCGGTCTGGCGCTGGAGGTGGGCGAGCCCGCCATCAACCCCGTCCCGCGCGAGATGATGAGGAACGAGATCGCCGCCATCGCCGCCACCCACGGTGTGGCCCATGATGTGACCATCACCATCTCCATCCCCGGCGGCGAAAAACTGGCGCGAAAGACCCTCAACCAGCGCCTTGGCATCGTCGGCGGGCTGTCCATCCTCGGCACCACGGGCGTCGTCGTCCCTTATTCCTGCGCGGCATGGATCGAGGCCATCCACCGTGGCGTGGACGTGGCGCTAGCCGGCGGGTTGACCCATATCGCAGCCTCCACCGGCCGCACCTCGGAGCGCGGGGTACAAAAACTGCACGGGCTGCCGGACGCCGCGCTTGTGGAAATGGGAGATTTCGCGGGCGGGCTGCTTAAGTACCTGCGCCGTCACCCCGTTCCGAGACTGACCCTGGCCGGGGGATTCGCCAAGATATCGAAGCTGGCGGCGGGCCACCTCGACCTTCATTCGGG
>JADHSZ010000021.1 GCA_016776635.1 Alphaproteobacteria bacterium
CGGCGACCACCGGCTGTCGAATCTGGAAAGCCTGTCGCGCGTTTTCCTGACAGTGGCGGAGCTTCTTAACCCGCCGCCGCAGGAAGTGGCCGCCAACGATTAAGATGGACCCGGGCTAACCGCCGTCGCGGAAGATAGCGTTCAGCCCGCTGCGGTAATCGGGAAATTCCAGGGTTACGCCGAGCTCTTTCTTGATGCGTTCATTGCGCACCCGTTTGTTGTCGGCGTAGAAGCTGCGCGCCATTTCGGAAAGCTCCGCCTCTTCGAAGGGAACCGGCGGTGGCGGTTCCACACCCAAAAGAGAACAGGCAAAATCCGTTACATCCTGGGGCGGGGCGGGTTCATCGTCGCAGACGTTATAGACGGCGCCCAGAGAGTCATCATCGAGGCGGGGCCGGTCCATGGAAGCCCGCAACACGCGCACCAGATCGGCCCTATGAATGCGCGAGAACAGCTGGCCCGGCTTGATCACCTTTTTCGCCCGCCCCGAGCGTACCGTATCCAGGGCCGAGCGTCCGGGTCCGTAAATACCGGCAAGACGGAAAATATGGACGGGAAGGCGTGAGTCTTTCCCTAAGGCGCGCCAGCCGTCCTCGGCGGCGGCGCGGCGGCGTCCCCTCTCGCCGCTGGGGTTGAGAGGACTTTCCTCATCCACCCAGCCGCCCCCGCAATCGCCGTAGACGCCGGTGGTAGAGAGATAACCCACCCAGTACAGCCCGGCCATGGCGGCCAGTTCCTGTCCATGCACCCCGAGCACGGGGTCGCCGTCCTCGTCCGGCGGCACAGAGCTGAGGATATGGGTAACGCCCGCGAACACATCCCCGGCGAGGGGCCGCTGGCGGTTGAACTCATGGACCGTCACGCCTTCCAGCACATTCTGGTCTTCGATTTCCGCCCTATCACGGCAGGTGCCCACCACCTCCCAGCCCGCCGGTTTCACATCTTCGGCCAGGTCACCCGCGAGTGCGCGCGCGGTGGCGCCGAATCCGAAACAGAGCAGCTTTGGGGGTTTCCCAGCACGCCCCGTCATAACCGGGGCCGGGCATAATCCCGGGCATAATTCATGAAAAGCCTTTTTCTTTTTCCCGTGAGAGGGGCAATAATTCTATCTTCTCATACCTTGCACCGGAATACTTCCATGTGGCGTCGCAAATCCTTCATCTTTTTCCTTCTGTTTTCCTTTGTGGCGCATGCCGGGGAAACACCCGCGCCGCCCACACAGCCCACAGAGGGCATGACGGCGGAAGACGAGGCGGAACTCCAACGCTACAGCAAATGCGCCGGCCTGGCCCGCAAGAACCCAAGGGCATCCTTCGACCATGCCATGGCCTGGGTGGAGGAGGACAAGAAAAGCCTGACCGCCCGCCACTGTCTGGCCATCAGCCTGATCGCCATCCAGGACTATTTCGCCGCCGGGGAACAGCTCGAACGCATCATCGCCGACATGGAACTCACCGGGCGCGGCCTGCCCCCCGACGTGGCCCTCGATCTCTACCGCCAGACCGGCCAGGCATGGATGCTGGCGGCCGAGAACGAGCGCGCCGTGAAACTGTTCACCGCGGCGCTGGCCATTGCCCCCGACCATGTTGAGTCGCTGATTGACCGCGCCATCGTCAAGGCCGAGGCCCTGCGTTACTGGGAGGCGCTGGAAGACCTCGACCGCGCCCTCAAGCTCGCCCCCGACAGGATCGAGGCCTATATCCTGCGGGCCAACGCCTATCGCAGGCTCAACAGCACCGAACTGGCGGCAAAAGACGTGGTCACGGCCCTGGAGATGAGTCCCGATAACCCCGACGCCCTGTTCGAGCGGGCCATGATCCGTTATGCCGAAAACGATATATCCGGCGCCCGGGCCGATTGGCGGCGCATCATGGAGATCGTTCCCGACACCCCCCTGGCCTATTCGGCGCAAACCAATCTGGACCGCATGGACGCGGCTCCAGAGCAATAGGCTCTAAAAATCGAGATTGGCGTAATGTTTGGGCGGCGCGAAACCGGGGATATGGTCCCCCAATAGGCCTCGGAAACTGGGCCGCGACTTGACACGGGCATACCAGTCCTTGGCGCCTTCATGTTCGTGCCACGGCACGTCGCCGAGATAGTCCAGCGCCGATAGATGCCCGGCGGCGGCGATATCGGCGAGGGAAAAGTCATCCCCCGCCAGCCAGTTCCTCTGGTCGGTGAGATAGGCGATATAGTCGAGATGGGTATGGATGTTGGTGGTTCCGGCGCGGATCGCCTGGGAATTTGGCTCCCCCATGCCTAAGAACCGTTTCACCACCTTTTCGTAGAGCAGGATTGACGAGACTTCCTTGCTGAACTTGTCGTCGAACCAGGCGGTGATACGCCGGGTTTCCGCCCGGGCGTGAGAATCCTTGCCGATCAGCACCGGCTCGGGGTGGGTTTCCTCGATATATTCACAGATAGCGGCGCTGTCGCAGAGGACGACGCCGTTCTCCTCCACCATGACCGGCACCTTGCCCGCCGGATTGATGGCGAGAAATTCATCACGGCGTTCCCACACCTTCTCGAGGCGCAGTTCCGCCTCCAGCCCCTTCTCGTCCAGCATGACGCGGACCTTGCGCGAAAAGGGCGACAGCCAGAGATGGTAAAGCGCTCGCATGACGGCAATCTAACCCATGGACCCAGCGCCGAACAGAGACAAAAGCGGGGTGATTTTCTTCCCTGCCTCGGTTGCGCGCCATATGGCCTAAAGAGATATCAGTGCTATAAGGTAACCCAACAAAATAGGGGGTTTTGCTTGCTTCTTTTTCATCTTGCCATCCTGGCCTTGGTCCAGGGGATCACCGAATTCCTGCCCATCAGCTCTTCAGCCCATCTGATTCTGGTGCCGGTCTTCGCCGACTGGCCAGATCAGGGGCTGATTATCGATATCGCCCTGCATGTGGGCACCCTGTTGGCGGTGATGGTGTATTTCTGGCGCGATGTCCTGCATCTGCTCAGGGGCCTGTTGAATCTGCTGACGGGGCGCGGCGGCCCCAATGCCAGCCTCGTCATCAATCTGGTAATCGCCACCCTGCCGGTGGTGGCCGCGGGGCTTCTGGTTCATCGCTACGCCGGAAACATCCTGCGCAGTCCGGAGATCATCGCCTGGACGACGCTGGTCTTCGGCATCCTGCTTTATTTCAGCGACCATTTTTCCCTGACCGTGAAACGCATCGAGCATATGGCCTTCGGCAATGCCCTCATCATCGGCATGGCCCAGATCCTGTCCCTGGTTCCGGGCACCAGCCGCGCCGGTATCACCATGACGGCGGCCCGCATGCTGGGGTATGAGCGGCCCGAAGCGGCGCGGTTTTCCCTGTTGTTGTCCATCCCCACCATCCTCGGCGCCGGTGTCCTGGCCTTCAAGGACCTGATGGAGGGGGGCAATATCCAGCTTGAATCCGACGCCTATCTTGCCGGCGGGCTGAGCTTCGCCGCCGCCCTGGTCAGCATCACCTGCATGATGGCCTGGCTCAGGCGCGCCACCTTCACCCCCTTCGTGGTGTATCGGGTGGCGCTGGGTATTTTCCTGCTGTTCTGGGTCTACAGCTGAGCCTCGCCCGGTTTTCGGGCAAGGCAGAGAAGCCTAGCTCTGCCGCGCCTGTCTGGCGGCGCTACCGCAACGGAAGCGGGCAAGATAGCTGGGCAGGATAACCTCCATGGATACGGGCGTAATGCCGAGCGCGGAGAAGGTCTGCGCCCTGCGGCCGACAACGTTATCGCGGCGCAACAGCCTCACCTGATCCAAAGTCAGAAGCGGTTTCGGCAACAACCCCAGAAACACGGCCATGGCCGAAGCCATCCAGAACGGCAGCGGGACCAGGAAACGCCAGCGCCCGGTCTGGGCCAGCAGGAGTTCCATCAGTTCCTTGAAGCTGCGCACATCCGGCCCGCCCAGCTCGAACGTCTTGCCGCGGCATTGCGGGGAGTCCAGGCATTCACAAATGGCCTGGGCCACGTCACCCACGTAAACCGGCTGGAACCGGGGGCCGCCATCGCCGTAGATATTAAGGCGCGGCAGGATGCCGCCTGTGCCGGGGGAAGGAAATTCCAGCCGGGGCAATGAACAGCCGATAACGGGGAGCGCGGCGCTCATCCACAGGAGAGAGGCGAAAAGATTGAAAAAGCCGTCCTCGGGACCGAAGACGAGGCTGGGACGAATTATGGAGGCATCGGGAAAGGCGGCACGCACGGCGGCCTCGCCTTTTGCCTTGGTGCGGGCGTAAGCCGCGCGCGATGTTTTCTCGGCGCCGATGGCGGAAATCTGTACCAGATTTTTCACGCCGGCGTCGGCGGCGGCCTTGGCCACATTCGCCGCACCCTGGTGATGGATGGCCTCGAAGGTGTTTTTACGCCTGCCGAAACCGGATTCATAGAGAATGCCCACCAGATTGACCACCGCGTCGGAGCCTTCCAGCGCCGCCGCCACCGCCCCGGCGTAGCGGATATCCACGGCCACGGGGGCCACCTGGCCCACATCGCCATAGGTGGTGAGGAACTGGGCGGCACAGGGATCGCGCACGGCCACCCGCACCACATCGCCGCGTGCGGCCAGACGCTGCACCAGGTGGCGGCCGATAAAGCCGCTGCCGCCAAATACCGTAACCTGGCGGGGGCGGTTTCCGTAGCGGGCTGTCATGGGAGAACCTCCTTGCTGTAACGGTCCCTATGCTTGCAGGGGTTGCACCCTAAATTCAAGCGGCTTGTTTGGTAAACACGGCCCTCTATACTGGACCTGCACGGGGCCGGGAACGGCGGTTTTTGCATGTCTTGCCCTGAAATGTCGCCTGCAATGCCATCCCAGATGTTGATTGACTTTACGGCGTTGCGGCGATATCGACGGAAACCGCTTGAGCTGCCCAGGTGGCGGAATTGGTAGACGCGCTGGCTTCAGGTGTCAGTGGCCGCAAGGCCGTGGAAGTTCGAGTCTTCTCCTGGGCACCATTTCTCCCCCTGGTTTTCGGCCTTTCCATACGCGCCGGCCGGAACCGGGTAACGAGTTGAAAGCAAGCAGAAAGCGAGGCGAGGCCCATGGCCGAGAACACCTCTAAATCGAAATTCAAACAGCCGGGGCTCAATTCCCTTGAACTGCATCGCGGCGACCTGCCCGCGGGGGTGGATTTCGGCGATTGCGTCGCCATAGACACCGAGACCATGGGGCTCGACCCTCACCGCGACCGCCTGTGCCTGGTCCAGCTCTCCGACAAGGACGGCAACTGCCATATGGTGAATTTCCCCTCCGGCGGCGGGCCTTCCTACGACGCGCCCAATCTCAAGGCGCTGATGGATGACCCGAAGGTCACCAAGCTGTTCCATTTCGCCCGTTTCGACGTGGCCGTTCTCAGCCATTACATCGGCGCTTCCTGTACCCCGTTGTACTGCACCAAGATTGCCTCGAAGCTGGTGCGCACCTTCACCGACCGCCACGGGCTGAAGAACCTGTGTTCGGAGCTTCTCGACATTGATCTCTCGAAACAGCATCAAAGCTCCGACTGGGGAGCGGACGACCTGACGCCCGAACAGATGCAATACGCCGCCGGAGACGTTATTTATCTGCACCGCCTGCGCGAAAAGCTGGACGTAATGCTGGCCCGCGAAGGCCGCACCCATTTTGCCGAGGCCTGTTTCGAGTTCCTTCCCACCCGCGCCGCTCTCGACCTTGCGGGATGGGACGAGGAAGATATTTTTTCGCACTGAATACGCCGTAAGTTGCTGTAAACTATTGCTGTAAACTGTGGCGAAGAACCAAGCTCATTTTAACGATTCCTCTCGCGCCACAGAGACCCGAAGAGAAACCTTGTCAGAGACCTTGAGAGAGGCCCCGGGAAAAACCCCGGGAAAAACCCAGGTAGAAACCGTGGGAGAGACCGTGGGCAAGACCTTGAAAGACGACGCGCCGGAACCGGGCGAAAGCGACCTTGAGGCCGCATGCCGCGTGCTTGAGACCGAGGCCCGCGCCATTGATGCCCTGTCCGCGACCCTGGACGGCCGCTTTGTGGATGTGCTCGATGTTTTCACCAAATGCAGTGGGCGCATCATCGTCACCGGCATGGGTAAAAGCGGCCATGTGGCGCACAAGGTCGCCGCCACCATGGCATCCACCGGCACGCCTGCACAGTTCGTCCATCCCGGAGAGGCCAGCCACGGCGATCTCGGCATGATTACCAGAGATGACGCGGTGCTGGCCCTGTCCAATTCCGGGGAGACGGCGGAACTCAATGACATTGTCGCCTATACCCGGCGTTTTCGCATTCCGCTGGTGGTTATCACCTCGGGACGGGGCAGTTCACTGGCCGAGGCCGCCGATATCGCCCTGATCATGCCGGAATTCGAGGAAGCCTGTTCCATGGGGCTGGCCCCCACCACCTCCACCACCGTGATGCTGGCACTGGGGGATGCGCTGGCGGTGGCCCTGCTTAACCGCCAGGGGTTTTCCGCCGAAGAATTCCATGTCCTGCATCCCCAGGGGCGGCTGGGCGCCAAACTTATCCGGGTCGAAGACCTTATGCATCGCGGCGACGAGGTGCCTCTCGTGGAACCCGGAACCCCCATGTCGGAAGCGCTTCTGGCCATGACCAACAAGCGCTTCGGATGTATCGGTATCGTCGATAAGGGGGGCAAGCTGAGCGGAATCATTACCGATGGCGATCTGCGCCGCCATATGGGAGACGCCCTGTTGGCCCAGACCACCGACCAGGTGATGACGGCCAATCCGAAAACCATCGGACCCCATGCCCTGGCGGCCGAAGCGCTCAACATCATGAACAGCGACCGCATAACCAGCCTGTTCGTGGTCGAGGACGGCCCGCCGGTGGGAATCATCCATGTCCATGATTGCCTGCGTGCGGGCATTGTATGAGGGAGTGCGTGGACGTGCCCAAGCCCCCTTTTCTCCCCATTCCCGAGGCCATTCGCCCCCCCGAGCGCTTTAACGCCTTAAGCGATGACGAGCATGGCGAATACGGCAACCATGGTGAACGCGGCGGCACGGCCATAGTACAGGGAGCGCAGGGCCACGACACCTACCAGCCACCGCCGCCCTTTTCGTACCAGGCCTCCGAGACCCGCCGTTATTCCCGTTTCATCCGCATGATGAAGCTGTTGTTGCCGGCGGGCGCCGCGGCCCTGCTTGGTCTTGTGGTCACATGGCCTCAAATTCAGTCGGTACCGGCCCGGTTCACCATGGGCTTCGCCAATATCAGCAGCAGCACCGGCGAAGAGCCGAGCATGATTAACGCCCGGTTTACGGGAGTCGATACCAAGGGCCGGCCCTATTCCCTGACCGCGGAAAACGCCTCCCAGGTGGGTGATTCCTCCGAGATTATCGCCCTTGAACGCCCCCAGGCCGACCTTACGCTGGCCAATGGCTCCTGGGCGGTGCTCTCGGCCCTGGACGGCATTTACAGCGAAGACACGCAAATTCTGGGGCTGCGCAAATCGGTCAATCTGTTTCACGATTCGGGCTATGAATTTCATACCTCCAGCGCCGATATCGACCTTTCATCGGGCATTGCCACGGGAGGCACGCCGGTGGCCGGCCAGGGGCCTTTCGGCCAGATTTCCTCTCAGGGATTTATGATTCTCGACAGGGGAAGCAGGATCATCTTCACGGGAAAGACCAAGCTGGTGATTTTCGCGGCCGCCCTGGAAGGTTCCAAATGACCCCGTTTCCTCATGCGCACGGGTCTCTACGGAAAGGACGGGCGCCCCGGGCGGGAAAGGCCTGCGGAGGTCTCTCCCTTGTTTTTACCGCTTTTGCCGTCTTTTTTGCTTTTTCTTCTTTTTCTTCCTTCCCTTTTGGTCCCGTGGCGGCTCAGTCCCTCGACGGCCTTACCGGCGATTCCGATGTGCCGTTGGAAATCCACGCCGAAGAGGGAATTGAATGGATCCAGGAAAAAAAGGTCTATGTGGCCCGTGGCAAGGCCCAGGCCATACGCGGCGACCTGCTCCTGGACGCCGATGTACTCACGGCCCATTACCGGCCCACCGAAGAGGGCGGCACCGATGTCTGGCGGCTCGACGCCGACGGCAATGTGAAGATCCGTAACCCTTCCTCCGTGACCTACGCCGACAGGGGGGTGTTCGACGTGCCCAAGGGCATCCTTGTGCTCACCGGCCGCAATCTCAAGCTGGAAACCGGGGGAAATACCGTCACCGCCCGCGACAGTCTGGAATACTGGCAGGCAAAAGATATGGCCGTGGCCCGTGGCAATGCCCATGTGGTCAGCGAAGACAGACAGATGGACGCCGACATTCTCACCGCCTATTTCCACAAAGTCCCCGGCAAGGGAACGGAACTGCAGCGCATAGAGGCTTTTGGTAATGTGACAATCAACACGCCCACGGAAACGGCCACCAGCAAAAGGGGCGTTTACGATATGGTAACGGGTATTGTGTCAATATTCGGGTCGGTTAAGATTCTCCGCGACAATGATCAATTGACCGGAGAATACGGGGAAGTAAACTTAAATACTGGTATCAGCCGGCTTTTGAACGCTCCGCCCAGTGGCGGCAGGAAAGGCCGTGTTCGTGCTGTGTTTTCCGCCAAGAAGGGGACTAAAATTGAACCCAAAGAGTCACAACCGTCACAATGACTGAGCGCCCGCCCTTTAACCGTGGCCCCAGTGGTGATTCCGGTGGTGATTCCGGCGACAGCGATCCAAACCGCCGTCACCATGATGACCGGCGCGTTGATGACGCCCGCAGGGAATCCGACATCCATCATATTGACGGCCATCAGACCCACCCTGTTCCCGAAGACGGCCCCGGACCGCGTCTCGCGATCGAGAACAAGGGCCTGACAGCCACCAATCTGGGTAAGCATTTCAAGAAACGGCCGATTTTACGGGGTGTCAGCCTTTCGGTGCAGCGCGGTGAGGTGGTGGGGTTACTGGGCCCGAACGGCGCCGGCAAAACCACCACGTTCTACGTCATCACCGGTCTCATCGCATCTGAATACGGGACCATATCCCTCGACGGCGAAGATATTACGGACCTGCCCATGTATCGCCGGTCGCGCCTTGGCATCGGCTATCTTCCTCAGGAAGCCTCCATCTTCCGGGGACTGAGCGTGGAGGACAATATCCGCGCCATCCTCGAGGTGGTGGAACCCAATCACAGCAAGCGCGAGGCCGAGCTGGATTCCCTTCTCGCGGAATTTTCCATTACCCATCTCAGGCGGACACCGTCGCTGGCCCTTTCCGGCGGCGAACGCCGACGCGTGGAAATCGCCCGCTGTCTTGCCTCCGACCCCAAATTTATCCTTCTCGACGAACCTCTGGCGGGAATCGATCCCATCGCCGTGGGTGAAATCCGCGAGCTGGTCTCGCATCTCAAGGACCGCGGCATCGGCGTCCTGATTACGGACCATAATGTGCGGGAAACTTTGGATGTGGTGGACCGCGCCTATATTCTTCATGATGGAATGGTATTGATGGAAGGCGAGCCCTCCGAGATCGTGACCCACAGAGAAGTGCGCCGCGTGTATCTCGGGGATAATTTCAGTCTTTAGCTGAACTTCTGGCACCGAAAAATGGCACTCACACCACGGCTTGACCTCAGGCAAGGTCAGAATCTCGTCATGACGCCGCAGTTGCAGCAGGCGATCAAGCTGTTGCAGCTTTCCAATCTGGAACTTTCCGACTTCGTGGAGAAAGAGCTGGAACAAAACCCCATGCTCGAACGCGAAGACGCCGACGGCCCGGAAAGGGGCGACGGCACCGACCGGGATGGCCCCAACACCGAGGTGAGCGACGGCGGCGAGGAAGCCTCTGTATCAGACGCCAGCAGCGAGCCGGAAAGCGCCGCAGATACGGCAGGTACGGCAGATACGGCTGACACAGCGGACTATGCCGATGGCGGCACCCTGCCCGGCCAGGACAGCGCGCCGCTGGATACCGATTATGAAAACCTGTGGTCCAGCAACAGCCTCGAGGAGGGCCGGGAAAGCCGGGAGGCCCAGTCGGGACCAGAGGCGCCACCACCCACCGAGGCCTTCTCATCCTGGGGATCGGGGGGAAGTTCCGATTTTTCCTCCTTCGATTCCAACATTGAACAAACCGCCGCGCAGGAGGTCAGCCTGCGCGATCATCTGCTCAATCAGCTGACCATGGATGTGAGTGATCCGGCGGGCCGGGTCATCGGCCTGCATCTGGTGGATATGCTGGATGAGGCCGGGTATTTGACCGGGGATCTTGAGGCCGTTTCCAGCATGCTGGGCTGTGACACCGCCCAGGTGGAGGAGGTGCTGGAACTGCTTCGGCGCTTCGATCCACCGGGTATTTTCGCCCGCGATCTTGCCGATTGCCTGACCTTGCAGCTTCGTGACCAAAACCGTTTCGATCCCGCCATACAGTCCCTCCTCGACAATCTCGATCTCTTGGGCAAGCACGACATGAAGGGCCTGATAAAAGCCTGTGGCGTCGATGAAGAGGATCTGGCCGAGATGGTGGCGGAAATCCGGGCTCTCGACCCCAAACCGGCGCTGTCGTTCGGCCACGACGTGGCACAGACCATCACGCCGGACGTGCTGATGCGGGTCAAGCCCAAGGGCGGGTGGAGCATCGAGCTCAATGCCGAGACCCTGCCCCGGGTTCTGGTTAACAACACCTATTACGCGGAACTCAGCCGCAATACCCAGGACAAAAAGGAAAAGGACTATATCGCCGAATGCTATAATTCCGCGAACTGGCTGGTAAAATCGCTCCACCAGCGGGCGACGACGATCCTCAGGGTGTCGACCGAGATCGTGCGCCAGCAGGAAGGGTTTTTCGCCCATGGCGTCCAGTATCTCAAGCCTTTGATATTACGGGACATCGCCGAGGCCATCGAGATGCATGAAAGCACCGTGAGCCGGGTTACGGCCAATAAATACATCGCCACGCCGCGGGGTAATTACGAACTGAAATATTTCTTCACCTCGGCCATCGCCGGGGCCGCGGGGAAGGACTCCCATTCGGCGGAGTCCGTGCGCCATCGCATCAAAGCCATGATCGACAACGAAAAACCGAAGGAAGTACTGTCCGATGACAGAATCGTCGAAATTCTGAAGTCGGAGGGTGTTGATATTGCCCGGCGAACCATCGCAAAATACCGGGAAGCCATGCATATTCCCTCGTCTATCCAGCGCCGGCGTGAAAAAACCGCCGGACTTTGACCTTGGTGTTATCCAGTGTTTATTCCTGTGTATTATCGCACCATCAGGAGGCTGTCTTGACTCACCTGCGACCTGTCACTAACTTGCCGCCCGTCAGTTGACTTGGCCGGGATACGAACCGATCGGCACCTGAACGACAAACTTTATTCTTTCCTGTTAAAAACAAATGGCACGGCACATGCAGCTTTCCGTAAAAGGCAAGCAGATCGACGTGGGCGATTCGTTGAGAACCCACGTTCTTTCCTCACTTGAAAACACGGTTGAAAAATATTTCGACAACGCCCTGGAGGGGGCGGTTCATTTCTCGCGCGAGGGCCAGTCTTTCCGGGCGGATATCTCCGTCCATATCGGCCACAACATTCTGATACAAAGCCATTCTCTCGCAGCCGACCCCTACGCCGCCTTCGACAGCGCCGGCGAACGGGTGGCGACGCGGCTGCGGCGCTATAAACGGCGCCTGCGCGACCACCACAAGGACAGAGCCGCCAAGGAGAGCATGGCCGCCCAACAGTATGTTCTTGCCCCGGAAAACGAAGAGGCGGCGGAGAGCGAGAGCGGCGATGCGGACCCCGTCATTATCGCGGAAATGACAACCGAGGTGGAAACCCTCACCGTGGGCGTGGCTGTGATGCGGATGGACCTTGCCGATCTTTCCGCCCTGCTTTTCCGTAACAGCGCCCATGGCGGTCTTAACATGGTCTACCGCCGGTCCGACGGGAATATCGGCTGGGTCGACCCCCAAGGCGGCGTGCCATCCGAAACCGCGGCAAACGCTAAATAATTAGTGGTTAAAGGTATGGAAATTTCCGACCTGGTCTCTCCCGAAAGCATCGTTCCCAAATTACGGGCGCGGAGCAAAAAACAGGCTCTCCAGGAACTCTCCAAGCGTCTGGCGCCCCTTATCCATCAAGACGAGGGAGCCATCTTCGATGTGCTGCTGGAGCGGGAAAAACTGGGGACCACCGGTGTCGGCACCGGGATCGCCATTCCCCACGGCAAGCTGCCGGGCCTCGACAAGCTGCACGGCATGTTCGCCCGTCTTGAAAAACCCATCGATTTCGAGGCCATAGACGAACAGCCCGTGGATCTGATTTTTCTGTTACTGGCGCCGGAATCGGCGGGTGCGGATCACTTGAAGGCCCTGGCCCGGGTCTCGCGCCTTTTGCGCGACGGCAGCGCTTGCGAAAGCTTGCGTAATGCCGAAAGTTCCGGCGACATCTATTCCCTGCTGACCAGGGTGTCGAACGGCGCCTGAATATCGGCTGAGTATGGACTGAGTATCGGCGGCGGCGGACAGCCGCACCTCCCCACCGGCAAGAAACCAGAGTCTCTCCGGCTAATATTGACCCTCTCTGATGGCATGTGGCTCGGCGGTCCGTCAGGCGCGCCGCGCGGCGCGATGTGGGGCATCGGGCAAACGGCGCAACACAGCGGACGCCCGCCACGGGCCACCCCAACGGGGCCGGAGCATTTGGGCTTGACGGGCGTCGCGCTTATTGACCGTAGCGCCGCTACGCTCTGCAAAGCGCTCCTACTCCAAGCCCAAATGCTCTCGGTCGGAGCGAGTCAATATTAGCCGGAGAGACTCTAGTGGACGTTCACCAGTTCCATGCCGTTCTGGTGAACGGCAACGAAGGCCAGTTCAAGGTCGTCGAAAACGCCAAGCTGCCGCCCATCGGCGGAATGAACCGAATACAGGGTGCCTTCCTCGCCGCTTACCGGACGCACATAGGCGATGCCCTGAACGCCCAGGGCGAACAGGTCCTGGGAAGATATGGCGCGCAGCTCTTCTTTTCCGGTCATGGTCATGATTCTTTTCAGGGGGGCAGGCGTCTTACGACGCTTCCCTTTTCCGGTTCACATCAACAATTGAGGCTTCGCCCTGGACGCCGGATTCGGCGGCGGAGCCGTCTTCGATATCAATGGTACGGGTCTGGGTTTTTATTTCGGGACGAACCAGATCGATATGCAGCAGGCCGTTATCCAGGGAAGCGGCCGTCACCTCGATCCCCTCGGCGAGAACGAAGGCGCGCTGGAACTGACGCGCGGCGATGCCGTGGTAAAGATAGGTGCGGGAGTCGTCATCATCCTGTTTGCCGCGCACCACCAGCTGGTTGTCCTCCACGGACACATGCAGATCATCCATGGCGAAGCCGGCCACGGCCAGAGTGATCTTCAGCCTGTCGTCACCGGTCTGTTCAATATTATAGGGTGGGTAGCCGTCACCCGAGGCTTTGGAAATTCTGTCCAGGGTGCGCTCGAAATGATCGAACCCCAACAGCAGGGGGCTGTTGAAGAGAGAAAGACGTGTCATGCCGCAAGCTCCTCTGACAAATGAGCAAGAGAGGCGCCGGGCCCTTCATAGGCACCCGGAAACCTGACCACCGCCGACACTCCAGCAGCACCGGACACAGGGGTCAACAGGGATCATATGTGCGGTTTACCGCGGATTTCAAGATGGCCGCAAAGGGCAAGAGAGACCGGGACGGGGGTACTGGACAGGCATGCCGGATGAGTGTGCTACCGATGCGTGCTTTTCACCCCAAAACCGCGCCTAAAAACTGCCTCGCCATGGGGTAGGCAAGGGTGAAACAGGAAAAAAATAGATTATTCCGACCCAATCCCCGGAAGCCTGTTGACTGGAATCAAGGGACCATGAATACTCACCCCCGTAGCCCCAGAGTTCAGTGCTCATGCCGCCCAAGATGGATAGGGATCTAAAGGCGGTTTGTGTTTTTTATCCAAGACGTTCACGCCCCGCGCGGCATGAGAGGGAGTTTATTCAAAACATGGTTATTCTGGGCTTTATGGCTATTCTTCTGTCTTTGGCGGCTTTTTTCCTGGCCATAAATTCAGCAAAAAAAGTTGAGGATCAGAACGCCCACAACCGGACTCTGGTTCAGACCCATCTGCGCGGCCTTCAGACCGATCTGGCGGAAAGAAACGAAGTTCTCAACAAGCGCCTGGCGGCCATGGAAGAAGAAGTGCGCACCCTGAAAAGGGAAATGCGGGCGACACCGATGGAAGAGGTGCGCCGTTCTTCCGATACCGGCTGACATCACATTCAGATTTATAAATTACAGACAAAGAAAAAGGACCCGCAGGGAGGATTGCGGGTCCTTTTTTTGGAGACAGGCTACATGGAAAAGGGGGGGATCATTACCATGGCCCGTGTCTCCGGGGTCGTCTCTTCCGTGGTGACGGCGTGTTACTCCGTCTGGCCGGAAACGGCGTCGAACACCACTTCCTTCATGGAACCGTCTTCGGCCTTGTAAGCGAATTCATAGACAAGGTCTTCGCGGTTGAAATAGGCCCGGGTCATGAGCGCATAGTCGTCACGGGCCTTGACCGCACGATAGGCCTTGCCGATGGGGTAGACCTCGCTGGTGGTCCTGAGGGCGACTTCATTGGCGTAGGACGCAAAACCCGAAACCAGGGTGCCCAGAACCGAGGCCGCATAAATAAATTTCTTCATTTTTATTACTCCTTTGTTACGCGGGGCCGGCATGGGCTTTCCCGCCTGTTGCATTTCTTTGGCTGGGTTCGTCGTTTCTTGAAGATGTTTCCAACCAAGTGTTGACAGGAATGTAGTGAGGGATTAGTAATTTGTAAAATTAATATTTTGCATAGCAATAATCACTGACATGAATTTAGCCCTCGTCGACCTTAATCTCCTCGTGATCTTTGACGCCGTCATGCGCGAGCGCAACGTGACCCGCGCCGGGAAACGGCTGGGCCTGACCCAGTCGGCCGTCAGCAACGCCCTCAACCGGCTGCGTCACTTGGTCAAGGATGACCTGTTCGTGCGCGGGGCCGAGGGCATGATGCCCACTTCACGCGCCCTGGAGCTTGGCCCGGTTCTGCGCAATGCCTTAGGAATGGTGGAAACGGCCTTCGATCCCGTGGTGTTCGACCCGGCCACGGCCACCCACACCTTTAACCTGTCCATGGCCGATTACGTGGCTTCCCTGGTGCTGCCACGCCTCATGAACCGCCTGGAAACCATCGCGCCCAACGTGGGCGTGCGCGTCCGCCATAACGATTATGTGTCCAGTTTCGACCAGCTTGACGCCAATGAAGTGGATTTCGTCATCGGCGGGTTCCCCACCGGCGGTGTCTATCCGCAATATCCCGAGCGTTTCAAAAGCCTGATCCTGTTCGCCGAAAATTATGTCTGCGTCATGCGCCACGACCATCCCCTGGCCGGTCATGACATCACCTTCGACGAGTTCGTGGCGGCCAACCACCTGTTGGTGACCATTACCGGCGAGGCCACCGGCGTCACCGACCGTGTGCTCGAAAAACGGGGGCTCAAGCGGCGCATTCCCATGACCTGCAACCATTTCCTGGTGGCGCCCCTGATCGTCGAAAAGTCGGATCTTATTATCACCCTGGCGCGGCGCATGGCCGAACGCTTCGCGGGTATCAGCGACCTCCATATCATGCCGGTTCCCATGGAGCTCGACCCGGTGGAGATTGCGCTGTTGTGGCACAGCCGCGAACACGACCATCCGGCCTATGTGTGGATGCGCGAAGTGCTGGTGGATATCTGCAAGGATATCTAGGGATCGGACCGACAGGTCGGGCCTGTCCGGGAATCCTAGTATTCCAGCGTCAGGATCAACTCGAAGAGATGATAGTTCTCGTGGCGCCCGTTCATCTGTTGAGCGGCCTCCCCGGGAAGCACGACGCCATAGAGCGGCATTACGGTGAGATGGTCGAAAGCGGTCACTTCCGCGAAGACGTTGATCTCGTCCCCGAAATCATTGCTTGAGACAGCGCTAAAGCCGGTGGCCGGGGTCTGGGCGCCGGGTTCGTCGAGAGTGAAATTGAAAAATTGCAGCCCCAGATTCAGCCCCTCCGTGGGCGTGGCGGAAAGCGCCACCATATGCACGTCGAGATTGGCGTTGGTGATGAGATACTGGCCTGTGATTTCGCCCTGGAACCAGGTGCCGACGCCGGGTCCGGCCACGAACAGGGGATCGAAGGTCTCATTTTCGGAGGTATCGGGGTCATCGCCGCTGAAATGGCTGAACCGGTAGGTGAGGTCCGGCGTCCAGGGAAGATCGGCGAACCTATACCCGGCCGTGGCGTGCCAGCCCTGGGCATCGGCCTTGCGCGAGGTCTCGCTGTTGTGCTGGTCGGCGTATTCAAAGGCGAAATGGGTGTTCTCCACGCCGAAATAAGCGAGGGGGTTTCCCTCGCCGCGCACCGAGACGACGCGCAGTCCGTCGCGGGTGGTGGCCGGGTCGGCGTCGAAAATCCTGAACCCGTAGACGCCCAGGGTGCCGTAGGTTTCGTTAATCAGTTCGGCATTGCCCCCGAAAAGGTGCGGATCGTCGAAATCGTGGTCGGATTCCAGATAAAAGAGATCGAAGCGCACGGGCCGGGTGTTGACGCGCAACAGCCCGGCGCGCGGGAAAGAGCTGCGGGGACCGAGAAGCAGGGTTCCCTTGCGGAACTGTTCGTTATTGCCGTCGGCGATAAGAAACCCGTCGCCCACCTCGAACCCCTGCCGCCCCCAGGAGATATCCACCACGTCGGTGCCCAGGGACGGGGTCAGGCCGCCCGATTTCCAGCCCCCATAGGCGAATTCGTTGTCGATGGCGTCGGGACGGTTGAAGGTCAGCCCGTCGGGCGTGCCCACGCCGCGGGTGGCGGCAAACACATAGCCCAGCCCGCCGTAAAAGGATCCCATGCCGGGAGGAGCAAACTCTGCCGTCAGTTTGGGCAGGGCGAAGGCCTCGCGCCAGTCCACGTCGGCGACGGTCCCCTTTCCCGGCTCGTCCAGCCCGGCCCCGAAATTGGTATTGCGGGTCTTGAAAAGACCGCCGCCCACGGTAAGGCCGAAATCAATATTCAGGATGCCGTCGTCATAGAGGGCAACATCGGCGCGGGCGGAGGCAACGGCCACAAGGGCGAATAGACCCAAACAGGTCAGTTTCAGCGCACATCGCTGCCCGCTGCGGGTCATGCCTCCTCTTCCATCCTGTGAAACAGGAAACCGGAAACCGCACCGAGAAAGACCCAGAACACCCCCGCCGTCACCAGGGCGGCCACCACGTACTGGGAGGCCAGTTGCGGCGGCGCCAGACCGCCGTGGACCTCGGGATGGGGCGCACCGATGAGATGAGGCAGCGCCAGCAGAGCCACCCCCAGCACCTTGAATACGTCTTCGCGGTGAAATACCAACAGCGCCAAACCGGCCGCCGTGGCCGCCACCGTGCCGAACCACCAGGCCTGGCGGTCGTAAAGCGGCGCCGCCATGCTGCCGGGGAGTTCCGGCGGTAGGCCCAGGGACGGCGCCAGATGAAAGACGGCGAAACCGGCCAGCCCCCATAACATGCCGCGGCGTCCGTCCACATGGCCCGCAAGGGCGTAACAGGCGGTGAGCAACAGGGCGAAGGCGGTGGCCGTCAGGATATTGGTAAGAAGGGTATAGAGGGTTCTCTCCACCCCTTCCTCGGGCGCCCAGACGCCGCTTGCGGCGATGCCCTCCCCATGATCGTGGGACGCGGGCGTGTCATGATGGTGGGCCGTTGTGGCCGTTGATGAAGGTTCACTGGTGGATTCATAGGTTTCGGCCTCGAGAATCAGGGGAACCACCCGGATCGTCTGCAGCCCGGACACCAGAATACCGGCGAGCGCCCCCGCGATTACCGCGGAGGCCAGAATCTGCCTCAACATGATATGGAGCCCCCGCGTCTAGTGGCAGGGGAAGGCAAAGGCATGGCGGCCGTCATGGGCTGCATTGTGCAACGTCTGAGAGCCGGCGAAACCGACGCCGTAGAGCATGAACATACCAAGAAGAGCCGCTATAAGCACCGGCGTGGCCTTTGCCGAGAGGGATAGCGACTGTGTGGAGGAAAGGGTTTTAACGGAAGAACTATGACGCATAACGGTGTCTCCAAAATTAAAGCAGTTACCGATTAAAGCGTCATCGCAATCAAGGGGATGTTTTCCTTTGCCCCGCCGGGTTTGCCCGCCCGAAGGGATTGCGCTGACGATAAGCGATGGCAGGTTTCCTGACTTGCGGATCGTCATCCCTCTCCTGGCCTTCCCGGAAGCTCTTACAAGCCTTCCAGTGGCGCTCAGCGGAGTGAACTCGCCGCTTACAGTTGCGGGAACAGCCGCGGAATTGGCGCAAAGGGGAGATTTCCCCCACATCACCGCACCGCGTTCCCTTTTCATCCCCAAAACCGGGGAACCATCACCGACCCAATGTAGCCACGGGCAAGAGCGTTTACAAGTGGGAGAAAAGCGCCTTTCCGCAAACGGTCCCTCTCCCGCACGCGACACGCATTATTTGTTTTGGCGGCGCCAGCCCGCTCCCCCTCCCGGCCACCCCAAGCCTACGATGCCGCATGTGACTCGTGGTGGACGGGAGGGGGAGCGGGCCGGAACAGGACTGCGGAAGCAGATAAGACGCTAAAAGGTCTTCTGCCAACTCACCGTGAAGAAATGGTCGGTTTTAAGCTGCGGGCCTTCGAGCCTCTGGTAAACCGGCAGCCCGCCCTCAAGCGCCAGCCGGTTCCCCATCAGGGGACCGCGCGGCACAATGAAATTGAGTCCGAGAATGGCATCGGCCCGCTGGCCGCCCTGCAGGGTGGTGCTGGCGCTCTGCACCATGGCGGTGTTGAGATTGGGGTCCCTGCCGCGAATGTCGCCCCAGGACTCCCAGGCCACACGCAGCGAGGCGCTGGCCCAGTCGGTGAGCCGCCGCCCGCCCCAGGCCGAGACCTGGAGACGGTTGCCGAGCCGGTAATCATGGCTGTTGTCGCCGCTGCGGATGGTGGCCGTGGCCTGGGCGCCCCATGAATAGTCTCCGGCGTATCCCCGGTACGTGAGGCCGGGCAGAAAGTCGTAGGTGCCGGAGCCGAGCTGCATGGGATAGGGAAGATCGTTGACGCCGTTACGGTCGGTGGGGGTGGCGCTTTTCTCGTCGATGGAGCCGGTGGGAAAGCTGATCCCGGCGTTGAGGATTATGTTGTGTTTCTCGCGCTTGAAAAACCTGTAGAGGCCGGTCAGCCGGACATCGCCAATGCCCTTCGATTTGGTCGTGAAGGCCACGCCGGCGCGGTTGATATGGTCCATTTCCTTGCGGATATAGGGGATCATGGGGGCCACGGTAAAATCGTCGGTAACGCCGATCATGGCGCCGAACATATGCATCTCCATATCCATGCGCAGCGGCGCCACCATCCATGAATCGAGCACTTCGTCGGTGCTCAGATCGGTGGTGCCGTCGCGGTTGCCGTCCATCTTCATGCGCTTGTAACGGTAGGACAGCATGATTTCTCTTTCCTTATGCACATGATCGCCCATGACCCCGACCGGGGCGTGCCCATCGGGTTCGCTTTCCTCGAAGGTTCTCCCGTAAATCGTGATGACGGGTGCGTTCTCCAGGTCCAGGTCTTCCACGCCGTCCTGGCCGTCTTGTGCGGCGGCGGGGCCGGCGGACGTGAGCAGAACTCCCGCAGCAAGGGCGCAGAAAACAAGATAATAAGGTCGCATTGTGAATTTCTCCCTTCACGCGCCCGGCATGTCACAGCCGCGCCCGCAAACAACTTTTCGATTTTCTTGAAAAACACGGCACGGACCCGCCCTTCCCGTAAAAGGTAAGGTGGCCCGGCTTCGTGTGCTTTAAATAAATTCAGACGCGGGAGGGAGGTCCGCGCGTAAACGGCCGGAAAGCCGCGTCTCCGGCCTCGGGCATAACCACGGAGCCATGCCGGACAAAGGACCGGGAGGAGGGGTAGGAGACGGGTTCCGGTGAATTTCCGCCTCTGTCCAGAGATAATTCCAGGGCCAGACAACAATGAGAGCATTTGGCGGGGAAAGACATTCCCCCCTCGGGCCCACCTGGTACGGCGGCGTGGCCGGATTTAAGCCCCCCAGGGGTGCAGATTTGCGCCAGGGCGGCGACCAGGCTGGAATCGCCATAGGCGGCATTGTCGTGGGATGAGGCGGGAGAAGCGGCGGCGGTGGAAACGCCAATTCCCGCGCCCAACAGCACCGAGGCCGCCATGGCCATCAGAGCCAGCCACGCGCCGGCACGCCTGCATGCTCGCCTGCACGTCGGTCCGGGAATGTGTTTGCGCCTGTCGGTCACGGAGAATCCGCCGCCTGTGTATTGTGAGTCCAGCTTCCCCTGCCTATATCCTATCCCTTATCGCCCCTCAAGGGATGTTTTGCCGCAGAATGGTCAGGGCGGCCGTGTGTGCCGCCGAAAAGCCACAATTTCTGATAGTATGGCATGTGGTGGCCCTTACGGGAGATAACAAGGAGACCCGGACGTGACCCATACCATCGCTTTGGTGGATGATGACCAGAATATCCTGACCTCGCTGTCGCTGGCGCTGGAATCGGAAGGGTTTGCCGTGCGCAGCTATTCCAACGGCGCCGAGGCGCTGTCGGCATTGATGTCGCGGCCCGCCGATCTGGTGCTTCTGGATATCAAGATGCCACGCATGGACGGCATGGAAATGCTGAGCCAATTGCGGCGCCACTCCACCGTGCCGGTGATCTTTCTCACCTCCAAGGATGAAGAAGAGGACGAACTGGAGGGCCTGCGCTCGGGCGCCGACGATTACATCAAGAAACCCTTTTCCCAGAGTCTCCTCGTGGAACGGGTGCGGGTGCTGTTGCGGCGCGCCGAAATCGCCGCCGGTGAAGAGGGCGAGGCCGCGCCCGCAGAAATGATCGCGCGCGGCGAGCTGGTCCTGGATTCCACCTGTCATGTGTGCAGCTGGAAGGGCGAAACAGTGCCCCTGACGGTGACCGAGTTTCTGATCCTGAAATCCCTGGCCCTGCGGCCCGGCCATGTGAAAAGCAGGGACCAGCTGATGGACGCGGCCTATGGCGAGCATATCTACGTGGATGACAGGACTATCGACAGCCACATCAAGCGGCTGCGCAAGAAGTTCCGCCGTATCGACAAGGGTTTCGGACAGATCGAAACCCTCTACGGCATCGGATACCGCTATAATGCCGACTGACCCTTTGCGGTCTTTCCCACAGTAAGAAGCCGCAACATGACGGAAAACACGGACACCCCCGACCCGCAGCCGCCCGGCCACAACACCGCCCACGACGCCGCAACCGAACCGCTGGTGCGCAAGCGGGGACTCATGTCGCCCCTGACGCGGCGCATTCTGGCGCTCAATGTGCTGGCCCTGGCCATTCTCGTGGGCGGATTGCTGTATTTTGGCGAATACCGCAAAAGCCTGGTCGAAACCAAGCTGGCGGCGTTGCAGACCCAGGGCGAGGTATTCGCCGCCGCCCTGGGCGAAGGCGCGGTGGCCACCGGCCCCGCCGACCGGCCCCATTTGCTTCCCAGCCTGGCCGGTCAGATGATGCGCCGCCTGGCGGAGCCCGCGGGCGTTCACGCCCGGCTGTTCGGCGTGGAGGGCGCGCTTCTGGCCGACAGCCTGACGCTTCCCGGCGCCGGACGGACGGTTTACCGCCGCGATCTGCCGGAGGACGGGAGCGGCTTCCAGTCCTGGCTGAACGGCATTTTCGACCGCATAGACGGCCTTTTTTTCTCCACAAACGGACCTTTTTCAGCCACCGAAGAGGTGCCCTACAGCGAGCCCGAAATCCCCGGCGCCATCGACTTCGACGAGGTCATGTCCGCGCTTGAAGGGGAAAGCGCCCGCGCCCTGCGCAGCGACGGCGAGGGAGGTATCATTTTAAGCGTCGCCGTGCCGGTGCAGTATTACAAGGAAGTCATGGGGGCGATCCTGTTGTCCCGCGATGGCGGGGACATTCTGGCCACCCTGCGTTCGGTGCGGTTCGATATCCTCAAGATTTTCGCCGTCACCCTGGCCGTGACCGTGTTGTTGTCGCTGTATTTGGCGGGCACCATCGCGCGGCCCATCCACAATCTGGCCGAGGCGGCGGAACGGGTGCGCCGCCATCATGACCGCCATGTGGAAATTCCCGATTTCACCGCACAGGGTGATGAAATCGGCGATCTTTCCGGGGCCTTCCGCGACATGACGGCGGCCCTGTGGCAGCGCATGGACGCCATCGAAAGCTTCGCCGCCGACGTGGCCCACGAGATCAAGAACCCGCTGACCTCGCTGCGCAGCGCCGTGGAGACGGCAGCCGGCGTCACCGACCCGGAGAAACAACGCAAGCTGTTGGCGGTTGTCCTCGACGACGTACAGAGAATAGACCGCCTCATCAGCGACATTTCCGACGCCTCCCGGCTCGACGCCGAACTGTCCCGGGCCACCCGAGCCCCGGTGGACGTGGCCGGACTTCTCGCCACCCTCGGCGACATACACAACACCACCAGCGGCGGCGGGAAACCCGCTTTGACGGTGGCGGCCGGGGCGGAGACCGATTTTCATGCCTCTGCCATCGAGGGACGGCTGGTCCAGGTTTTCCGCAACCTGATCGCCAATGCCGTTTCCTTCAGCCCCCCCAGTGGCACCATCACCTGTCGCGTGACGCGGGAAAACGGCGAAGACGGTGATTGTGTGATCGTGGCGATCGAGGACGAAGGCCCCGGAATCCCGGAAAACAAGCGCGAAACCATTTTCGAGCGTTTTTATACCGAACGCCCCGAAGGCGAGAAATTCGGCCTTCATTCCGGGCTCGGGCTAAGTATTTCCCGGCAGATCGTCGAAGCCCATGGCGGCACCCTGTACGCCGAGAACCTGACCGCCAAGGACGGCGGCGTATGCGGCGCCCGTTTCACCGTCCGCCTGCCGCGCGAATAATATCTTTAGTTCAATTGGAGGTTTAACCAACCGCCGTTGACAGGGTTTGCCGTTGCGGGCACCGTCACCCCATGACCTTGACCCATGGCACATGCGTCACCCTTGACGGGGTGGCCGTGCTGTTGCGCGGGCCTTCCGGCAGCGGCAAGAGCGATCTGGCGCTGCGGCTGATTGATGGCGGCGCACGGCTGATCGCCGACGACCAGACCCTGGTCACCATGCGGGACGGGCGGCTGGTGGCATCGGCGCCAGAAACCATCGCCGGGAAAATGGAAGTGAGAGGAATCGGCATTCTTGCGGTAGAAGCGGAAACTTCGGGCATCCTTGGGCTGGTGGTGGATCTGGTGCCGGACCCGCCCGAACGCATGCCGGAACCCGAAACCACCGAGATTCTGGGTATTGCGCTGCCCCTGTTGCGGCTCAACCCCTTCGAGGCATCGGCGGCGGCCAAGCTGCGCCTCGCCGTGCGCTCCATGGCCGGGGAATAACGGGAGAAAATAGGGGCGGCGGAAAGCAAAAAACCCCGAAAAACGTGCTTCTTGGTTGCGCGGCGGGGAACATGGCGTCAATCTCCACCGCTGGGATTGGAATTTGACCGCCGTACAGGCGGCCGGGAAGGGCTTGATCATGATCGGAATGGTTCTCGTCACCCATGGAAGGCTGGCCGCGGAGTTCGTGGCGGCGCTGGAACATGTGGTCGGACCCCAGGCCAATATCCGGGCCATCTGCATCGGCCCCAACGACGACATGGAAGAGCGCAGGAAGGACATCCTGGAAAGTATTTCCGCCGTCGACGACGGCAGCGGCGTAGTCCTTCTCACCGACATGTTCGGCGGCACACCGTCCAACCTGGCCATTTCGGTCATGGAGAAAGCCCCGGTGGAGGTCATCGCCGGGGTTAATCTGCCCATGTTGATCAAGCTGGCCAGCGTGCGCGAGGAAATGGAGCTGGCCGAGGCCGTGGCCAGCGCCCAGAAGGCGGGATGTAAATATATCAATGTGGCCTCGGGTCTGCTGGGGGAAGAAAAGGCGTGAGCGAATTCAGGTCGGGACAGGATTTCGCCGAGGGCAAATCCATACACAGGATCACCATGACCATTACCAACCGCCTCGGCCTGCATGCCCGCGCCGCCGCCAAATTCGTCAAGACGGCGGGACAGTTTGGCGCCGAGATTACCGTCCGCAAGGACGGCACCGAGGTCTCGGGGTTGTCCATCATGGGCCTGATGATGCTTGCCGCCACGCCCGGCTCCGAGATTGTGATCGAATCCACGGGCGACCAGGCGGAAGACGCGCTGGATGCGCTTAAAAACCTGATTACCAGAAACTTCGATGAAGACTAGACATGGCCGGTAGCAGAAAAAAAAAGCCCCCCGCGACAGCCAAGGAACGAACCCTTGAGGGGCTGGGCGTTTCCCCCGGCATCGCCATCGGCCCCATCCATGTGCGCGAAAGCGGCGCGGTGGAGGTCTCCGAATACGCTATACCGCCCAAAAAGGTGGACAGCGAGCTGGCCCGTTTCGACGAAGCCGTGGGGCGCACCCGCAGACAGCTTCTGAAACTCAAATCCAAGGCCCAGACCCTTCCCGAAGCCACCGCCGAAGAGCTGGGATACCTTCTCGACGCCCATCTCCACATGCTTGAGGGCTCGCGCCTGATCCGCGGCGTGGAGGACCGTATCAGCGAGAAGTTCATCAACGCCGAGGCTGCGGTACAGGCGGAAATTTCCGAGATCGGCAAGGGCTTCCAGGCGATGGAAGATTCCTATCTGGCGGCGCGCATGGAAGACATCCGCGAGGTCGGCGGCCGTCTGCTGCGGTCTCTGACCAAATCCCCGCCGACGGCGTTTTCCACCCTGCCAGAGGGCAGCATCATCGTCTCCGAGGAACTCACCCCCGCCGACACCGCCCTTCTCGATCCCGGCAGGGTAGCCGGGTTCACCACCACGCTGGGCGGCCCCGAAAGCCATACCGCCATCATGGCCCGTTCGCTGATGATTCCCGCCGTTCTGGGCGTTTCCGGCTTGCTTTCCGGCATGGCGAGCGGGGAAATGATGATTGTGGACGGGGGTGCGGGAATCCTCATCATCAATCCTTCCCCGGCCACCCTTGAGAAATACAAACGCCGCCGCAAGGATCTGCAACGGGCCCAACAGCAACTGGCACGGCTGAAAAAACTGCCCGCCGAAACCCGCAGCGGCACCAAGATTGATCTCTTCGCCAATATCGAACTGCCGCGCGAGCTTGATAACGTCCGCGACAGCGGCGCTGAAGGGATCGGCCTTTTGCGCAGCGAATTCCTGTTCATGAACCGCGACGACCTGCCCAGCGAGCAGGAACAGTTCGATTCCCTGCGCAAACTTGTGGCCGCCATGAAAGGCCGGCCGGTAACCGTGCGCACCCTCGACGTGGGTAGTGAAAAACTGGCTACCTCGCTGGGTGGCCATCTGATGCCCAGCGTTAACCCGGCGCTGGGACTGCGCGCCATTCGCCTGTCCCTGAAGATACCCGAGCTGCTTTCGACGCAGCTGGCGGCCATTCTGCGGGCCGGCGCCTATGGTCCGGTGCGCATACTGGTACCCATGATCTCCGGCGTCTCCGAGATCAGGCAGGTGCGGCGGATCCTACGCAACGTGGCAACCAAGCTGAAACGCCGCAAGGTGCCGATTCCCGACCCCCTGCCGCCACTGGGGATCATGATTGAGACTCCCGGCGCCGCGCTGGCCGCCGACAGCCTCGCCAAGCTTTGTGAGTTCTTCGCCATCGGCACCAATGATCTCACCATGTACACCCTGGCCATCGACCGTGGCGACGAACAGGTGGCGCATCTCTACAACCCCATCCACCCCGCGGTATTGCGGCTGATCCAGTTCACCACCGCGGCCGGCGGCGACGCCGGCATCCCGGTAAGCGTCTGCGGAGAGATCGCCGGCGACCCCCGCTATACGGCGCTTATGGTAGGGCTTGGCATCCACGAGCTGTCCATGGCGCCGGCCAGCCTGTTGAAAGTGAAACAGCGTATCCGCAGCCTCGACGTGGCGGCGGCGCAGCGGCTGGTCCATGCCGTCATGGAACAAAGCGATCCCGGGCGCATCTCCACCCTGCTCGATGATTTCAACGCCCTGGCGTAACGAAGCCTTAATGAAAACCGTGGCAAATCTTATGAAAGAGCCCACCTTTTGGGGCTGAAGCCTTGTCCTTAAGGGTCGGGATTGCTATACGGCGGCACGGATTTCATGGTAACGCCGCAAGGGCGCGGCCCGGGGGACTCCCCCCAAGGCCCACACTGTAAGGAGACGCCTCATGGGTTCATCCCCGGATTACAAAGTCGCCGATATCTCGCTCGCCGATTGGGGGCGCAGGGAAATCACCATCGCCGAAACCGAAATGCCGGGCCTGATGGCGTTGCGCGCCGAATACGGGAAGGAACAGCCCCTTGCCGGCGCCCGCATCGCCGGCTGTCTCCACATGACCATCCAGACCGCGGTTCTGATGGAAACCCTGACCGCTTTGGGCGCGGAAGTGCGCTGGTCCTCGTGCAATATCTTCTCGACCCAGGACCAGGCCGCCGCCGCCATGGCCGAGGCAGACATTCCCATATTCGCCTGGAAGGGCGAAACCGAAGAAGAGGCCATGTGGTGCATCGACCAGACCATCACCGGTCCCGACGGCTGGACCCCCAACATGATCCTCGATGACGGCGGCGACCTGACCCAGGTCATGCATGACAACCACCGCGATATGATGGAAGAGGTGCGGGGGATTTCCGAAGAAACCACCACCGGTGTGTTGCGGCTTTATGAAATGGAAAAGGCCGGCAGCCTCGCCGTGCCCTGTATCAACGTCAACGATTCCGTCACCAAGTCCAAATTCGATAACCTGTACGGTTGCCGCGAAAGCCTGGTGGACGGCATCAAGCGCGCCACCGATGTCATGATCGCCGGCAAGATCGCCGTGGTCTGCGGCTATGGCGACGTGGGCAAGGGATGCGCCGTCTCCATGCGGGGCCAGGGCGCGCGCGTCATGATTACCGAGATTGATCCCATCTGCGCCCTGCAGGCGGCCATGGAGGGCTTCGAGGTGGTGACCATGGAGGACGCCGCCGCCAAGGGAGATATCTTCGTCACCGCCACCGGCAATGCCGACGTCATCACGCTGGAGCATATGCGCGAGATGAAGGACCGCGCCATCGTCTGTAACATCGGCCATTTCGACGCCGAAATTCAGATCGCAAGCCTGCAGAACATGGCCTGGCACGAGGTCAAGCCTCAGGTGGACGAGGTGGAATTTCCCGACGGCAAACGCCTGATCGTGCTGGCCAAGGGCCGGCTGGTGAATCTGGGCTGTGCCACCGGCCATCCCAGCTTCGTCATGAGCGCCTCCTTCACCAACCAGGTTTTGGCCCAGATCGAGCTGTGGAAGAACTACGAAAATTACGAAAACAAAGTCTACGTGCTGCCCAAGAACCTCGATGAAAAGGTGGCCGCCCTGCATCTCGAGAAGGTGGGGGCGCATCTGACCACCCTTACCGACGAGCAGGCGAAATATATCGGCGTTTCCAAGGACGGCCCCTTCAAGCCGGACCATTACCGCTACTAGGATTCCGCTCCCCGGCACCCCCCCTGCGCGGGGATGCACTTTACGGTTGCCGCTTCATCCTATTGAGGCGGTATAGTTCCCGTTTAGCAGTTGTTGCATGGTTTTTCCGTCGGGGGAGCATCAATGGGGCGAGAGACCCTTTCTATACTCCATCTTCCGGTTTTGATGGCCGCGTATGCGGTCTGTGGGGCGCTGGCGGTCCTGTTTCCGGCTGCCGCCCTCGCCGCCGGTCCTGCCGCCGGAGAGGCGGGCGCGACCGCAAGCGGCGCCTTTCCCGTGCTGGCGATGGTTTTGGTGGTGCTGGTGGCGCTGGCCGCGGGGGCTTACGTCTTTTTCATGCTTTGGCGCCCCCTGCAACTGCGGCTTTCCCGGACCGAAGAGGAGCTGACCCGCCATGCCTCCCAGGCCTTGCGGCTGCGCGCGATCATCGATTCCTCGCCCGATATCTGCCTCTACTGGGATCCCGCCGAGGGCAGGGAATTCCTGTCCCCGGGAGCGGCCAAAACCTTCGCAGCCCCCGGCGATGCTGGTCTTTCCCACGTCATGGGATGTTTCCGTCCGCACGCGGCGGAGAAGCTTAAACGCGCCGTGGAGGGGCTACGCCAGCGCGGCACCGGCTTTGACCTGCCGCAACTCCATGGGCCGCTGCTCCATGAGCCGCTGGAAACCACATCGGGCCAACGCTTTCGGGTCATGGGATCCCGGGCCTCCCAGGCCGGAGATCCGCCTGTGGATTTCGTCTGGTTTCGGGAAATCAGCGGCGAGGAGAGGGAAAAAGACAGCCAATCCACGCTCGTCGATGCGCTGAGCGAGGACAAGGCGCGCCTGGAGCGGATTCTCGACGCCTTGCCGATCCCGGTGTGGTGGCGGAACAACGACCTGTCCCTGCGCTATTGCAACCGTGCCTACAGGCGAGCCGTGGACGCCGAATCCGATCCCGACGCCGCCATAACCCGCGAAATCGCCGCCGGGCTGGTCTCCACCCAGGGGCGGGCGCTGGGCGAACGCGCCATTCTTACCCGCATGGCCCAGTCGGAAAGCCACCATCTGGTCGTTGACGGCATGCGGCATCTTCTTGAGTTCACGGAGGTTCCTCTGGGCAGCGAAAAAGAGGGGCACGAGCAAGAGGACGGCGGGCCACAGGGGGTTGTGGGCTTCGCCCTTGATTTCAGCGAGATGGAAGTCGCCCATCAGGAACTCAACCGCCATATCGCCGCCCATGGCGAGGTGCTGGAACGCATCAATATCGCCATCGCCATCTTCAGCCCGGAGCAGAAACTGACCTTCTTCAATATCGCCTTCGCCCGGCTGTGGGGGCTCGACGTCTCCTGGCTGGAAAGCCAGCCCCAGATAGGAGAAATCCACGAGATCCTTTACGAAAAACGCCTGCTCCCCGAATACGCCGATTTCCAGGCCTTCAAGAAGAAACAGCGGGAACTGTTCACCTCGCTCATCGAGCCACGGGAAGAGATGGTCCACCTTCCCGACACCACCACCCTGCGTACGCTGGTGGCGCCTCATCCCTTCGGCGGCCTTATCTTTACCTATGAGGACGTGACCGACCGTTTGGCTCTGGAAAGTTCCTACAACACCCTGATCGACGTACAGCGCGAAACCCTGGACAACCTCTATGAGGGGATCGCCGTGTTCGGCAATGACGGCCGTCTCAAACTCAGCAACCCGGCCTATGCCCGAATCTGGAACCTGGATGCCGACACCCTGGCCGCCGAACCCCACATCCGGGACATCGCCGAGAAAACACGTAAATTCTGGCCTCGGGCAGAGAACTGGGAGCAAATCAGGGAAGAGATGGTTTCTCCCGTGACCACCCCCATACCGGCCACCGGACAATTCCGGCGCAACGATGATTCCATCATTGACTATGGCTGTGTGCCGCTTCCCGACGGCAACGTGCTGCTTACCTATATCGACATCAGCGACCGTTTCCGGGTGGAACAGGCCCTGCGTGGCCATGCCAACGCCATGGAAGAAGCAGCAAGGCTGAAATCGGAGTTCCTGGCCAACGTTTCCTACGAACTGCGCACCCCGCTCAACACCATCATCGGATTCTCGGAAATCCTCGCCAATCAGTATTTCGGCGAGCTGTCCCCGCGCCAGATGGAATACAGCAAGGGCATTCTCGATTCCTCCCAGCATCTTCTGATGCTGATCAACGACATCCTCGATCTGGCCACCATCGAGGCGGGCTATATGCAGCTGGAGCTTGAAAACGTGAACGTCCAGACCATGCTGTCCGGGGCCATGAGCCTGTTGCAGGAACAGGCGGCAAGCCGGGAACTCACCTTCAGCCTGGAGTGCGGCCAAGATGTGGGTGAGATTTACGCCGATGCGCGGCGCATCAAACAGGCCGTGTTTAATCTGTTGAGCAACTCGGCCAAGTTCACCCTGCCCGGCGGCGAGGTCCGTCTTTCGGCGCGGCGCGCCGATAAGGAACTGCATATCACCGTCACCGATACGGGAATCGGCCTGAGCGAAGTGGAACAGGAAAAGGCCTTCGATACATTCATACGGGGTAAAAGACACGCCTCCTATAGAGGTCCCGGCCTTGGCCTGCCTCTGGTGAAAAACCTGGTGGAGCTTCACGGCGGACAGGTGATCATGACCTCGCAAATGGACAAGGGCACATGTGTGGAAATCATCCTGCCCGTGCGCAGCGAACTGGTGGAAGCTGGGAGGAACGGAGGAGTCGAAGAGGCGGTGGAATCCGGGGAAGCGGGGGATGGAGAGGCGGCCCCGGATAAAACCGGGGATGACGGGGAAGGCGGGGAAGACGTGAAGTCGGCCGGACAGGCGTAACGGCTTTTCTTACCGCCCTTTAATCCCCCTTTGGGGCGTCGGGCACCCCTTGGGTGGTGGAATACTGGAAATGGAGCTCCTCGCCGGGATGGACCAGGGACCAGGCGGCATGAGCAGCGGCGGCGGCCTCGGCAAAACCGGTGAGGATGAGCTTGAGCTTACCCGGCAGGGCCGCCACGTCACCGACGGCAAAAACACCCGGCGCCGAAGTCTGACAGGTCTCAGCATTCACGGGGATGGCGCCGCCTTCCGCCCCCAGGGAATCCCAATCGGCGATGGGGCCGAGGTTCGACGACAGACCGTAAAAGGGCAACAGCACGTCGGCCTCGAGGGAACGCTCCTCGCCATCCAGGGTCGCCACCCTGACCGCGGAGAGCGCGCCGTCCTCACCTTCGAGACCCGAGAGCTGATAAGGCACCACCAGTTCAATCCCGCCCTTCTCCGCCATTTCCTGAAGCCGGGCGGCGCTTTCCGGGGCGGCGCGGAATTTAGGCCTGCGGTGCACCACCATCACATGGGCCGCCACCTCCGCCAATGAGAGCGCCCAATCCACGGCGGAATCGCCGCCACCGGCGATGACCACCCTTTTGCCGGCAAAATCGGCGCGCCGCTTCACCAGATAGAAAACGCTCTTGCCCTCATAGGTCTCGATGCCGGGAAGCGGCGGGCGGTTGGGTCCGAAGGCCCCGCCCCCGGCGGCAATAATCACGGCCCGGGCGGTAATGCGCACGCCCTTCGAAGTGCCCAAAACCCAGCCGCCATCCGTTGCCGGCTGCAACATTTCCACCAGCTGGCCGAGATGATAGACGGGAGCAAAGGGCGCGGCCTGGTGTTCCAGCGCGGTGATCAGGTCAGCGGCGGAAATTTCCGGATGGCCGGGGATGTCGTAGATGGGTTTTTCCGGATAGAGGGCGGTGCACTGGCCGCCGATCTCGTCCAGCACGTCCAGCACGTGACATTTCATACCCAGCATGCCGCACTGGAAAACCGCGAACAGTCCCGCCGGACCGGCGCCGATAACGGCGATGTCGGTTTGATGTTCCTGGCTGGAGGCGGCGGAAGGCATGGTTAGTGTCCTGGTTCCCGAGTTCGTGGGTCTCTCTGTCATTGCCGGGGCTGGCTCTGGTAACATGACCGCCCCGCGCCGCCCGTTCAAGAGCGGTTGCGGACTGTGTACGGGTAGAGAAGAAAGACAGATGGCCACAGAGACCAAAAAGACAAAAGAAACCGTATCCCCTGATTCCGCTCTACCGAGCCATGTGATCTCGCGGCGGCTTGGCAGTGTGGATGCCACGGCCGCCCTGGCCGGAGAGGTGGCGGCGCTGGCCCGTGGCGGCGACGTAATCGCGCTGGGCGGCGATCTGGGCTGTGGCAAGACCACCTTCGCCCGCGCCTTCATTCGCGCGCTGGCGGCCCTCCACGGCGAGGGCGACGCGGGTGAAGAAGTTCCCAGCCCCACCTTTACCCTGGTCCAGATATACGACCGCAGCCCGGCCCCGGTCTGGCATTTCGATCTCTACCGCGTGGAAAAACCCGAAGACGCCTATGAACTGGGCATCGAGGAGGCCTTCGAGAGCGCCATCTCGCTTGTGGAATGGCCGCGCAAGCTGGGCCATCTGTTGCCCGCCGAACGGCTCGACCTCGATCTGGAATTCAGTGACGGCGCCCCGCCCGGCGATGCGTCAGGCGGCCCGCGCATGGCAACCCTGACGGGATACGGGGCATGGGCGGCGCGCCTCGAAGGGCTGGAAAACCGGTGACGAAACGCTCGGAACACCCGGAAACAAACAGCCGCGAGGACGTCATCGCCGCCTTCCTCGACGCCCGGGGCTGGGGCAAGGCCACGCGTGCGCCCCTTGCCGGGGATGCCTCCTTCCGCCGCTACGTGCGGCTGGTTAACGGCGGAAAGCATGCGGTACTGATGGATGCGCCGCCCCCGGCCGAGGACGTGCGGCCCTTTTTGGCCGTGGCGGAACGGCTGCGCGGCATGGGCTACAGCGCGCCCGAGATTTTCGCCGCCGAGGAGGCGACCGGGCTGGTGTTGTTGGAAGACCTGGGAGACGCCACCTATACCCGCCTTCTCGAACGCGGCGACGAAGCCCTTGAACGGAGACTCTATGGACTGGCGGTGGACCTGCTCATTGACCTCCATGGCCGGTCCGCCGACACCGCCTGCGCCGGGATTCCGCCCTATGACGAAGACCGCTTCGAGATCGAACATGCCCTGCTCACCGACTGGTATCTCCCCGCCATGACGGGAGCCGAGACGCCGCAGCCCGCGCGCGCGGAGTATCTTGAAATCTGGCGGCGGCTGCTCGACCATGCACACCAGACCCCCCCGGTTCTGGTGCTGCGCGATTACCATGTGGACAATCTGATGCTGTTGGAAGAACGGGACGGACTGGCGGCCTGTGGTCTGCTGGATTTCCAGGACGCGGTGGCCGGACCCCGCGCCTATGACCTGGTATCCCTTCTCGAGGATGCGCGGCGCGACATTCCCCCGGCGCTGGTATCGGATATGAAAGCGCGTTATCTGGCGGCATTTCCCGGGCTCGACCGCGAAATTTTCGAGGCCTCCTATGCGGTGCTGGGAGCTCAGCGCCACGCCAAGGTTATCGGCATCTTCACCCGGCTGTGCCGGCGCGACGGCAAACCCGATTATCTGCAGCATATACCGCGTCTGTGGCGGCTTCTCGAAAACGGACTCGAACATCCCGCCCTTGGCCCCATGCGCGACTGGTTCGACCGCCATGTGCCGCCGGAGATGCGGGGGATTCCGCCATGTTAAAGAACGCCATGCCGCAAGCGGCCATGATTCTCGCCGCCGGCAAGGGCAACCGCATGCGCCCCATCACCGACAAAACCCCCAAACCACTGGTGGAGGTGGGGGGCATGACCTTGCTCGATCATATCCTCGATCATGTGGAACGGGCTGGAATCGGCCGGGTGGTGGTTAATGCCTTTCACTTGAGCGAACAGATAGCGGCCCATCTGGAAAAGCGGGAACAGCCGCCGGTGACGGTTCTGTTCGAGGAAACGCTTCTGGAGACCGGGGGTGGCGTCCGCAACGCTCTGGGAGAGATGGGGAAGAAGCCCTTTTTCGTCATTAATGGCGACGTGCTGTGGTTCGACGGGCCGCAAGCCACGCTGAACCGGCTTGCGGTTGCCTGGGATGCCAAGCGCATGGACGCGCTGTTGCTGCTCCAGCCGGTGGTGTGGGCCGAAGGCTACGGCGGCAGGGGAGATTTCTGCATGGACCCGCTGGGCCTGCTCACCCGGCGCGGAGAGGGGGAGATGGCGCCCTTTGTCTTCGCCGGGGTGCAAATCCTCCATCCGCGGCTGTTCGCGGACAGTCCCGAAGGGCCGTTTTCCCTCAATCTTCTCTATGACCGGGCCCTGGAAGCCGGGCGTCTCTATGGCATATCCCACGGCGGATCATGGTTCCATATCGGCACCCCGGAGACCCTGGAGGCGGCGCGGGCGCTCTTGGGCAACGGCGGCAACGGCGGCAATAATTTATACCGGCCATGACCGCCCAGAATCCCCAAATCTCTGGAAAAACGACCTCTGAAAAAACTACTTCTGGGACCGGAACACCCAGAGTTTTTTCCATCCCCGGCCATTTGCCCTTTGCCGATACCCTGGCCGCCACCCTGATGGGGGACGGGATTCCCGGTATTCTCGAACCGCAGGGGAAGGAAGCAGACCCTGCCCGCCTTTCCCACCTCACCCTTCTTCTGCCCACGCGGCGCGCCTGCCGCGCCCTCCAGGAATCATTCCTGAGACAGGGCGGCGGCAGGCCGGTGTTGCTGCCGCGTATGGCGCCGCTGGGCGACCTCGACGAAGAGGATATGGCCTTCGCCGAAGCGGAAGACCTGACTGATGGAGAGTTTTCCGGGGACTCCCTAAGCGAACTGCCGCCCGCCATTTCCGAAACCCGCCGCCGCCTGTTGCTGACGCGGCTGGTGCGCGACTTCGAGGAACGGCGGGATGGTTCTCCACGCAGCGTCGACCAGGCCGCATTGCTGGCCGGGGAACTGGCCCGCCTCCTCAACCAGACACAACGCGAACGCCTGTCCTTCGATGCCCTGGCTGCTCTAGTGCCCGACACATATGCCGACCATTGGCGCATCACCCTGGATTTCCTGAAAATCGTCACCGAACACTGGCCGCGCATCCTCGAAGAGGAAGGCCGGATCGACCCGGTGGCGCGGCGCAACGGGGTGCTGGAGCGCCAGGCCGGGCTCTGGCGCACCACGCCGCCCGATGCTCCTGTCATCGCGGCGGGTTCCACCGGCAGCCTGCCGGCCACCGCCGATCTGTTACAGGTGGTGGCGGACTTGCCCCAAGGCGCGGTGGTGCTGCCGGGGCTCGATGGGGACATGGACGAGGAAAGCTGGCAGGCGCTGGCCCCCAGCCACCCCCAATACGGCATGGCGCGCCTGCTCGCGCGGCTCGGCGTGGAACGTGATGGCGTACAGGAATGGCCATGCGGGGAATCTGGGGAAAATGGCGGCGTGGCGCAACGGACCGAATTCATACGCGAGGTGATGCGCCCGGCGCAAACCACCCCGGCCTGGCAAAACGCATCCCCCGCCCCCGAAGCCTTGTGCGGTATACGCCGGGTGGATTGCCCCAGCCCCCGCGAGGAAGCGGGTGTGATCGCGCTTCTCCTGCGCGAGGCTCTGGAAACACCGGGCAAGCGGGCGGCGCTGGTGACCCCCGACCGCGACCTGGCGCGGCGCGTGGCGGCGGAACTGGAACGCTGGCATGTGAGGATCGACGATTCCGCCGGCCAGCCGCTGGCGGCCACGCCGCCCGGCGTCTTCCTGCGGCTTAGTTCCGAGATGATGAGCGGCGGGGTCGAGCCACTGCCCCTGTTGGCGGTGCTCAAGCACCCCCTGGCGGCGGGCGGCGGGACGGTGGGGGAGTTCCGCGCCATGACCCGGCGTTTCGAGAAGACAGTGCTGCGCGGCCCACGACCGGCGGCGGGCTTTGCCGGGCTGGCCAAGGCCTGCAAGGCGGCGCAAGTGGAAAAAGACCTGGCCGACTGGTTTGCCGGGCTTGAAAAAATGGCCAAGCCCTTCTCCCGCCTCATGGCCCGCCCCAGCGCGCCCCTTAAAGATCTGGCGGCGGCGCATCTGGGTTTCGCCGAAGCCCTGGCGGCAGACCACACGGAAGCCGGCGCAATACGGCTGTGGCGTGGTGAGGCAGGTGAAGCGGCGGCGGCTTTCTTCGCCCAGCTTCTCGAGGCGGCGGAGGATTTCCCAGTCATGGAGCCCGCCGCCTATGCGCCCTTGCTGCGGACCCTGATGGGCGGCGCCGTGGTGCGGCCGCGCTATGGCCGCCATCCCCGCCTGCATATATGGGGGCTTCTGGAGGCCCGTCTTCAGCAGGCCGATCTGGTGGTTCTGGGGGGCCTTAACGAAGGCGGCTGGCCCCAGGAAACCGCCGCCGATTCATGGATGAGCCGGCCCATGCGCGAGGCCTTTGGACTGCCCCCGGCGGAGGTCCATATGGGTCTTTCGGCCCATGATTTCGCCCAGGCTTTCGCCGCGCCGGAAGTGGTCATGACCCGTTCCACGCGGGTGGCGGGCACGCCCACGGTGCCCTCGCGCTGGCTGTTGCGGATCGAAGCCCTGCTGCCCGGCGACAAACAAATCGCCGGGGCACAGGAATATCTCCATTGGTATGGCGACCTGGATGCGCCGCAAACGGTATGTCCGGTGGCGACGCCGGAACCCCGCCCCCCCGTGGCCGCCCGTCCGCGCAAACTTTCGGTGACCGCCATCGAAACATGGCTGCGCGATCCCTATGCCGTCTACGCCCGCCGCATTCTGGAACTGGAACCTCTCCCCCCGCTGGATGCCGATCCCGGCGCGGCGGAGCGCGGCAAGTTCATCCACGATGCGCTGGATGCCTTCGTGAAGCGTTTCCCCAAGGAGTTGCCCGCCAATGCCGAAGAGGAATTGCTGACCATAGGGGAAAAGGCCTTCGGCAAGGCGCTGGAGCGGCCCGGCGTACGCGCCTTGTGGTGGCCCCGCTTCACGCGCATCGCCCATTGGTTCCTGGCCATGGAACGGCAACGCCGCGCCGATGGCGTTTTCCCCCTGGTCACGGAAGCAGCAGGACAAATCACGTTTTCAGGACCGCAAGGGCCCTTCGTGCTGACCGCACGCGCCGACCGTATCGACCGTCTGGAAAGTGGCGGTATCGCAGTCATCGACTATAAAACCGGCGGCGTTCCCAGCCCCAAACAGGTGAAAACGGGTCTCAGCCCCCAGCTTCCCCTGGAGGCTGCCATCGCTGCCGCCGGAGGATTCGAGGGGATGAACGAGGAAACGGCGGAAGCGCTGGTTTATTTCAGACTCACCGGCCGCACCCCGCCCGGCGAGGAAAAACCCATCAAGGCAAACACCACGGAATTGGTAGCCGCCACCCGCGAAGGACTGGAAGCCCTCATTGCCGCCTTCGACGACGAGAACATGCCCTATCTCTCAAGATTACGCCCCATGTTCCTCTCCCACGAGGGAGACTACGATCACCTGGCTCGGGTCAGAGAGTGGTCGGCCGATGTGGAAACCGACGAATGAGCAAGAATGTCGATCCCGGATATGCCGGCCAGATGTCGGCAGCGGACCCGAAGGCCTCGGTCTGGGTAGCCGCCAATGCCGGAGCCGGCAAAACGCGGGTTCTGGTGAACCGGGTGACGCGGCTGCTTCTCGGCGGCACGGCGCCGGGACGTATTCTGTGCCTCACCTTCACCAAGGCGGCCGCCGCGGAAATGTCCAAGCGCCTGTTCGAACAGCTGGGCGCATGGACCACCCAAACCGACAGCAAACTGGCCAAGGAGCTTTTTACCCTGTTGGGCCGTAAAGCCGAGCCGGAGGAAATGCAGGAGGCGCGGCGGCTCTTTGCCGCCACACTGGATGCGCCCGGCGGGCTGAAAATCCAGACCATCCATTCCTTCTGTGAATCCCTGCTGGCGCGCTTCCCCCTGGAGGCCGGGGTGTCGCCCCATTGCACGGTAATGGACGAACGCAGCGCCGCCGAAACCCTGGACCAGGCTTACACCCATGTGCTGACCCAGGCCCATGACGGCAGCCATCCCGCATTGGAACCGGCGCTGAATCTTATGGTCTCGCTGGTGGATGAGACCGTCATGGCCAAGGTGCTGAAGGAAGTCGCCACCCACCGCCATCGCCTGAAACGCCTGTTTGCGGAGACCGGTGGGCCAAGAGATATGGGCGCCGGTTTGCGCACCCTTTTGGGCCTCGGGGAAAAAGACAGCCGGGAGAGCGTTATCAAGGCGGCCTGCCGCGACACGGCCTTTGACGGCAAAGGGCTGAAGCGGGCCTGTGCGGCGCTGGAGACGGGGTCGAAAAAAGATGTCGAACGGGCGCAACGAATCGCCAACTGGCTGGAACAAAAGAAAACCCGCGACGCCCTTCTGGTTGATTATGCCCGCGCCTTCCTGACGCAAAAGAACGAGCCGCAGAAGACCCTCCTGACCAAGGCGGTCGAGGCCGCCGACGCCGGCGCCAGGGATATTCTTGAAACCGAACAGGCCCGGATACTTGCCCTCATGAACCGCCTCAAGGCCCTTGCCGTGGCCAAGGCCACCACCGCCCTGCTCACCTTTTCCCAGGCGCTGATTGACCGTTACGAGGCGGAAAAGGAAACCCGCGCCCTTCTCGACTACGAAGACCTGATCCACAAGGCCCGCGACCTTCTGCGTCACGAGGAAGGCATCAACTGGGTTCTCTACAAGCTCGACGGCGGCATCGACCATATTCTGGTGGACGAGGCCCAGGACACCAGCCCCGCCCAGTGGGAGGTAATTGAAGCCCTGAGTGGAGAATTTTTTGCCGGGGAAGGCCGTCACGAAGACTCCCACGATACAGGACGCACCATCTTCGCCGTGGGCGACGAAAAACAATCCATCTATTCCTTCCAGGGGGCCGAGCCCGAAGCCTTCGAGAAGATGCGCAACAGCTTTGCCGGAAGGGTTACGGCGGCGGGGGCGGACTGGCGGCCGGTTGAGCTGTCCTTTTGTTACCGCACGGCGCCGAAACTGCTCGCCGCAATAGACAAGGTCTTCGCCCGCGCCGAGGCCAATGCCGGACTGACCGCCGGCGGCGGGGAAACACGGCACCATGCCTACCGCAAGGGCCAGGCCGGATGCGTGGAGCTGTGGCCGACGGTAAAACCGGGCGAGAAAGAGGACCGCGAACCCTGGGACACGCCCCTGGACCGGGTTTCGCAAGCCAGCCCCGAGGCTGTTCTCGCAACGCGCATTGCCGCGCGCATTTCCGGCTGGATCGAAAACGGGGAGATTCTGGAATCCCAGGGACGGCCCATCCGCCCCGGTGACATTCTGGTTCTGGTGCGCCGCCGCACCGCCTTCGTGGATGAGCTGGTGCGCTGCCTGAAGAACCACAAGGTGCCCGTAGCCGGCACCGATCGCATGGTGCTCACCGAACAGATGGCGGTGATGGACCTGATGGCGCTGGGCGCGTTCCTGTTATTGCCCGAGGACGACCTCAACCTTGCCGTGGTGCTCAAGGGGCCGCTGTTCGGATTCGACGACGACGACCTGTTCGCCCTGGCCCATAAGCGCAAGGGAAAGCTGTGGTCGGAACTGCAGGCGCGGCGGGACGAATCCCCGCGATTCACCGCCGCCTGTGACCAATTGCGGGCGTTGCTGAAGCGCGCCGATTTCACTTCGCCCTTTGCCTTTTATGCGGAACTTCTGGGGCCCGACGGCGGACGTAAACGGCTCACCGCCCGGCTGGGGCGCGACGCCAACGACCCCATGGACGAATTTCTCAACCTCGCCCTGGAGTTCGAGCGCGCCCATACGCCCTCGCTGCAGGGGTTCCTGCACTGGCTGGCGGCGGGAAGCGCGGAGATCAAGCGCGACCTGGAACAGGACCGCGACGAGGTGCGGGTGATGACGGTGCACGGTGCCAAGGGGCTTGAGGCCAATATCGTCTTCCTCCCCGATACCTGCGGCGCGCCCAGCGCCCACCATGACGCGGCTTTGCTGTGGACGGGAAGCGGCGGAGGAGACGAATCCCGGCACATGTTGTGGCCGGTGAGACGCGACGACGAAGACGAGATATGCGGCAATCTTCGCGACCGCGCGCGCGCGCGCCGCGCAGACGAACACCGGCGCCTGCTCTATGTGGCCATGACCCGCGCCCGCGACCGGCTTTATGTATGCGGCTGGGAAACCTCAAAAGAGCGCTCGTCGGAATGCTGGTACAACCTTGTGGGTGATGCCCTTGAAGCCACGGCAGAACCCGTCGAGCTGGAATTCGGGGAGACCGGCTGGCGGCTTTCCACGCCGCAAGCGGCAGAGCCCGACGGCGAGCGGAAGGAAGAGGCAGACGCGCAGACTCCCCCGGCCCTGCCCGGATGGGCGCGGGAAATGTCGCCGGGCGACCCCCTGCCGCCGGTGCCGCTGGCCCCTTCGCGACCGGAAATTCCCGAACCCTCCGTGCTTTCGCCACTGGAAACCGGCGGCGACAAAGCCGAGGGAATGCCGGCCTTCGCCCGCGGGCGGCTCATCCACCGCCTGTTGCAGAGCCTGCCCGATCTTGCCCCCAGCGCGCGGGAAGAGGCGGCGCAGCGCTATCTCGCCTTGGCCGCGCCCGCTCTCGACGAGAAGGAGAAATGCGCCCTCGCACAGGCTGCCCTGGCGGTTCTCCACGAGCCCGGATTCGCGCCCCTGTTCGCTCCGGGCAGTCTCGCCGAGGCCCCCTTGTGCGGGGTGGTGAACGGGCGCGTTATCAGCGGCCAGGTGGACCGCATGGCGGTGGGCGAGAACGAAGTTCTGGTGGTGGATTACAAAAGCAACCGCGCGCCACCGGGCAAAGGCGAGGCGGTGCCAGAGGTATACCTCAGACAGATGGCCGCCTATGGCGCTTTGTGCCGGGAGATTTACCCCGACAAGAAAATACGCTGCGCCCTGTTATGGACCGACGGCCCCGCCATCACGCCTCTGGAAGAGGCGGAATTGGACCGCCACGCACCTTGACGGGTGGGGTCTCGCTTCCTAGATTGATAGTCATGGATGGCGACCGCGCCGACCGGCCCAAATTGGGTAAATCCCAAATTTAAGTGACTCACAAAGGAACACACCCCCCATGCCGAGCCAGGTGACCGACGCGACCTTTGAAGAAGAAGTTCTCAAGTCCTCCGATCCCGTTATTGTCGATTTCTGGGCCGAATGGTGCGGCCCCTGTAAGCAGATCGCGCCCCTTCTCGATGAACTTGCCAAGGACATGGAAGGCAAGGTCAAGGTGGCCAAGGTGGATATCGACGGCAACCCCGGCATACCCCAGAAATACGGAGTGCGCGGTATTCCCACCCTGATCCTGTTCAAGGACGGCCAGGTGGCCGCCACCAAGGTGGGCAGCATGGAAAAGAGCAAGCTCTACGAATGGGTGGAATCGGTACT
>JADHSZ010000022.1 GCA_016776635.1 Alphaproteobacteria bacterium
GTGATTCTGGAGGATGCTCTGGCTCATCAGTCCCGAACCGCTCTAGCCGCCAAGCGGCAATGTGTAGACGGGTTGGGTGCTCTGTACGTCGCCCGATTGCAGGGCGAAAAGATGATGGAGAAGGGAAAAGGTGGTTTTCGATGTCAGGTCGGAATCGGCGATATAAAACCAGTGTCCCCGATATTCCACGGATACGGCAGCACGGTCCGGCTGGGCGGCCTGGGAACGCACCCGGAGTAGACCGCCCGTGACCTGATCCCAGTCAAAGACCTCGCCATCGGCGGTGCGGGTGACTGTGACCCTTCCCGCCTCGATATCTTCGGGCGGTACCTTCACACCCTGTGAGAGATAATAGAGAACTCCCATGAGAGAGCGGGTCTGGATGCCGATACGGTCATGCCTGCCGGAAATATAGTTGGGAGTTACCACATAAAAAGGTACCTCCGGTGAAAGATCGAGGAGCTCCTGAAGCTCCCGGGATTCGGAGGCGGCGTCCCCTTGTGCGGCAAAGCGCATGACGATGCGTGAGCTGCCCCGGTGTTCCACCGCCCCGGGGGAAGGATGTTCGAGCCTGATATTCAGACCGTCCTTGACCTGGAGGTTTCGCATCAGATCGGTCAGGCGCTTGAATGTCTTGTATTCGGGTGCGGTGGCTGGTGTTGGCCCCGCCGCCCGCGGCGCATTCCTGATTCCGTTGATTCGCTGCGCACACATTTCGAACACCCGCTCCACGCTCCATCCGGAATTATAAAGCAGCAGCAGGGTTTCCAGGGAAATGGGGGAGAGCAGCCGTTTTACGAACTGTTCCCCCTGAAGGGGCGAATAGGTGACGGTGGGGTTCTCTTCGTATTTTCCGCTTGGTCCGATTTCGAAAATGTTCGACGTATCTCCGCCATGGGTAAAGGCGCCGGCCAGCCCCGCGTTATAGGTGAACTGGGTGGCCACCGAACTGACCTCAAGGAAGAAGGGAGTGTCCCGGTATTTCAGGCGCACTAGATTGAGGAGCATCTGCTCCTCGCTGGTCTTCTGAATGGCTATATTATAGGGATTGCGATTGCCGTGAACCGTGTCCGGCCCGAAATAGGCGCATCCCGAAAACAGGGAAACGGCCATCCCCAACAACATTCCGGCGTAAAACCGCCGCTGCCTGCGATCCTTTTTTACCCGTACACCAATTTTCATCGGTTGCCTTTGCCCCTTTTGCCTGTCCCGAATAGAAGCCGCAAAGCCCCTTAAAGGCAAGGGGGCAGGGAGGGAATACAGACTGGAACTTTTCCAGGTTGACAGTGAATAGGGGCGTTCTATAGTCCCTATTCTCAGTATGGTTGCATAAGGAGAATCAACCCCATGTCTCCCAGCCGCTATCTGGATAGGCCCAAGCGTACTTACGAGGAAGCCGTGCGCGCGCGAGACACGCGCGACAGGGTTCGTGATGTGCGTGGTGACGGCTCCGATGAGACGGGACACGAAAGTCCCTTCTCGCGCCTCGGGGGGGCATGGTTGTCGGGTGTTGTGCTGGTGTTTGTTCTTGCAGCTCTTGCCGGGTTTCTTGTTCTGCCCTCTTTTCTTCCCGAGGAAACCGTTACCGCCGAGGGGATCACTACCGAGGAAATTCAGCGGTTACAGGCTATCGCGCCGGCGGCGGGTCCTGGCACCCTTCCCGATCCCAATTGATCCCACGGGAATTCCCCAGTCGGTGGCAGACCGGCCTCCCGGTCCTTACTTCTCTGTTTCTGTGGTTTTCCGTTTTTTTCACCGGCGTTGCCTGGGCGGCGCCCGGAGTGGAACTGTGGGAGCGCTGGACACGATCCGACCCTGAATCCTCGGCTTCCATCACCTATGACAACTGGAACCGGTTTCTTGAAAAATACATTGTCGAGTCCCCCGGCGGCATCACTCTGGTTCGTTACGGGGCCGTTACCGGCGAGGACCAGGAAAACCTTAGAAGTGAGATTCACAGACTCTCGCGGGTTCCCATCAGCCGTTTTAACCGTGACCAGCAACGCGCCTTCTGGATTAACCTCTATAATGCGCTGACGGTGAAACTGATCCTGGACCACACTCCGGTGGACAGTATCCGCGACATCGATATTTCACCGGGCTGGTTTTCCGACGGCCCCTGGGGGCGGAAACTGGTGACGGTGGAAGACGAGGAACTTTCCCTCGATGACATTGAACACCGTATCCTGCGGTCCATCTGGCGCGATCCGCGCCTTCACTATGCCTTGAACTGTGCCGCGCGGGGTTGTCCCAATCTGGTGGCCATGGCCTATACGGCGGCCAATAGCGAGTCGCTTCTGGACGCGGGGGCCAGGGCCTATGTGAACCATGACCGGGGCGCCACGTTCGTTGACGGCGCTCTGGTGGTGTCCAGTATTTATGTTTGGTACATGCCGGATTTTGGTGGTTCGGAGGGCTCTGTGATCGCCCATCTGGGGCGTTATGCCGAACCCGGACTCGCGGCGAAGCTGGCAAGAGTAAGCCGAATCTACGACGACGCTTATGACTGGCGGCTTAATAATGCCGGGGGCGACGGGACAATGACGTCTCCGGTCTCTCAATGATTTTCCTTTCTATTTCCTCCCCGCCGGAAATAGTCTTTGATGAATTAGGGGGAGTTTTGATCCATGGTTCACAGAAGGCTTATCGAACCGGCGCTGGCCCGCCTCGAAGGTGAACGCGTTAAATATTTCTATGATCTGGTTCACGAACTGGAAAACGATCCCCGGCTCGGCGCGTCTCCAAACACGGTGTATCTGGTTCTCAAGGAAACTCTGGAGTTACTTCCCACCAACCTGCCGCATAACGAGTTGGCCAATTTCCTGTTCGATTTTGTCGCCACCAATGAAGACCGTCTCAACCGGGTAATCTTCAGTCGGAATTTCGCCCACGATCCGTCCTGTATCCGCAGCGTTACCAATGATTTTGTTCGTCAGGTGGTGGATGTGGTGATGACCTATTACATGGAGGGGAAGATCGAGAGCCATGAACAGAGGGTTCACCGCATTTCATGGCCGTACGATAAAAATGACTTCCCTTATCACGACGATGAGGATGAAGAAGAGGAAGACTGAAAACGCTGCCGCTTCCAACGCCAGGGAAGAGAAGGGCTAAAGAAATACCTTGTCGCCTTCGGCCGGGGCCAGGCATTGGGTGTCGGAGCCGAGTTTTTCAAGCTTCTCGCGGGTCATTTCCAGTTTGCGGTCGATGGCGTTATCGTCCTGGTCAGGATCGTGGTGGAAGATATAGAGAGTTTTCACTTTCGCCACATGGGCAAGCTGAGCCACCTGGCTGATGCAGGAATGCCCCCAACCCACCTTGGTTTTGTATTCCTCGTCGGTATAGGTGGTGTCGGTAATCAGGGCGTCGGCGTTGCCCACGAATTGGGCCAGCATATCCACATACCGGGCGTTGTGGGAATCGTTGTCGGGAAGGAAGAGTTCGTTATCGGTAATATAGCAAACGGACTTGCCGTTATAATTAATACGATAGCCAAGGCAGTATCCGGGATGGCTGAGCAGCATGGTTTCGATGGTGGCGCCGTTGATTTTCAACGTTTCCCCTCGCAGGTCGCGGAAATATACCCTTGAGCCAAACTCGCGGATAGTGACGGGAAAATAGACCCCGTCCATCTGGTTCGAGATCATTTCGCGGACGGTAAGGTCTCCCTGAGTTGCGCCGAGGATTTCAAACTCGTTTCCCGGAATGAAAAGCGGCGTGAAAAAAGGCAGGGCGTTGATGTGATCCCAGTGGGGGTGGGAGATGAAGATTTTAGCCTCGAGGCGCCGCGCGCCGCTGGCCATAAGATGGTTGGACAGCTCTTTGATTCCGGAACCCGCATCGAAAATAAAAAGCCCGCCGTTTTTGAATGACAGGCTGACACAGGACGTATTTCCGCCGTAACGGATGGATTTCCCCCCCGGTACCGGAAGCGTGCCACGCACCCCCCAGAAGGCCATCTCGATCTTGTCGGAGAGAATCTTGTCAATTTGTGACAGCAGCCCGTCCTTGTCGATGGGCTTGATGATATAGCCGTCTGCCCCGAATTGGACGGACCTTTTTTTGTCAAACTCGTAGGATTTAGCGCTGACGACGATGATCCGCATATGGGAAAGGTCACGGTTCTCACGTAGCTTCCGGCACAGCTCCAGGCCATCGAGTTCGGGCATCAGGATATCGGTAAGAACGCAGTCGGGATTGACCTCGGGAATTTCTTCGAGCGCCAGGACGCTGGACGTAGCGGTCTTAACGTCGTGCCCCGCATCTTTCAGGGCCGCCGAAAAGAGCTTGAGAATCATGGGGTCATCATCGACGAGATAGAAAAGCAGCTTTTTCATGAGTGTCGGCTCCCGATGACCACATTCAGGCCATTTTCCCCATTCCCAAGCATATCAATGCCCTAAAGGGGTTTTTCAAGGAGATTCCGCCTCTAATCAGGCCGACAGCTTGGCGGTCTGCGCCTCGTCGAACCATTGTTTGAGCAGGTCCACTGTCACGTATTGGGCGCTGTGGGCGTCTCCCGACACCAGTTCAAAAGGCTTATCCGGTTCGCCAAGGTCGCTCAGAACGGCTGTGGCGCCGGTGAAATCCTCGCCTTCGGTATAGCTGCTGACGGTAACGATGGCGGCTACCCCGGCGGCAAGACTGGCCTGTAATCCCTTGGGCGAATCCTCGATGGCCAGACAGGCCGTCGCGGGCAGGCCAAATTCCTGCAAGGCCCAGCTATAGATATCCGGAGCCGGCTTCTTGGCGGGAACCTTGTTGCCGTCGCCGATAACCTCAAACCAGGAAAGCACGTCGTTACCCAGCGCCTTGTCGAAAAGCGCGCGCAGGTTCTCTTCCGTCGTCGATGTCACCAAAGCAAGGCGCAGGCCACATTCCCGCGCTTCCGAGAGCAAGCGGATGACCCCGGGCCGCACCCCCACGGCCTTATCTTCCACCAGTTCCGCATAGGCTTGGCTTTTGGCCTTATGCATGGCCTCAATGAAACTATAGAGATCGGGGCGCGAGGCCATTTCGGGATGGGTACGGTCGATATAGTGGCGAATTCGCTCGCGTCCGCCGCTGACTCCCAACAGGTCCCGGTAGATGGCCTGGTCCCAGTGCCAGGCTACTCCGAATTCCTTAAAGGCGGCATTGAACGCCTCGCGATGGGCATCCTCGCTTTCCGCGATGGTACCGTCCACATCCAACATCAGAGCCGCTAATTTCATTTTTTACATTCCGTGCCTGTAACAATAGGCCTGTTCGGCCACTTTTTTCCGGGAGAATCACGTCCGCGCAGAACCCATGATTCTCATATTGGGGGGGCAGATTGTAACGGAAAGGGGCAACCAGTGGAAAGGATGTGTGCCCGCGAGGCGGCGTTGCCACAAGAAAAGCTATTTAGCCATTTTCGCTATGGTGGAGGTGGTGCTGTGACCTGTTTCAATCTCGGCAAGGAGGACACGCCCCCCGTATCCTTTGACCACATCACCACCCACCACTTCATCAAGACGATAATCGGCTCCCTTGACCAGAACATCGGGACGGATGGCCTCGATCATGCGGATCGGCGTGTCTTCCGAGAACACCACCACCAGATCAACCGAGGCCAAAGACGCCAGCACCGTCTCCCGTGCCGATTCGCCCTGTACCGGGCGGCTTTTGCCTTTCAGCCTGGCGGTGGAGGAATCACTGTTAAGTCCTACAATAAGGCGGTCACAAGCGGCCTTCGCCTGATCGAGAAGGGAAATATGGCCGGGATGGAGAAGGTCGAAACAGCCATTGGTGAATCCCACTTTTAAATCCTTGCTGTGCCAGAGATTAACCCGTTCCAGGGCTTCGGCCAGAGAAACGATCTTGGCATCTCCCGACAGCAGGTCCTGATGACGCAGCGCACCCAGAAGCTCGGAAGCGTGCACCACCGCTGTTCCGGCCTTGCCCACGGAAATCCCGGCGGCTGCATTGGCAAGCTGCGCCGCATCGGAAAGGTCCACCCCCACCGCCACCGCCGCGGCCAGCGTTGCCACGGCGGTATCGCCCGCGCCCGAAACATCAAAGACCTCTCTCGCTTCTCCAGCGAAATGATCGGGTGTCTTTTTGGCGCTGCTGCGCACCAGAGTCATGCCGTCGGCGCTGCGGGTTACAAGAACCGCATCCACGCCGCAGGAAGCGATGATGGTACACGCGGCGGAGGCGATTTCTTCATCACTTGAAACGGGCATACGGGTGGCGGCGGCCAGTTCCCGCAGGTTGGGCGTGATAAGGCTGGCGCCGCGGTAACGGGTGAAATTATCGCCCTTGGGATCAACGATTACGGGCCGCCCGGCCTTCGTGGCGGCGGCGATAAGGTCCTCAACCCCGCTTGGCGTCAGCACGCCCTTGCCATAGTCGGACAGTATGACAACGCCACAGGACTTCATGGCCTCCTTCGCCAGACCCAGAACTTCCTGCTGTTTTTCAGGAGAAAGGGGAAGAACGGTCTCGCGGTCGGCGCGCATCATTTGTTGATGGGCCGCCACGAAACGGGTCTTGATGGATGTGGATCGGTCCTTATCCAAAAGAAGATGCGGCGTGATGGCGGGAGCGCTCCGGAAAAGCTCTTTTACATCCGCAGCGGCCTCGTCGTCGCCGATGGCGGCGATAAATTCAGTGGAGGCTCCCAAAGCCGAAAGATTGCGGGCCACATTGCCTGCGCCGCCCAGCATCTTGGTTTCTCCGCTGATGCGAAAGATGGGTATGGGCGCTTCGGGGGAAATGCGTTCCACATCACCCGCAACGAAGCAATCGAGCATAAGATCGCCAATGCAAAGCACTTTGGCGTTGCCCAATAGGTCAATGGCGGCAACGGGATCGGGAATGTCAGACATGGCGAGTAACCCTATCGCAAACTAGCGGGCTAAACGAGCCCCAGTTCCGTCTCCAGGGCGGCACAGAGAAGATGCCCCAGGGTGATATGCATTTCTTGGATACGCGCCGTGGTGGGGGAAGGAACGATGATCAGAAGATCCGCCGCCGTTCCCAGCTTGCCGCCATCACCGCCGCCAAGGCCTACCGTGGCCATGCCTGTCTCGCGGGCGGCTTCCAGCCCACGAAGCACATTGGCGCTGGTTCCCGATGTACTGATGCCCAGGGCCACGTCACCAGGCTGGCCCAGGGCGCTGATCTGGCGGGCAAAGACATGTTCGAATCCATAATCGTTGCCGATGGCGGTAAGTGCCGAACTGTCGGTGGTCAGGGCCAGCCCGGGGAGCGGCGCGCGGTCCTGCGAGAAGCGGCAGCACATTTCCGCCGCCAGATGCTGGGCATCGGCGGCGCTTCCACCATTGCCGAAGAAAACCAGCTTATGGCCATTGCTGATGGCTGTTGCGCATAACGCAACCAGTTCACGAAAGGGTGCTTCCACGGCTTTTGCCGTGGCCCGCGCCACATCTTCATGCTCCTGGAATTCAGCGGCCAGGAAAGCCTTCAGATCACCCTTCGTGTCCATTTCCGTCCCATGGTTGCAGATATGATTTTTCCCCCATGATGGTGGAGGGGGGCCAACTTAACCCTGATTCGGGCAAATCGCCAGCAAAGCCGCCTCGAAACGGGAGAGAAGAGTCTCCCGGTCCCATTCGGTTTCAGCCCTGTGGCGGGCGTTTTCACCTAAACGCTGACGCTCCGCCGCATTATCGGCGAGGCGGCAGATGGCCGCCGCCATTGCCTCGCTGTCTTCGGGGGGGACGATCATGCCACAGTCGGCAACCTCCCGTGCCAAGGCCGTCTCCTCCCGCGCTCCGGCCACTACGGGCCGTCCGCTGGCAAGCATGGCGCCCAGTTTCGAGGGCATGACGAGATCCGCCGCATCGCTGCGCTGGGGCAGGAGGTGTATCTGGGCGAGATTGAGAAGATCGTTAAAGGTCTCTGCCGATTGCAGGGGGAGCAGTCTCAAGTTGCGCACAGTTTCGGCAAGAACGCCAAGCCGTGCCGCAGCTGCGCCGTCGCCGCATAAGACCACGGCTATATCAGAACGTTGTTCCAGTTTGCGGGCCGTTTCGACCAGAGTTTCTATCCCCTGTTTTTCCCCCAGATTCCCGGAATACAGGACCACCAGCGTATCCTTTTTAAGGCCCAGCTCGGCGCGCAGGGCTTCCATGCGCGGGCTCGGGGTTTGCAGGGGGCGGATGGTTTCAAGGTCGGTCCAATTGGGGAACAGCACCGTATCGCTATCGGACACGCCCTTGGCGGCAAGCCGCTCGCGCATGCGCGGCGTTATGGTGGAAACCCGGTCGAAACGCCGCAACAGCATTTCCTCCGTGGACACGGCGAAACTGCGGGCAAAATCCGAATCCAGAAGCCCCAGCCCGAAGGCGGCCTCCACCTCGAAATCCTGGATATGCAGCCAGGCCTTGGCGCCACTCAGTTTCGCCACCAGCCACCCTCCCGGCGCACAGAACAACGCCGGCGCTACCGTCAGCACAATGTCGGGTCGGAATGTGCTCCCCGCCCATGCCAGGGGCGGCAGGCTGGTAAGGGCGAAACTCATCAGATGCAGGATGCGGTTGATCCCTGATCGCCGCCGCGGCACCCACAAAGGACAGCGCGTCACCGTCACGCCCGATTCCACCCTATGGGTGTAGGTGGCGGCGCTGAATCCTTCTCCCACCTTCCAGGCGGGATAATAAGGGGGCGCGGTGATAACGCGGACATCATGTCCCCGCGCGGCAAGCCAAGGCGCCATTTCACCGGAATATCTTCCGATTCCGATGGGCTCGGGCGCGTAGTTGAGGCCATAAATGAGCAGTCTCACGACGCCCTCTTTGCGCGGAGGACCAGGCAATCCCCATGTCCCTGGCGGTTTTTCAGCCACAGTAGAGGAAACAGCATGAAGCGCCATAGGGCCATAAGCCCCACCACCAGCAAAGGATTGCGCAAGGCGTTGGTGGGCTCGCCGGGCCGGGCGAAATGGTTGGCAATGGTGGACTGGGCTGCCCACAGGGCGGGTGTTTCCTGATGGCAGGTAAGGATACGGAACCCGGTATTCTGGAGAAGTTTTTTCAGCAGGGATGGCGAGAAATGAATAATGTGGAAAGGCACGTGCCAGTTAATCCAACTGCGTCCGAAGAGGCCGCGCAGCCAGCTTTGGCTGTTGGGACAACTGATCCAGACCTCACCGCCGGGATTAAGCAGGGCATGGATCCGTTCCAGCATGACACGGGGATCGGAGGAATGTTCCAGAACGTTGGACAGGACCGCCACATCATAGGCCGCAGTTGGCTCGAAGGTATCTGGTGTTCCTTCATGCACCGTGAATCCGCGCTTGCGGGCGACCTCGGCGGCAACGGGGTTTATTTCCAGCCCTTCGGTGGTAAAGCCGTTTCCCCCGTAGAGAACAAGACCGCGCCCCTCGTTACAGCCGACATCCAGCAGATGACCCTTTCCGGTGATGCTGTGAAAGGAAATGTCGCCGTCAACCACAAGCCATACTTTGTACAAGGCCGACGTCAGGAACCATTCCCGGAGCCGGGTGTAGAAGGTGACCTTTTTTCCGCTGGCGCGGTAAAAGTTGTAATAGGCCTCGTACATCTCTGACAGTTCCGAGTCCGATAATCGAGGTATGGTCTGTTCAAGGCCGCAATCCATACAGCGGGCGATATAAAAGACGCCGGGACAGCCGAAACGGGTGTCGGTCATGCCGGGAAGAATCTCTTCCAGGGATCCCCGGCACAAGAGACAGCGCGCCTCATCCGCCGTCATCCGCCGTCCCCTGTTCGTCATTGGTTTTCCGTTTTTCATAGATTTTCACGTCCACGAGGAAGCGGAACCAGAAAGTCTGAATGGTAAAAAAGATCAGCCCTTCCCTGCCATCAAGAAAGCCTCCCCTCCAGATATAGCGATAGAGGAAAAGACCAAAGGCCCTCAAAAACAATGGCTGGCGGTCGTAATAACGGCGCAGGGCCCGCTTGCGCTCCACCGGCGTGCCATTAAGATTTCCGGCAATCACTCCTTCATCGCCGGGGGAGAGATATTCCTGGGCCTCGGCTTCGGCCCAGCGCATATGCCGGCTCATCCATTCATCGAGGTCCAGGCGCATATCATCGATCATGGGGGCGTCAAGCAGGGCGGTGCGGCCCGAGACCAGGAAATGCTGGTCATAGCGACGGTCTTCACAGCGGCCATAGCCACGCCGGAACAGCCGCATGTGATAAATGGGATACATACCGCCGTGGCGGATGGGGCGATCCATGAAATGCACCAGACGGGGAATGAAATAACCGGTTACGGGGCCTTCCGTCACTCCGGTTAACTCCGTGGGCGGTTGCGGTGCGCTGGCCTTCAACAGTTCGGGAAAAAGCCGGTTGATCTCGCCCACCAGGGTGTCGGAGAGACGTTCATCGGCGTCGAGATGAAGCTCCCAGTCGTATTTGAGGTCGAGAGTGTCCATGGCCCAGTTGCGCTGGGCGCCGTAATGGTCGAATTCATGCTGGACGAAATGGGCGCCGAACTCGCGGGCGATTGTCGCCGTGTCGTCATTGCTGAAGGAATCCACCACGTGAATATCGTCGGAAACGCACCGGGCGCTTTCCAGCGTTGCGGCGATGGTGGCCTGTGAATTGTAGGTCAGGATAATGACGGAAACGGCCATGATGTCTTCGCTGTGCTCCCCTGAAATGCGCTCTAAAACGTTCCCTGAAGAATGCCGCGCCTACAGCCTGCCCGATCCCTGCCCCAAGAAAAAGGGGATTGTCTGCCCTGGCCCTACGTTCCACCGGGTATGCGGCCCGCCTGGATATCGGCATAAACGGCCGCCAGGCGGTCGCCGATGCGGTCCCAGCGATAGCGTTCCTCCACCAGACGCCGCCCCTGTTCCCCCATGTGCCGCCGCGCCATGGGGTCGTCAAGTAATTCGTCCATAGCCGAGGCGAAAGCAGTACTGTCGGGCGGCGTTACCCGCCCGGCACCGGAGTCTTCCACTTCGCGCCAGATATTGACCCGGTCGGAAATCAGCACCGGCAGGCCGCAGGCCATGGCCTCCACCACGGCGATACCGAAATTCTCGCTGTATGAGGGCAGAACGAAAAGAGCCGATTCATTCAGCGCCGCCAGCTTGTCTGCACCTTCCAGCATGCCGGTAAACGTGGTGTGGGAAAGCACCCCACCTCTGTTCAGCGTCCTCTTGACCTTGTCTCCCAGCCCCTCATCATCGGGCCCGGCGATCACCAGATGTACGTCGTTACGCCCTGCGGCCAGCCGTACGAAGGCATCGGCAAGAATATCGAGCCCTTTCTTGAAGTTGATGCGGCCGAGGAAAAGCACGATGCGGCGTTCCCCGATTTCGGGGAACATCTTGCGGAAGGTCCCAGCCGGTGGCGGGGCTTCATAATCCACCAAATCGATTCCGTTGGGCACCACCACTCCTGGCGCCTCCCGGACGTAAGGAGCAGCAAGGCGCATTTCTTCTTCCGAGGTGTAGTGAATGGCGGCGGCGTGTTTCAGCACCCGGTTCTGGAACAGGAGTTCCATGACCCACTTGCGCAGGCGGTGACGGCGATAGAGGTAAGGATCGAGCGTGCCATGGGGACGCACCAGATAGGGTGTGTCCGACCAGGCGCACAGAATACCCGCAACCAGGCTATGGAACAGATAGAGCGAGTGGACATGCACCACGTCGGCTTTGGGGATGGCCTGTTTCAGGGCGCGGGCCATGGGCCAGGAGGGCTTCCAGAAACGAGGGCGTGACACCTGGAAGGTGCGTAGCGTCACGCCGTCGCGCAGTTGAGGTTCCGTGGTGGGCACGTCAAGGTCATCGGGGCCGTCCATATTGGTGGAAAATACAGAGACCTCGTGACCGCGCGCCGCCACCGCCCGCGCCATCTCGAAACAGGCTTTCGACGGGCCTCCGAATCGCGGTGCCAGCGAGGCGATGACGTGCAGGATTTTCATGCGTGTCAATGCTATCGTTGTTGCAAGTTACGTCTCTAGCCTGGTGATGATAACCGGCGAATAAGATAACAGGAAACGGCCAAAAGGATGCTGAAGCGACTCCTCCAGCCCATAGTTATGATGCCGCGCCGTCTCAAGGCGGTTTATTACGTGCTCATGCGCGTTCCCATGCGCCTCAATGGCGTCGTTTACAGGCATTTCCGCCAGCCTCGGGCTCCGCTCAAAGCTCATCTCGGGCCGGGCAAGACCAAATATATCCCCGGTTGGCTCAATGTGGACGCCAATATCCTCACTGCCCGCATCGACCTCTGGGCCAATATTCTCGATCCGCTTCCTTTCCGCAATGATTCACTGGCCTGTGTCTATTCCTATCATGTGATCGAGCATCTTCCCGATGCCCGTTTACCCACCCATTTCCGCGATCTGTTCCGTGTGGTCCAGCCCGGCGGCGGTATCCGCGTGGGCGGCCCCCATGGCGGCAACGCCATGGCAAAATATATGGAAGGCGACCCTGAGTGGTTTCCCGATTTTCCCGACAAGCGCGCAAGCCTCGGTGGGCGTCTGGCTAATTTCATTCTGTGCCGGGGGGAGCATCTGAGCGTGCTTACCGAAAGCTATCTACGGGAACTGGCGGAGGCGGCGGGGTTTGCCGAAATCCGCTTCTGCCTTCCGGGCCGGGAGAGCGATCTGGTGGGCGAAGAGGTGCTCGCCACCGAGGACGAGGACGATTTCGCCTGTCCCCACTCCATCGTCATGGAAGCCAGGAAACCCCTTTCATGAGCGTGAGCTTTTTCCACGCAGGAGGTGGGTAATGTGCGGCATCGCCGCTGCCTTCGCCTATGGCCCTGCCGCGCCGCCCGTGGACGGAGCCTTTCTGCGCACTGCTAATGACGCCATGGCGGCTCGTGGTCCCGATGGCGAAGGGCTGTGGATTGAGGAGGGAGGGCGCATCGGCCTTGCCCATCGCCGGCTGGCCATTATTGATCTCTCCGAGGCCGGCGCTCAGCCCATGAGTCTAAAAGGACGGGGGGAAGCCGCGGCCGGACACACCATTACCTTCAACGGCGAAATCTATAACTACCAGACGCTACGCCGCGAGTTGGAAGCCCAGGGCCACGTCTTTCGCTCCCAGACCGATACCGAGGTTTTGCTTCACCTCTATGACCGCCATGGCCCGGCCATGGTGGACAAGCTGCGCGGCATGTATGCCTTCGCCATTTGGGACGGAAAGAAACAAGGCCTGTTCCTGGCCCGTGATCCCTTCGGCATCAAGCCGCTCTATTATGCCGATGACGGCGCCAGCTTCCGCGCCGCCTCCCAGGTCAGGGCCCTGCTGGCGGGGAACGTAGCCGGAGAAAACGGTGGCCATATGGATACCAGCCCCGATGCGGCGGGCCATGTGGGCTTCTTCCTCTGGGGCTTCGTTCCCGAACCTCACACCCTTTACAAGGGCATACGCGCCCTGCCCGCCGGGTCCACCATGTGGGTGGATGGGAAAGGCACCCGCTCGCCGGAGACATTTTTCAGCATCGGCGATGAACTACGGGCATCAGAGAATGGTGGCGGCGAAGACTTGAGGGAGTTGCTTCGCGACAGCGTCCGCCATCATCTGGTGGCCGACGTGCCGGTGGGGCTGTTCCTGTCTTCGGGGCTCGATTCCACCACCCTGGCGGCGCTGGCTTCGGCACAGGGCGGGGACCTGCATACGCTGACGCTGGGTTTCGAGGAATACCGCGGCACTGTGGAGGACGAGACCCCCCTGGCCGATAACGTGGCGCGTCTTTACGGCACCCGGCACGAAACGTGCTTCGTCCGGGGGGCGGATTTCCGGGCCGATCACGACCGCCTGCTCGCGGTCATGGACCAGCCCTCCATTGACGGGGTGAACACCTATTTTGTGAGTCAGGCCGCGGCCCGGGCAGGCATGAAGGTGGCCCTGTCGGGGCTGGGTGGGGATGAGCTGTTCGGTGGCTATCCCTCTTTCCGCCAGATTCCGCGCCTCGTGGGACTGCTGAAGTCGCTTCGTCCCCTACCGTTTCTGGGAAAGGGTTTCCGCATTCTCAGCGCACCGCTGCTGCGGCGTCTGACCTCGCCCAAATATGCCTCGCTGCTGGAACTGGGAAGCGGATATGGCGATGCTTATCTTCTGCGGCGCGGCCTTTTCCTTCCGTGGGAACTGCCATCCTTCCTCGATGCCGATCTGGTGCGCGAGGGTTGGCGCGGCCTTAACATGCGGGCCCGTCTGGAAGAAACCGCCGCCGGCACTCTTTCACCCCGCGCCAAGGTCGCGGCGCTGGAACTCACCTGGTATATGCGCAACCAGCTATTGCGCGATTCCGACTGGGCGGGCATGGCCCATGGGCTGGAAATCCGCGTGCCGCTGGTGGATGTGGACCTGTTCCGGGGATTGGCCGGGCGGCTGAATGGCGCCACCCCGCCGGGCAAGGTCGATCTGGCGGCAGTCGCGCAGCCGCCCCTGCCCGAAGCGGTGCGCAGCCGTCCCAAGACCGGGTTCTGCGTGCCGGTGCGCGACTGGCTGGCCGGCGAGGCGGGCGGCAAGGCCGATACGGCGCGGGGCTTGCGGGGCTGGGCGCGGCGCGTCCACGGGGCGCTGTCCCCCAATTTCCCCGGACTTGCCAAGACTTAGCCCTCTCAAGGAGAATGCTTAAATGAGCGCCTACAGGACCGCCATTCTCTCCTATCATCCCATGCCCTATCACGTGGCCTTTTACCGGGCCGTGCATGAGGATTCGCGGGTGGCGGCAACGGTGCTCTTCCTTGACCGTTATGGCGTCGACGGCACCTTTGATCCCGAATTTTCCACCAAGGTGGCGTGGGACCAGAATCTGCTTGAAGGGTTCGACTACAAATTCCTGAAAAATTTTTCCTTCGACCGCACCCGGCCCATGGTCATGCGCATCAATCCCGGTCTTTTCCCGGAAATCATTTTCGGTGGCTACGATGCGGTTCTGGTTACCGGCTATGACACGCCCAGCTCCCATTTCGCCATCTGGGCGGCGAAGCTCTCGGGCAAGAAGGTGATCTTGCGCGCCGAGGCCGACCTCACCAATCCGTCCACGCCCTTGCGCCGCAGATTGAAGGCGTTTCTTCTCGGCCGCATTCTCAAGCGCTGCGACGCCCTGCTTTATTCCTGTCGCCGTAACCGCGACTATTTCCTCCATTACGGGGCGGCGGAAGAAAAACTTTTTCCCGTGTTGAGTTCCGTGGACATGGAAGGCTTCAGGAGCTTTCGCGAGGCAAACCCCGACCTGCGCGCCAGGATGCGCGCGGAAATGGGAATTCCCGACGATGGGGTGGTGTTCCTCTTTTGTGGCCGCCACATCGAACGCAAGCGTCCCCAGGACCTTCTTCACGCCTTCGCCCGTGTCTCCCGCGCCGTTCCGTCTTCCTGGGTGGTGAGCGTAGGCGACGGCCCGCTGCGTGAAGCGATGATGGCGGAGGCTGAAAACAGGGGGTTGCGGCGGGCGCTGTATCCGGGGTTCAAGAATCTTTCCGAGATTCCGGCCTATTACATGATGGCGGATGTCTTCGTGGCGACCTCCTCTTATGACCCCACGCCCAAGGCCCTGAACGAAGCCATGACCTTCGGCCTTCCGGGAATTGTCTCGAAGGGCGTGGGCACGGCAGATGACCTGATTGTCCATAATCAGAACGGGATGGTTTTTGAGACCGGCGACGTGGCTGCCCTTGCCGGTGCCATGGAACGGCTGGCTGCCGACACGGCGCAACGCCAGAACATGGGGCAGGCGGCCCGGACTTCGGTGGAAAGCTGGAGCCCCCAGGCCAATGCGGCGGGTCTGGTGGCGGCTCTCGATTATTGTCTGGGCTCCCCGTCCTGATGCCCGTCTCTCCGACACCCTCCCGCCAGGGAGAAGTCTTTCCCCAGGACCGGCTTGTCTTCGCCACGCCAGGACCGGAAGACAGCTTTTTCGGATATTACGATAAATCCCCCCTGGACAGCACCGGCGTCCGGTTATTGTGCCTGCGCACCGACTGTGCCGCGCCCCTGCCGGGTGAAAACGACGCGGCGGAGGTGGGGTTCTGGTCTCTCCAGGACGGCGCGTTTCATGTCCTGGCCCGGACCCGCGCCTTTAACTGGCAACAGGGCGCCATGCTGCAATGGCTGGGGCCGGACTTTTCGCGCCGCATCATCTTTAACGACCGCCGCGACGGCCGTTTCGTGAGCGTCATCCTCGATGTGGACAGCGGCGAAAGCCGTGATCTTCCCTTTCCGATCTATGCCGTGCACCCCGACGGAACGTGGGCCCTGTGCGTGGATTTCGAACGCCTTTATTTCCCGCGCCGCAACTACGCCTATGCGGGTATCGCGCGGGCGGAAAAGGACGCGGCTGTTGTGGAAGGAGACGGCATCTTCTCCCTCGACCTCGCCACCGGAGCCCACCGCCTTCTCATCGCCACGGCGGAGTTGCGGAATCGTGTCCCCCTGGGCTCCATGGATGATGGGGATCATTATTTGGAACATATGATGTTCTCGCCCTCGGGCCGCCGTTTCATGTTTCTGCACCGATGGCACCTGGCCGATGGCGGCATTTACACCCGGCTTTACACGGCTGATTTGGACGGCGGCGATCTGCGTTGTTTGCTCGATTCCGGAAAGGCCACCCATGCCTGCTGGCGCGGAGAGGACGAGATCCTGTGCTGGGGCGCGCCGCCCTCGGCGCTGGGCCGGTTGCGGCGTTCGGGTAGGCTGGGCGCCATGATCCTCAAACCGCTGCTCGGGCTCTACCGGATGTGCCGTCCGGGACCCGCTCTCTCGCGGCGGGTCAGTGGCGCAAGTTATCTTTTGCTGCGTGATGTCCCCGGCGGCGAACCGGCGCGCTTTGCCCCCTCGCAGCTGGATGTGGATGGACATCCGGGATGGAATCCTGTTTTTTCCCAATGGCTTGTCACCGACACTTACGAGGACAAACAAGGATTCCGCCAGCTTATTCTCTTTAACGAGAAAAACCGGCAACGGATTGATCTGGCTAGACTATTTTCTCCCGAGGTTTTTAATACGCCACCCGGCAATTGCGATTTGCATCCGCGATGGGATTTTTCCGGCCGTTATGTCTGCGTTGACTCAGGGCGGGAAGACGCACGCTGCATGTATCTCTTCGATGTTTCCAACATTGTGACCGGGTGACGGATCAGATTTATGAGTCCATGACCTAGTCCAGCTTTTTGCCGATATCCGGGGTGCCGGCAATTTTCTCCCAGACGCGGAGGAACGGCGTCACCGGATCGCGCAGCCATTTCTCCAGGCGCATATAACACCGGATCAGGGGGTCGTAAAAACGGCGTTTGCGGCCCATGACCTTTTCGAACAGGCGGTCCCAGTTGCGCAGGCTTTCCTGGTACATGCGCTGGGAGCCGGAAATGGACTCATCGTAGATACGGAAGACTGACCAGTACTCGTTCACCAAAACGAATTTCTTATCCGCTAACGCCATATCCAGCATCAATTCACCGTCCCAGCAGGTGGAGTTGTCGGGATTGAAGCCCCCCACATCGAGAAAGGCTTGGCGTCTGAAAAAGGTGGATTGCTGAACCAGGACGGCGCCGCCGAATACATAACGCCAGGGGTCAAAATGGGAGGAGCGGAAACGCCGCCGCACGCTCGCGCCTTCGTCGGTGATATAGCCGTGGGCGGAGACCACGTCGGCTGCCGGGTCCAAGCGGAAGGCCTCCGCCGCCGCGCTGAAGGCTTCGGGAAGGAAGGCGTCGTCGGCGTTGAGATACCCACAGACGTCCCCGCTGGCATGGGAAAATCCGTTATTAAGCCCGTCCGCGGGGCCTTTGTCGGGTTCATACACCACATGGGCGATGTGGTCGCGATAGCTCTCAATAATATCGCGGCTGCCATCGGTGGAGCCGGGATCAACCACGATATATTCCACGTCGTCGTAATCCTGTTCGATCACGGAGCGAATGGCGCGCTCAAGAAAGGACGCTTGGTTGAGGGATATGGTGACGATGGAAATTTTCATCTCTTCAGCATTTTTCGCCACCATCCCCGGCGTCCCTCCATTACTCCCGCCTGTGCCGACGTCAGCATCTCGGATCGGTGCTCAAGGCGCCGGTAATGGGAATCCACGAGCTTTGAAGCCGCCATCAGCACGATAATGAAAAAGGGAATAAGAAAACGGCGCTCGGCCCCAAAGGGTGAAAACAATATATCCCAGATAAGCTGAATCCCGACGAAGGCCGCCAATGGGGTCAGGGATTCCCGCACTTGGGAGAGCTTAATCAGCGTGATGACAATAAAAAGAATGACCCACATCCACATCAGGGCGCCGAGAATACCGGATTCGACCCAGGCCCCGAAAAGGTGGGAATGGGAGGGGATCAACCCGCTTTCGATGGAAAGGGAACTGATTTCGTAGCCGAAATTCTCCAGCTTCAGAAGAAGGGCGGCATAGCGCGGATCCTTGGCCCAGGAGCCGTGTCCGATAAAAGGCGAATCCGATATGGCCTGGATGGAAACGAAGATTTCCGCCCGGCCGCCCAGAAGAATTCCGAATTGGCCCTGGGACTGCATTTCATACTTGTACTGGGCATCGCGGCCGAGCATCCCGCTGCTGGCGGCATAGGAATAGACCTCCAGCAGCACCGCCGCCGCGGCGATGCCCACGGCCATCAATGTGGCCATTTTCAGCGGCGACATTTTCTGTGCCTTCTCCTTGCGCCCGCCGATATAGAACTGGAAGGCCACATAGACCGCCGACAGGAAACTGATCCCCGCCAGACTGCGCGACGCCTGAAGCATGCTCAGCGTCGCCGGCGCGAGAAGGCACAGAACGGGCAGGATGCCGGTGCGGTAAACCTGCTTAAGATTGCCGATATTACAGAACAGCAGGGCGGTGGCCAGACCGAGCCCGAATTTCCAGGGGTCTTCCGCCATCTGTTCGCTGGGGTTGAGGAAATACATGAGGAAATATCCCGCCGTGACGCCGAGGGCGAAAACATTCAGACGCCGTCTGTTGCCAAAGGTGATGAGATAGATGGACATGAAGTTGATCATGGTGTTCAGGATCTTCGCCCAGCCCCGGACATAGTCCTGAGTCGGGGTACTGCGGATCAGGTCGGTGGCCACCTGTCCCACCAGCCACAGGAACATGATGATGAGAAAGATGCGTGGCAGGGGTTCCATGAGGGCTTTTCCGCGCGCCAGTAGAAGAAAGGGAAGAATTCCGGCAAGAATCACCTCTGGCAGGAACAGCCGCCCCACCAGGCGGATTTCAATGAACATCAAGGCGGGGATCATGAAAATAAACGGGTAGACCAGCACCCAGTCGAGAGTGGTTTCCTTCCCGGCCTCGTACGTATATCCCCCGTCCCTAGCCATGGGAAGATCCACGGCGGGGGGGCTTGGTTTCCGGATGCTTTGTGACGGCGATGAATTCCCGCACCGGATCCCAGACGATGATGAAGAGGAGCCCCAGGCATCCCACGCCCAGGACAATCCGTTGCGCGGTGTCCACTGAAAGAATCGCCATGGACCAGGCGGCGGCAATAAAGCCGACGGCCACCGTGGCCAGAAGCAATACGCGGGAAACGTTCACCACGGGGAAAAACACGTGCAGCCTGGATTGGGAGAACCAATAGATGGAGACCAGCATGACGAACTCGGTGGCCACCCAATAGGCCAACATGCCCGGGGCGGTAAAATCGAGAAAAGCTCCTGCGGGAACCAGCGCTAATACCGCGGCGGTCTGCAGCCACAGGGCGCGGGCGCCGAACCGTTCGTTGCCGCTTGCCTGAAGCAGGTACCAGAAGGGGACATTGGCGAGTGAGATCAGATTGCCGATAACCAGAAGGTGGGTGGCTACGACCAATCCGCCGGGAAGTTCGCCCAGCCACAGGGAATAAACCTCTGCGGCGAACAGCAGAAGCAGGACAAAGCCCGTGGTTCCCGCCGCCACGAGGGCAAGCAGGGAAACCCGCAGCAATTCAATGGTGGCTTTCCTCTCATCGCCGCGGTGGAGGACGGCAAGCCCTGGTAAAAGGGCCGTAAAGCCGGAAGCCGCCATGTCGCGAATAGTCCGCGTCACCCGCATGGCGATGTCGTAGATTCCCACTGCCTGGGGCCCAAGGCCCACCCCCAGAACCAGCCGAAACACCGGTTCGCGAAGGATAAAGCCGACAGATATGATATAGAGATGCCATCCCCGCCGCATCAGGGAGCGCAGATGAAGCAACGTCTCAAGTGACGAAAGCGCTACGGCTTCCGCTCCCCATTGCGGGTGGTGGCGCCTCAGGCGATGGCGGAAAATCACGATCTGGGAAAGGCCCGAGAGCAATGCCCCCACCGCCAGTCCTTCGATGGGCGCGCCCAGAAGGGTGCCGGCGACCGAGGCCGCGAAGGGAAAGACGGGCGTGATGGCCAGGACCAGCTGTACCCCGTAATTGTCGTTGCGTGCCGCCAGTACCGCGGCATCGAGCCGGGCGGTGATCTGTAAGGTGGCACCCACCACCAGGACCATGGTGGCCAGCAAGAGGTCGCCGGGGGAATAATACTCCGAGAGGCCCAAAAACAGTCCTTCCCCAGCGAACAGCAACGTGCCAAGGACCACCGCGGCGACAGCGGCATAGACCCGTTTGGCGGCAAGGTAATCGCGGCGGCACTGCGTGGCTTCACCTTCACTGCGGTCACGCCCGGCCTCGCGGGTGATAAGCAGGCTGAACCCCACATCGGCCATGCCCAGATAAGAAGTCAACGTGGATAACAACGACCACAGGCCCAGCACCGCCAGTCCGGCGCGGTCAAGCATCAGGGGGTAGAGGATGAAATATCCGGCGACGGGAACGATGAAGCGTAGCGGTCCGGCCAGGGCGGAGCGGAAAACGTCCCGCTGTACGTTGAATACAGTGGAGGAAGGCGTGGGGAAGCCGGTCCGGGGCGTCTGTTCCGCGTTGTCGTCCTGGTGTGTCACATTCACCCCTTGAGTGCGGCCCCGGTCAGGCTCGATTCCGCTCCCCGCTCAGCTTTCCGCTGCGGCCTCTGAGGAAAGGAGCCGGTCAAAATAGTCTATGGTACGTTTCAGGCCTTCCTCCAGGGGAACTGAAGGCGTCCAGTCCAGTTTTTCACGCGCCTGCGTGATGTCCGGGCATCGTTGCAGGGGGTCGTCCTCGGGCAACGGCTTTTTCACCAGTTTCGATTTTGCGCCGCTCAGGGAAATAATGGTTTCCGCCAGTTCCCGTATGGTGATCTCGTGCGGGTTGCCGAGATTAATGGGTCCGGGCACGTCGTCGGGCGCATTCATGAGCCGAGTAATGCCTTCAATCATGTCGTCCACAAAACAGAAAGAACGGGTCTGTTCGCCGTCACCGTAAAGGGTAATGTCCTCCCCGCGCAGGGCCTGGACCATGAAATTGGAGACTACCCGCCCGTCATCGGGAAGCATGCGCGGGCCATAGGTGTTGAAAATCCGCGCCACGCGAATGGGAAGTTTGTGCTGGCGGTAATAATCGAAGAACAGGGTCTCGGCGCATCTCTTGCCCTCGTCGTAACAGGCGCGCGGTCCGATGGGGTTGACCCTGCCGCGATAGGTTTCGTCCTGGGGGTGAATCTCGGGATCGCCGTAGACCTCGCTGGTGGAGGCCTGAAAAATTCTCGCGCCCGTACGTTTGGCAAGCCCCAGCATGTTAATGGCGCCGTGAACGCTGGTTTTGGTGGTCTGCACCGGATCGTGCTGGTAATGGATGGGGGAGGCCGGACAGGCCAGATTGTATATCTGATCTATTTCCACATAGAGCGGAAAGGTCACGTCATGGCGCATTAACTCGAAATGGGGGCTGGTGAAGAGATGCTGGACATTGTCCTTGGATCCGGTGAAGAAGTTGTCCACGCACAGCACATCGTGGCCGTCGTCCAGCAGCCGCTCACACAGGTGGGATCCAAGAAATCCCGCTCCACCCGTAACCAGAACTCGTTTCTGTGAATGCATCCGTCCCCAGGCTCCGCTCAAGAATTTTTCACGCCTGCGTAAGGGTTACACATACCAGCGCGCCGTAGAGACTATCACCGATGGCAGGCATTGATAAACCGCCGCCATTCCCGTCGCGACCGCGTCCTGTCATGTGCGGAGAAAGGATTGGCTGTCTTCTTCGAGTGCCAGGCAGGTGAGAATTCCGCTTGAATAGGCACCGGTGTCGATGCCGATGCGGTTGGGAAGAACCTCAGGCTCGGGCCGGATGGTGTGGCCGTGAACCACGACCTTTCCGTGATTGGCTTTAGAGCCGAGGAATTCACCGCGTATCCACAACACGTTTTCTTCTTTTTGTTCGTCCAATGGAACACCCGGAAGAACTCCGGCATGGACGAAACAATAATCCCCTTCAATATGGCCCGCCTTCAGGGTCTGGTAGAATTCGAGATGCCGGGTGGAAAGGTTGCGTTTGAGATAGGCCTGCATCTGTTCGAGACTGCGTTGGTCCCGGGAGGCGCTGGATCTCGTGACGCCATAACTGTAAAGGGTGCTGTCGCCGCCGTAGCGCATCCACGCTGAACCGATGGAGGTGTCGCTGAGAAATTTTATTAGTGAATCCTCGTGATTCCCCTTCAGATAGATACTTTCAAAACCGGGCAGGGGATTGTCGAGAAGGAAATCCACTACCTGCCGAGATTCCTCACCGCGATCAATATAGTCCCCCAGATAAATCACCACTTTTCGTGATCCATCGAAGTCGGCGGCGTCGGCGGCAATGAGTCCATGCATTTTTTCGATGAGATCAAGTCGCCCATGAATGTCCCCCACGGCATAGACTCTGCTGCCGTCCGGCACTCGTGGATTAGCAATGGCGGACGCCTTGCGCCCTAGAAGCTTGGAAAACATGGGAGGAATCTGCTCGGCATTTATTTTAAATGCAACTCTTTTCCCACCCCGCGGGGGCGTGGGAATTGCCAGATATGGGAAACGTTCCAACCCGATACAATCCCCCATTCATGGAATCCCGCGCCGCCTTTCCAGGGGGGTATAAAGACGTTTCGGGAAGCGCCGATTATAAAGGGCCCACCCCTTTTAGGTGGCTAGAAAAAGGGTGCCTGGGGTGGGGCCGATTCCGCAGACGGTTCTGGGGCCGGGGCATCTTCTTCCGCGTCGGCTGCTTCGGGCGTTTCCGGAGGCGCCTCTGGGGATGAATCCGGGGCGGTGTCCGTTGCGGCTTCCGGCGGCTCTGGTTCTGGGGGCGACATTGACCCGCCGCCGTTGCCTCCGGAGGCGGAACCACCACCCTTGGGGAGGGGCTTGGAAAAATCAGCCCATTCAAGGCGGCCGCCGCGGTGGTCAAGATAGCTGATCAGCGAGGCTACCACTCCGCGGTCGAAGACTTTGCCCGATTGTTTCAAGAGCCGGTCCACGGCCTCGTCGAAGGTGGATGCCGGACGGAAAGCGCGCGGCGTGACCATGGCGATGAAGGCATTGGCCACGGCCACCACGCGGGCGGTGATCAGGATATCGTCGCCCTTAAGGCCCCCGGGCGTTCCGCTGCCGTCCACATGTTCCTGGAGCTGGCGCAGGGTTTCCACCACCGGGCCGTTGAATTCGATTTCGCTGATCAGACCGGCGCTGGCGGTCACGCTGTCGCGGATCAGCACTATTTCCTTCTTCGTCAGACGTCCGGTCTTGGTGAGGATTGCCTCGGGCACGGAAATTTTTCCCAGATTCATGAGATTTCCGGCAAATTCCGCCGTATCCACAAGTTCATCCTCGGCGCCGACTTCCGCCATTATCGCGCGGGCCACCATGCCGACCCGGATCGAATGCTGGGCGGAATAGGGGTCGCGTCCGTCAACGATGGCCACCAGGGTGCGCACCAATTGCCGCATATTGCGTTCCCGCTGTTCCTTCTCTTTGACGGCGGCGGAGATATCCTGGGACACCATCAGAACGCCGGGCGGCATGCCGTCGCGCTCCTCGAGGGGAATAAAGTCGGACTGAAGGATAATTTCGCCCTTGTCGGGAATCTCCATGCCATGGGTGAAGCTCATGGGCTCGTTTTTTTCAAGGCAGTCGGATATCCATTTTTCGACCTTCTTCCCTTCGGAAGGGCCGATCACGCTGCTGGCGGATTTGTCGAAAAGATCGCCACGCTCAAGTCCCGTGGAATCAAGCAACACCTTGTTGAACCAGCGGTACCGGCCCTTCTCGTCGAAAATGGTAATGGAGTTGGGCTGGCTGTCGGTGACCAGATGCATGAAGTTTCGCTGGTTCTGGAAGCGCTCGGCCAGTTTTTCGAACTTTTCCGCCGATTCCGTGGCCCGCACCGACGAGCCCTTCCACCACACCGCCAGAATGGCGGCAATGATGACGCCGATGAACATGAGGAACATGATGAGCAGCCGGTTAAGGCGCTCCTCGCTGTTGGCGAGTGCTTCTGCGCGGTCGATTTTATGCACCAGCGTCCATGGGGCAATGGTGAACTCGCGCCCCGTCACCAGAACTTCCTTGTCGAGGTAGTCCTTCTTGATGCCGAAACCGCCAGGGGTCTCGATGGCGAAAGCGGCGGCAAGGTCCGGCGTACTAAGGGCGAGCTTCTTCTCCATGGGAGAGGTGTCGTCCTGAAGCGGGGAAAGATATTCCACCGCTCCTTTCGATGGTCGCACCAGAATGGTTTCCGCAGTTTTCTCCACCGCGCCGGGCTGGATGAGCTGGGAATAGAGGTCCCCGGAAACTTCACGGATTCCGACCACTGTGCCGATTTGGGCACTGGCGCCCACGTCCCCCTGGATGGCGAATACAGGAGCGCTGAAGCCCATGGCCGGCTTGCCTTCGGGACCTAAGAAAATATCCAGCACGGCGCGCTCCCCGCGCGGCGCGTCTTTAAGAAAGGCAAGAATCTTTCCCTCAATGGGGGGCATTTCCTGGGTGGCGACCACCACGCGGAATCTTGAATCAAGAAGGGCCATGCCGGCGGCCCCGATCTTTTGCACGTTCGCTGCCACATCCGCCCCCACCGACTTGCCGGTAAAGCCCGTCCGCTCCGCGGTCACCTCCAGAAGATTGCGTAAATATCCCACCTCGGCGGGGTCTTCGGTCACGTCGGCGTATTCCCCGCTCTCTTCGGCGGCCAGGGTCATGTAAATCTGCAAGGACTGATTGGCGGCGAGACCGGAAAGTACCTTGAATTGCTGGTTAACCCACTCCGTAACCGCGGCAAAACGGCTGTCGGCGACGATCCCCAGGCGCACCTGCCAGGCGCGAATTTCTCTTTCGCGTTCACTCTCAATGAACTGAAAAACTGAAAAAACAGCCGCCGCCGCCACGAGAACCAGCGTAATTCCGCTCAAGGCAAGCTTGATCTTGCCTTTCCGGGCTGCATCCGGATCTGTCTTAACTAGAGTCCTGACATCTGTGGCCACGTGGAATCCCCCTCTCGTCACACTCCGTTCCCGGGGAAGTCATCTCCCGGTTTTTTGTCGTCGCTTTCTTCCTTCCGGCCCTGTTGGGGACAAAACAGGTGCCAAGCCTCGAAAGACACACGAATATGGAATATATTTGCTTGTGAGTGATGCTGCAAAGGATACCTCGTATTGGCATGAAGGTTTCTCGGGGACATAGCCGTAGCCATTCTTCGGGCGCTATACCGGGATGGCATGGCCGTCAGGCCGTGACCGCCCTGGCGTTTGTTCTGTTCATGGCTGTCTTCTGCCTGTCCCAGTCCGTGGGCATGGTGGCTGCCCCACCTGTCCTGGCGGAAGAGAGCGGCATCACGGCCTCGGACTTGCTGAAGAAGCTCAAGGACGCCAAGAAAAAAGCCGCAGCCCGCAAAAAGGCCATCCTCGAGAGCGCCGCCCCGCCGCAGAAACAGAAAAAGGCAGAACCCACGCCGCAGAAACTCATCCCACCCCCGCCAGAAGAAAAGACGGTCAAAGAGGATCCGGTCAAGGAAGCCATGCCTAAGGAGGAGGAATCCGGGAAGGTGGCCGCCGAGGAAACACCTCCCAAGGCCGAGTCCCCCGGGATCGAACCAGAAACCGAACCTAAGGCCGCGATGAAGGCGGCGCCGGAAAAACAATCCCAACCGGAGCAGGCTAAACCGGCAGGCTCCCGGGCGGCGGAACTGGCGGCTAAACTGCGGGCCGCCAGGGGTGCTCCGCCCAAGAAGAAAAGGCCACCCGCTGCTAAGAAAGACGAATCAACATCCACGTCCTCCCCCCCGCCGAAAGCGACCGAGGATAAAGCCGGGGGAAAAACCAGGAAGAAAAAAGAACTGGTGAAGGCAGCACCGGACAAGGCCAAGTCCTCAAAAAAAGGCGCCCCGATACCGCTGTTCGGAACTAAGGAAGTGCGCTCGGCCAATCTCAAGCCCTTCCCTAAATGGACGGGCGTAATAGACCGTTATTTTTCGGACGCAAATGTGAAAAAAGGCTCGTGTGAAAAGACGAAATTCAACAAATGCCATCTGAAAGCGTGGAAGTCCTTTCTCAAGAAGATCGAGGGGAAGGACAGGAAGACCCAGATCAAAAAAGTGAACGACTTTATGAACAGGGCCAAATACATCGTCGATACGAAGAACTACCAGCAGCCTGATTACTGGGCGACGCCGGGGCAGTTTTTTAACAAGAACGGCGATTGTGAGGATTACGCCATTGCCAAATACATGTCTTTGCGCGCCCTTGGATTTGGAAATGAGGATATGCGCATCGTCGTGCTCCAGGATCTGAATCTGAAAATTCCCCACGCCGTTCTCGCCGTTTATACCGATAATGGCCCGGTCCTTCTCGACAACCAGATTCCGCAGGTGATTCCGGCCAAGAGCGTTTTCCACTACAAGCCGGTCTATTCCATGAATGAAAACTTCTGGTGGCTACACCGGGGGTAACATCCCGGGTATAGGAACAAAAAAGAGGAGCTAGCGGCCATGGAACGTGCTCTCGCCTTTGCCTCGAACGCCCGAAGGGTTGTCGGCGGGGTTCTCCGTGCCGGTGACGCCGCGGTGGTCTTCGTTGCCGGCTTCGTGTCCTATTGGCTGCGTCACGGGAATCTGGACCTTCCCGAAAACTATCTCGTGGCAGTGGTGATCGGTACACTGCTCACCATTAATTATCACCACATGGGGCGTCTCTACGAGTTCCGGAATCTCCGCAGCCTGGCGCGCCAGTTCGGACCGCTGACCGTGAGCTGGGTGGCCGTGATTTTGACCCTGATTGCGCTGGGCTATTTCACCAAGACGTCGGATACCTTTTCGCGAATATGGATGTCGCTGTGGCTGGGCATGAATCTGGGCGGATTTTTGCTGTTGCGGCTGGGCGCGGTCCTGCAATTGGAATCATGGCGCCGTAAGGGCAAGCTCAGAACCAATCTCGCTATTGCGGGCAGCGGTGATCTGGGGGCGTCATTGGTGAGTCACCTTCAGGAGCGGGGGGATCCAGCCCTTCAATTGGTGGGAATCTTCGATGACGAAAGCCCAGGCACGCCCACCGGGGAAGGGGAGCGGGCGCTCAGCGGGTCCATATCGGACCTCCTTCATCTTGTGCGCGACAACGTTGTGGACGAGATCGTGGTTGCCCTGCCCCTGCAGGCGAAAGACAGGCTCAGCAGTATTCTAACCAAGCTCCAGGCCGTGCCCGTAGATGTGCGCCTGTGCCCCGAGATCGTGGAACTTTCCGTCCCCATCCACGGGTACAGCGTGCGTGCCGGTATGCCTATGCTGGATGTCTTCGAGCGTCCGCTGGGGGGGTGGAGCCTGATCGTGAAAACTATCGAGGACTATATTCTGGGATCGCTTCTGCTGGTTCTCTTTCTTCCGGTTATGGCTCTTATCGCGATGGCGATCCGCCTTGAAGGCCCCGGCCCCATATTGTTCCGGCAGCCCCGCTATGGCTTCAATAACAATGAATTCGCCGTCTTCAAGTTCCGTACCATGGGCGTGGAGGCGGGTGAGGATTCCCATGTCCCCCAAGCTCAGCGGAACGACCCCAGAGTCACCCGCGTCGGCGCCTTTCTGCGGCGCACCAGCCTTGATGAACTGCCGCAACTCTTCAACGTCATAAAGGGTCAGATGTCCATCGTCGGCCCCCGGCCCCATGCGGTTGCCCACAACAAGCACTATGCCAAAATCATCAATGAGTATCTTGGCCGTCACAAGGTCAAGCCGGGGATTACCGGCTGGGCCCAGATTAATGGCCTGCGTGGCGAAACCGATACGCCGGACAAAATGCAGAGGCGTGTGGAATACGATCTTTTTTATATCGAGCACTGGTCCCTGTCCTTTGATTTGAGAATTATTTTTCTGACTCCTTTCGTGATTCTTGTGGACTCTCACGCCTATTGACCGTGCCTAAAAACGGCCTTCTCCGCAGCGACCTCATACGTGGTTTGTTTCCCAAATCCGTTTCAATGAGGTAGCCTGTGCCAAGCTGGCGTAATGGTGATGGAATAAAAAGAGGGGCACTGCCGCCATGGCTCGATTGATCTTCTGGGCGTTGATGGCTTTGGTTGCTCTTGCCCCACTTCCTTTCGCCAGCAACCGGCCCTGGTCCTGGAGTCTGCTTAGTCTTCTGGTGGGGCTCCTTCTCGTTTTGTGGGCGTTTGCCCTGATTTTCGACCGTGCCGCTTGGACCGGCGATGTCAGACGCACCATGATGCAGGTGACGTGGCGGCGGTTCTGGTTGGGGGCCTTGTTTTTCGCGGCCATGGTGGGTTGGCTCGTGGCCCAGGCAACCCCCGGGATTTTTCCCGAATGGCACAATCCGGTATGGACGGAAGCCGCAGACATCCTGGGCATACCCGTAACCTCGGCCATCAGCCTCAATCCCCAGCAAAGCGCCTCGGCCCTGATGCTTATTATCGTATATGGCGGTGTTTTCTGGTTGGCCATGCAGTACGGGCGGCGCGAGGAATGGGCCTTCAAGGCTTTGTGGACGGTGTGCTTCGCCGGGGCCTGCTATGCTTTTTACGGACTTTTGGTCCATCTCGGCCATTACGACATGATTCTTTGGTACAAAAAATGGGCCTATCATTCCTCGCTCACCAGCACCTTCGTCAACCGCAACAATTACGCTACCTATGCGGGACTCACGCTGTTGGTTTCATTGGTGCTGACCATGCGCGAAATGCAGCGCACCGCACCCGCAGGCATATTCAGCCGCTACGGGATTCTGGAATTTCTCGACAATATGAGCTTCAAGCTGATTTTCCTCATCGTCTCCACGGTCATGATCGCCACGGCCCTGCTGCTGACCCAGTCGCGCGGCGGATTCATCAGTTCTCTGGTGGGCGTATTTGCCCTTTTCGTGGCCATGGCCATGAACCAAAGAAAGCGCAAGCGGGCCATTATCTCTTCCTTCCTGGTGATGGCCGTGGCCGGCTACGTCCTGATAAGCGTCAGCGGCGGCGGGACACTGACACGTCTTGCGGGTACCGGCGCCGGGGATATTGGCGGCACCCGCCAGAAGATTTTTGCCATCGCCAAGGAAGCCGCCATCGACGCGCCGTCCACCGGCACCGGGCTTGGCACCTTTCAAGATATCTTCCACCAATACCGTGGTACCGACTGGTATGTCTGGACCCCCGCCTTCGATCGCGCCCACAACACCTATCTTGAATTAATAATCGAGATGGGGCTGGTGCCCACTTTGGCGCTGATTCTTTTATTTGTGGGGCTGACGGTTCTGTGTCTACGCGGTGTTATCAAACGCAGGCGCCATGCCATGTATCCCTGTATCGCGGTGGCGGCCACGGCGCTGGTGGGCACCCATGCGCTGATTGATTTCAGTATTCAGATACCCGCCGTTGCCGTGACCTATTTTCTGTTGCTTGGGATCGGCTACAGCCAGTCATGGGGCAGTGGCGACCGTAGATCATCTTAGATCCGGGCCGTCGGGGCAGGAGTTCGCGGCCTTACAGGCGCAGGTATTTTCCCAGGAATTTCTTTGCCAGATCAGGGTGGCCGGCCAAGGCCTTGCGCACCACGGGAAGGCCGTAGCGCCGTTTTGTTACCTTGGCAAGGCGGTCGGGATAGTAAAGAGCGGCGCGGACGATCTGCTTGGAAATCAGTTCACGCCCTTCCTCGCTTAGCTTGGGCCATGCAAGCAGGCCCATCTCCACGTTGGAGAGCACCAGCTTTGGTTCAAAGGGCGCCGATTCCACCGACATCCGGAGCAGTGGTTCCAGTTCCGGACCTACCCCCTGTTTGATCACGGAGGCCAGGGCCAGCTGGTTCCACGCATAGGGCTGAAGCGGGCGCATGGCGAGACCGGCTTTCTGGGCCTTGATGCTGAGTTCCAAAAACCTTTTGCCTTCGGGGGTGTCGAATCCGGCGGTTTTAGCCTGGGCCAGGCGTATTTCGCCGAGACGTGTCCACATCCCACCATCCGTCATCCAGCCCAGGGCCAGGGTATGGCCCTTGGCGGCCAGCGCCAGTTTGGGGGCGCTGATATCCCGCCCATAGCTCAGTTCTTCGAGGACATCGCCAAAATTGGAAACGTAGAGGCTGCTGAACAGGCGCGGCAACGACAACCATATCACCGCGGCGCCCATGGCGAATATGATCAGAGCAGTAATGAAACGGCTGGCAAACCCGGCCACGGCGGCATCCTTTTCAGTGGAGCGGCCTAACCATCCTCAAGATAGTATTTGGCGTATCCACCCTGATAGAATCCGGAATCAGCATAATGATATTGCGAATGTCGGCTGACGTCTACCTGGCTAAGCACGACTCCGGCCATATCAGCCCCCGTGGCCACCAGCTGCCGGATGGCGGATATTGCCTGATCGCGCGGGGTCTTTTCCCAGCGCACCACGAACATGATCTTGTCCACCACGCGCACCAGAACCAGAACGTCGGAAACGGCAAGCAAGGGCGGCATATCGAGGATGACAAGATCATACATTTTTTCCAGCCGCATCAGGAGAGCCTTCATGGATTCCGAACCCAGGAGATCGGTGGGGTTGGGCACGCGAGAGCCCGCCGTCATGTAGTGGACGCCGGAACAGGGCTCGATCTCGATTACGTCGTCCAGCGGTACGCCGCCCGCCAGATGATCGCCCAGGCCAAGTCCGTTGGGAACTTCCAGCTGTTCGTTGAGGCTGGGGCTGCGCAGGTCACAGTCGATGATAATAGCGCGCTGTCCCGCCTTGGCCGTGGCGGCGGCAATGGCAAGCGATGTGGTGGATTTGCCCTCATTGGGCATGGCCGAGGTGACGGCTACTGTGCTCGGCGGATGATCGACGCTGGACAGCATCAGCCCCGTTCGCAAGGTCCGCACCGCCTCGCCATAGCTGGAGTTGGGTTTCTCGGCGGCGATTTCATGGGGCTTTTTATTCTTGGCGTCATGGACAAGCGGCAGCATGCCAAGGGAGGACTGGCCCGTCAGCTGTTCAATCTGTGTAATGCTGCGGAAGCCTGAGTCCAGGAATTCCGCCAGGAAAGCAAGGGCCAGACCGAGAACCAGGGAAAGCACCATGGCGGCCACAATCATCAGCTTCTTGCGCGGATAAAACGGCCAGGCCGGCGCGATGGCCTTCGAGATGATCCTGGCGTCGGCGGTCAGCAGGGCCTCGTCCTGGATGTCGGTTTCCTTGTAGCGCTCAAGGAACGTCTCATAGAGCTGCTTGCTGGCGTTGACCTCGCTCAACAGCTGTCGCACGGTAACCTCGGCCTCGCCCTGTTCGCCGAGAATACTCTCAAGCCGCTTTACTTCCTTTTCCAGATTGGCTTCGCGAACGGCGGAGATTTCCAGCTCGTTGGACTGGTTAATGATGATCTTGTTGACCTCGGCGGCGATCTTTTCCTTCAAATCCGCGTACTCGTTCTTGGCCAGCATCATCTTCGGATAGCCTTCGCGGTACTGGGTCTCCATTTCCGAGATTTTACGGACCACCTCGGTTTCCTGCTCGCGCAGGCGCTGGATCAGGGGCGAATCGAGAACCGCGGCGGCAGTTTCAATGCCGCCTTCGGATTCCAAGAGGGTCTGGATCTGTTCCGCCCGGGCCTCGGCCTCGGAGCGGGCGTTGCGGGCCTCCACCAGCTGTTTACTCAGCGTGGCCAGCTGTTGCTGATAAAGCGACATGTCGCCGAGCTCGACAATTCCGGAGACATGGCGGAACTCTTCAAGGATGAGCTCCTTCTCGGCCACCTCTTCTTTAAGTTCGCGGACGCGCTCGCTGAGCCAGATTGAGGCCTTGGCCGTAGCTTCGCTCTTCACCCTGATCTGGTCCTCGATGTACAGCTCGGCCGCCGTATTCGCCAGCTTGGCCGCTATGGACGGGTTCTCCAGCACATAGCTCACTTCGATAATGTGGGAACGTTCCTCGGGTTCGGCATCGAGCCCGTCGAGATAGATGTCGATGACTTCCTCGAAGAGAATCATTTCCTCTTCTTCGGGGGAAATCTCATCAATCTCTTCATCCCCCTCCAGGCTTTCGATTTCAGCACCTTGGCCCAGCATGGTGCGCAGGGGATCGAGAACGGTATCGCCAAGCCAGACTTTGACGGCGTGCTTCACCGCCGATAAGAGACTCGGTTCCGGCGGTCGCAATTCGTAATTAAAGAGGGAGCTCTCCATCAGCTTGAGCTTTTCCACGGCACGCCGGCCCAACTCCCGGGAGGTGATAATCGCGGCCTCGGTTTCGTTGGTGTAATAGTCGGTGCTGATGCCCTGGGACACGGTATCGATGTCCACCACGTTCTGGCTGGTGTCCATCACCACCACAAGGGTCTTGGCGCGGTAAAGCGGTGTCAGCTGGTTGACGTACAGCACGGCAATACTGGTGATAAGGGCAACGATGCCCAGAATCATGACCTTGCGGCGGCGTAGAACGCCCAGGATTTTGCGCAGGTCAATAGCCTCGCCATAGTCACCCTCACCGTATCCACCCCGGTCGGCGACCATACGGCTGACATTGGCGGGCAGTCGGTCGACCCTGCTCATATCTGGCGCAAGACGGTCACGACGCCTCCCCCTTTATTCCATGCCCTTCCATGGCGCAGGGAACACGGTGCGCCATCTGCGGGGAAACCCCAACGAACGACGTTCCTGTCCCTGACGGGAGTCCAAAAACCCAAAGAACCATTATACCGTTTTTCATATCTGTCATTCGAGTCATGCGAGTCCCTGAATAAGGACGGTACTTTCCCCTTGCGGGAAAAACGCCGCCGCCACATCCGGCTTCTTCCTTATTCGGCAATTTAAGCGACCTCACAGGTTTCGTATAAAACGCATTGAAACAAAAGAATAAAGCTAAACTCAGCCAACCTTCATGCTCTCATGGTAAAAATAGTATTAATGCGGCTAAATTTTTATCTATCTGTGCTGTGCCAGCCACCTGTATATGGTGTACAGCACCATTCGGCTCCCAATATGCAGGGAAATCGTCGAAAAATTTGGTGAAGAAATTTTCAGAGAATTTTTTTTATCGCAGCCCTGAACCGCCTTAAGTCCCAGTCTTCACGCTCCGGTTTTGGGGCCGGGCGGGACCGGGCACTCTTTATGCTTTATGGGGGATCGGTGATCCGGGGGCTTTATGGGGGATCGGTGATCCGGGGGCGGGCTCAGAGCGGGTCGGCCCTGAAGCGCTCTAAAACAGGCGCCGCACGGCCTCAAGGGTGTCACCGGGGCTAAGCGGCGCATCCAGGCCTGCCTTATATTCCACCCGGTCGCCCCCTTCGTCGCGGATAAGCTTGACCGCGCTTTGATAGCCCCTGCGGGTAAAACCGCCGGCCAGGGCGATGGCCTGGCGTACGTCGAGTCCGCTCACATAATCATAGCGTCCTGGTCGGGCGACCTCGCCGAGAACGTAAAAGGGGCGATAGTTGACCACGTCGATATTGACTCTGGGGTCCACCAGATAGGATTCGTCCAGAATTTTCGTAACCCGTGCCTGGAATTCCGATGTGGTGAGGCCGGCGGCGTTGATTGGTCCTGCCAGGGGGAGCGAGATCTCTCCGTTCCCGGAAATCTCGAACTCCCCGGACAGATCGTTCTGGCCGAAAACGATGACGCTGAGGCGGTCGCCGGGACCGAGCCGATATTGCCGGGCGAGGGCGGCTTCCGGGTCCGCTTCCTCTTCCTCGTCTTCTCCGCCGAACAGGCTGTCCTCGTAATCTTCTTCCTCCTCCTCCTCCATGGCCACATCGTCTTCGGCTGCCGCGTCTTCCTCATCTTCTTCCATAACCATATCCGCCGCTGCCTCGGCGTCGTCTTCCTCCATGGCCATATCGTCTTCGGCTACCATGTCTTCTTCCACCGCGGCGTCTTCCTCCATGGCTATGTCGTCTTCGGCGAATTCCTCTTCCTCCTCCATGGCGGCCTCATCCATTGTTGCCGGGGGGCTCCCGGCAGAGGACTCAGGTGCACTTAATTCCGGCAGGGAGGACAGCCCCGAGCCGCACCCCGTGAGCAAGGGGATAAAGAACAGAGCGAAGAAAACATTGCGGAGGTGAAGCACGGTGAAACCCTATCGGTGAAGGCTACATCTGAAAGCGGAGGTTGACTTCGTAGGTGTGGTCGAACCAGCTGGAGTTGAGGTTCTTGGAATTCTTTTCCTGGTAATCGTATGAGACGTCGGCCACCAGATTATGCCCCACCAGATAGCGGAAGTCGGTGCCGATGGTCCAGAGCCGGTCAACGCGGTTGATGGTGTCGAAATTCTCGTTCTTGAAGCTGCCGTTCAGATTGTACAGCAGGTTGTCCAATATTTCGTAGTCCATGGCCATGGTTGCCGTGGTGGTAAGAATGCCCGAGGTGCCGATGGTGGTGGTTTCGTTGACGCGGCGGTCGAGGCTTCCGGTCAGGGTCATGAAATCGGTGGGGTTCCAGATCAGCTTTCCGGTAAAGGCGATGCCATTGATGGTGTTGAGTTCGGTGTCTTTGTACCACTTCCTCAGATAGCCGGCGGAAAGCTCTAGGAAGGAGACACCGGAAAGGTCATAGGTAATCCCTGCCAGCCCTTCCCAGCCCCAGGAATCACGCATGAAACCGTCGCTGTCGATGTTTTCATAGTAATTGTAAATGGTGCCTTCACCCTCCACGAAGAAAGTAGTGCCGGGGTAGAAGACATACCCCAGACGGAGGATGCCGGTGTTTTCCATGCGCTCGCGGTCGTCGCTGTTGGTCTCGCCTTCGCTGCGGAAATTATAGTTTTTGCCTTCCAGGCTGCCGCGGATAAGGATGGAATCGTTGTCGAATTCGCTGCCGATACGGCCGAAGGATTCGAAAGATATGGGCGTACCGCCGGCCGTTGGGCCAAGATCGTCGGGGGAGCCTCTTTGCTCATGGCTGCGGGCGTGCCCCACCGAGAAGGTGGTGCTGAGATCCCCGGTGATATCGAGCTTCAGGTCTCCGGTGGTATTGAAATCGAGGTAGTTCTCGCCGTCCTGCCGGTCATGGATGCCCCAGGAAATATCACCATGCACATTGAGAGAATGCCGCCCCCATTCGCTGCGCAGATCGGCGGCCGGGGTGAGCACCAGAATGCGGTCCGATTTCACGCCCGTTTCCAGGCGGAAGATATTGCGCACCCATTGCCGCTTAACCTCAATGCTAGGCATCAGGGTGAAGCTGCCCACGGCTTCGCGAAGGGCGCTGGGCACCAGTCCGAAATCCCATCCCTCCGGCGGCAGCAGGATCTGGTCGAGGTCAATCCCCAGAGGGTCGTACTGGGGCCTGCCGCGGCTGCGCACCGCATCCTGCGAGGCGGTAACGCCGAGGGTCTGGGCAATCTGGGTGTTCTCCGGAAATTCGTCCGATTCGCTATCGGATTCGCCTAGGCGGGCGATCTAGGTGCCGGGGTCCAGAGCCTTCCTCTTTTCTTGCGTCGTGGCGTGTTTCCTCATTTCGTCCCGGGCCTTGGCCAGTTCCACCCGGCCTTGATCGTACGGAATGGCGGCGGTGCGGAGCTTCTTGCCGCGCGGGGCACGGGTGGGTTTAGGGGGGCGCGTTTCGGATTCCGCGGCCTCGGACGGGTCCGCTTCGGGTCCGCCTGTTTCGGGGCGGGTATCCTCTCCGGTGACCGGATCAAGTGTGCCCGGCAGCAGAGCAACATGGGTCTCGAGGGCCTGCAGAGGCGGCGCGGTCACGGTGCTCTCCGCCGGAGCTTCCGGTGTTTGCAGTGGGACTACCGCTACCGAAGAAAAGACCTGTGGAGAAAGCTCCGCCAGCCGAAGAGCTGGCGTCGGCGTAACGGGGGCGGCGCTTTCCTCGGGGGGCAGGGAAAGAGATATGGCTGTTTCCGGGGGAAGACGGTACTGATTTTCCGCAGGAGCGGAAAGAAAAACGGCAAATACGGACGCCAAGGCCGAAACGCCAAGCATCCAAAACGGTCGCCAATAAGCCATCCTATTGTGAAACACCTCTAAGGCCCACAACATTTCGAAGCCACCACCCTAACAGCTACCGAATATAGTGGGTGGTTGGGGTATCCACAACACCAAAACGCGGCATTTCCTTGTGAAAAAGAGCTAAAAACGGGCCCCGGACGCCCATCGAAGTCTTTGTGCGCGAGCCCGTGGCGAAGGGGGGGCAAAGGCGTGAGGCGCCCCCTTTGGAATTACCATATTTATGTATAGGATTAGAAAGGCATACTAAATGCTGTTGATTTAAGGGTTTTTGTTTGATATGAATTGCAGCGAGACCCGTAAGTTACAATTTATGATGTATTTGAGGTATTTTTTAGGGAAGGATTTGCACCATGAGGAAACGCTTCCGCAGCTCCCTTGTGTTGGCCATGATTCTCATGGGCGGAATTCCTGCGTCCGTGGATGCCACCAGCCAGGTTGCCACCCAGACCGATGAGGCGGCGGACAAGGCCCGCGTCCGGGCCGGCTACAAGGCCTTCACGCAGGGTGATTTCGACACCGCGTTGCGGGAATGGAAGCCTTTGGCCGAGAAGGGAAACCCGGTGGCGCAGACGTTGCTGGGTCTCATGTATTCCTCAGGCGACGGCGTTTCCCAGAACCATGCCGAAGCCGTCAAATGGTATCTCCGGGCCGCCAATCAGGGGGTGCCGGACGCCCAGTACAATCTCGGATACATGTATTCAATGGGTAAGGGCGCTCCCCAGGACAACATCCATGCTCATATGTGGAGCATTCTCGCCGCCGATAAGGGCAACGAGGAAGCCGTCCGGCTCCGCGACGTCACCGCCGAATTCATGAGCGTTGAAGAAATCTCCCGGGCCAAGCGTCTGGCGCGGGAATGGAACCCGGAGATGGAATAAGCGGAAATTTAATGAGTCCCGGACCCATCGGGGCTCATCAGATAAAGTGACCTGCGGGATCATCGGATGAAAAGGGCGGCTGGCCCCCACAGCAACGCCCAGAAAAAGCCCCCCGGCATAGCGCGCGGGGGGCTTTGTTTCTCCCTACGAAGGGCTTGGGTTTTTCCCAAAAAGACTTGGGAGAAGCGCGGCGAGCCCTAGTTGGGGCTGGCGCCCACTTCGGATTCAAAGACGGGATCCAAGTCGCCGGCGGCTGTCTCAATCTCGGCTATGACTTCGGCCGCCTGCTCGGCAACCACGCCCTCGATCAAGAGGCGCAGATCCTCACTCATGTCACCCTCATAGGCCATGCCCATGAGCATGTCGAACGTATCGCCACTAGTGTCGCCCAGCGCCACCATTGCCTGCAGCAGAGCTATCATGCGGGCGGCGGCCATCTCCGGGTCCAAGCCCTCGCCATTGAGATAGGCCTCCAGAGCTTCAAGATCGCCTTCTTCGCCAAGCAGGGCGGCCAGGACATCCTCGGGGATGATTTCGCCCTCGGCCAAATCGGTGATCTCTTCCGTCACGGCGTCCTCATCCAACCCGGCCTCTTCACCTTCACCTTCACCTTCACCTTCCTCGCCCTCGGCCAGCTCTTCATCTTCACCCTCCCCGGCTTCTTCAAGAGCCAGATCCATCTCGCCTATCATCTCGAACACCTCCGGCGGCGCGGGAGCAGGGGCCTCAGGCGGCGGCGGCGCCTTTTCGTCCTTCTTCTGGGCGCGCACCTTGGTGGCGAGGCCGGCCTCGACCTCGACCTCGACGCCGGCCAGGTTGGCGACACTGACCACGCCGTCGGAAACCGCCACGGTGGTACCGCCATCATTGTCTATGAGCACCGTGAATTCGGTACCGCGTACACCCATGGTGGCCACCGGCGTCTTGATCTTATAGGCGCTGGAAGCGAGCTTGCCAGAAACGAAGCGCAACACACCCTTGGTGGCGTTGACCACCACCTTGCCCTTGCCGGGGCGTGGGTCGAACACGAACTGGTCGAGAATCATGGTGGAATTGGGACCCAGGGTGAGGCGGGTGTTGTCCAGGAATTTGATGTCGATGGCGCTCTTGGCGCCGGTCTCAATGATCTCGTTCTGATAGACATCGGCCATCATCTCAATGTCGCGTTCCTCGTCTTCCTCTTCCAGATAGCCCTTGACCAGGCGCGTCACCTTGGCCGCGTTACCTACCTGGACCGGACCCGTGGCCTGCTCGGCGCCTTCTTCGCCGGAAGCACCCGTAGTTTCGGCCGCAACCGGAGCGTCCGCGGACTTGAACTTGAAGTCCTGCGCCTCCACGGGGCCGTCGGCAAGACCGAGGGTCGCCAGGAAAGCCAGCGCGGTCAGAAAATGCCTAAAAGATATCTTCATGGCTAAACTCTTTAACCTCCCTTTCAAGCAGAATGCTGCCGGAACGGGGAGGCCTTTCTTAACAATATCCACCTCAAATTCCACGACCGGGAGCACCGCAGGGGACGGACGAAGCTCCAAGCATAGGTTCTTGTGCCTACATAACCTAAATATTGCACAAGACCTAATGGTTCAATATTCCAAAACACTATATTTCAAAACACCATTGAGGCCGCACTAAGATCACGCCTCTCCAGCGCCGCGAACGCAGAACCTCCGACCAGCGTAAATACGGATTCACAGCAGCCTACGAAAGATAAGTCAGAAAAAGGATGAGCGCAGTGACCGTCGTCACACCCAGCGCGATATCTAGTTGGTAGGTATTGCACCAGAATCTGTCCCAAAGAGAGTTTTCCACAGGGAAAATGAGGGCTAAGTAAAGGGTTGTGCGGCAGACCAAGCCCTTAAGAGGCAACAATAATTTGTTGCCTCGGTATCGCGTTTGTGTTTTTCATTAAATACTTATTAACCAATTATGGTTTTTTTAGTTCCCTGTACATTACCAACTGGTTGAAAAAGATACGAAATATAGAAATGCGGGGTAAAAATTATACTCTCCGGGAATACTCCGGCGTGTTGAATCTCAGGCCTTTTAAGGGTGGCTTGTGTGAACAGGACCGTTATACAGTGTGCTTCAGGACGTAGTCCGACTTAAAGACGGGAAAGAAACGTGATTCTGGAATGAACTACGAAGTTCAGACATATA
>JADHSZ010000023.1 GCA_016776635.1 Alphaproteobacteria bacterium
TCGCGGCCGGTAAAGGCGAGGAAGCGCACGGTCTCGGCATCAATGGGGAAGAAGCCACAGGTGGCGCCGTATTCCGGCGCCATATTGGCGATGGTGGCACGGTCGGGGAGGGACAGGTGGTCGAGTCCGGGGCCAAAGAATTCTACGAATTTACCCACCACCCCTTGGGCGCGCAGCATTTCCACCACCCGCAGCACCAGATCGGTGGCGGTGGCGCCTTCCTTCAACACACCGTCGAGCCGGAATCCCACCACATCGGGCACCAGCATGGTAATGGGCTGTCCCAGCATGGCCGCCTCGGCCTCGATGCCGCCCACGCCCCAGCCCAGCACGCCGAGACCGTTGATCATGGTGGTGTGGCTGTCGGTGCCCACACAGGTATCGGGATAGGCGGTCTCTCCACCCTCCCCGGTGGCGGTCCATACGCATTGCGCCAGATATTCGAGGTTGACCTGGTGACAGATGCCGGTGCCCGGCGGCACCACCCGGAAATTATCGAAGGCGCTCTGCCCCCAGCGCAGAAAGGAATAACGCTCGCCGTTGCGGGAAAATTCCCCGGCCACGTTGCGGGCAAAGGCGTCATTGGTGCCGGCGAAATCCACCGTCACCGAATGGTCGATCACAAGGTCCACCGGCGACAGCGGATTGATCTTTTGCGGATCGCCGCCCATGGCGGCCATGGCGTCACGCATGGCGGCGAGGTCCACTACGGCGGGCACCCCGGTGAAATCCTGCATCAGCACCCGGGCCGGGCGATAGGCGATCTCGCGCCCGCCCGACCTGTTCTCGCTCCAGGCGGCAAGCCCCTCCACGTCCTCGCGGGTGACCGAGCGGCCATCCTCGTAACGCAGAAGATTTTCCAGCAGCACCTTGAGCGAACGGGGCAGCCGGGCAATATCGCCAAGCCCGTTTTCAGCCGCCGCGGCGAGGCTGTAATAGCCATAGGTCCTGCCACCGGCCTCTAAGGAACGGTGACAGGAGAAAGAATCCGGGCGTGAGCCGGACGCGTCTGAAGCAGGCACTGGGGCAGTCTCCTTCCGTAAGCCCCCCAAACATATTCACCTTTTCCGCCCTGTCCAGTCTTAAGGCGTTATTGGGGCTTTCGTTTTGGGAGCGGCGGGATTACCTGTATGGTGCAAAAATTACTTTATATGTGTTTACAACGGGTAAAGCTCGGCACAGATGGACGACACCCAGCCCCCTTCCCACAACGCCCCGAAAGCCCCCGTGGCTGCCGGTCTCGACGGGCAGCCGGAAAACAGCGGCGGCCTGTTTACCGGGCATGGCCTGGTCTGTGTACGGGGCGGCCGAACGGTGTTCGAGGGGCTCGATTTCGCGCTGAAATCCGGGGATGCGCTGGTATTGCTGGGTCCCAACGGCAGCGGCAAGTCGAGCCTGTTGCGGATTATGGCGGATTTGCTGAAACCCGCCAGCGGCGACCTTTTATGGTACGGCTATGCGATAGCGGACGACCCCGAAAGTCACCATGCCCGCCAGCATTACCTGGGCCATCTCGACGGCCTGAAGGCATCCATGACGGTAAGCGAGAATCTGTCATTCTGGACCGGACTGCGCATGGGCGAGGCGCCGCCGCCGGGACTCATCCGCAGCGCCCTGGGTTCTTTCGGCCTTGATCATCTGGCCGATTTTCCCGCGCGCATACTTTCGGCGGGCCAGAAGCGGCGGCTGTCGCTGGCCCGCATGCTGGCCTCCCCCGCCGACCTGTGGCTTCTCGACGAACCCACGGTGGCGCTGGACCGCGATTCCATCGCCGCCCTGGAACAGGCCATTGCCCGCCACCGGCGGCGCGGCGGCATGGTGGTGGTGGCGACCCATTCGGAAATGGCCCTGGGCCGTTCCTGGCCGCTCTACCTCGACCGCTTCGCCCCTACATCGGGACTCGCCGAGCTGCGGGAAGACGCCGCCACGGCCCTTGGCAAGGGCGGACAAAAAATGGGACGGATGGACCCACGGCTATGACCGGATTCTGGCTTATCGTGCGCCGCGACATAGTCATGGCCTGGCGTCAGGGTGGCGACGGCCTCATGGCCATCATGTTCTTTCTTATCACCGTCACCCTGTTTCCCCTGGGCGTGGGACCGGAAAGCGGGATTCTCGCCCGTATCGGCCCCGCCGTGGTCTGGGTGGCGGCGCTGCTGGCCACCCTGTTGTCACTGGAACGCATGTTCCAGACCGATTTCGAGGATGGCAGCCTCGACCTCATGGCCATCACGCCACTGCCGCTGGAAGCCGTGGTTCTGGCCAAGTGCCTGGCCAACTGGCTGTTGACCGGCGCGCCTTTGCTGCTGGCCGCCCCGGTACTGGCCATGATGCTGCATATGGACCGCGAGGGGCTGGCGGTCTTCGTCACGGCCATGGCGCTGGGCACGCCGAGCCTCGTTTTCATAGGGGCTATCGGGGCCGCGCTGACGGTGGGTGCGCACCGTGGCGGTGTGCTGTTGACGCTTCTGGTGTTGCCTCTATACATTCCCGTCCTCATTTTCGGAGTCGGCGCCGTGGAGGCTGCGGTGACGGGTCAATCGGCCCAACCTCATCTTCTTGTGCTCGGCGGCCTGCTGTTGGGCACCCTGCCGCTGGGCCTGTGGGCAAGCACGGCGGCCCTGAGACAAGCCCTGGAATAACCCTGGACACCACGTAACCATGCATCGTTTCGCCAACCCCAACCGCTTCCTGCGCATCGCCGCCGTGGTCCTTCCGTGGAGCGCGGCGCTGACCGTGGCTCTGCTCGGCCTGGGGCTTTACCTCGCCTTGCTGGTCTCGCCCGCCGATTACCAACAGGGGGAAAGCGTGCGCATCATGTACATACATGTGCCGGCGGCCTGGATGGCCCTGTTCATCTATAGCTGTCTGGCGGCGGCCAGCGCCGTAGCGCTTATCTGGAAACATCCCCTGGCCGATCTCGCGGCCAAGGCCAGCGCCCCCATCGGCGCCTGTTTCACCTTCATTGCCCTGGCCACCGGCTCGATCTGGGGCAAGCCCATGTGGGGCGACTGGTGGGTGTGGGACGCCCGCCTCACCTCGGTGCTGATCCTGTTCTTCTTTTATATGGGGCATATGGCGCTGACCTCCGCCTTCGAGGATGCCAGCCGCGGCGAGCGCGCGGCGTCCATCCTGGCGCTGGTGGGGATGGTCAATATCCCGGTCGTCAAATGGTCGGTGGACTGGTGGAATACCCTGCACCAACCGGCCAGCATCGTCCGCATGGACGGCCCCGCCATTCATGCCTCCATGCTGGCTCCGTTGTTGGTGATGGCGGCGGCGTTCACCGCCTATTACGTCACCGTGTTGATCCTGCGCCTGCGTGGCGAGATTCTCGCCCGCAAGATCGGCTCCCTGCGCCTGACCCGAATACAGGACCGCCAGGAAGAGAGCGGCCCCCATATGAGAGAGGTATAGAAAGGGAAAAGACCATGCCGGATTTTCTTCATATGGGTGAATACGGTTCCTTCATCGCCGCCGCCTATATCATCGCGGCGGTGGTGATGGCGGGGCTGTTCGTGGCTTCGTGGCGGCGCCTGCGGGAGCGCGAGACGGCGCTGGCCGATCTGTTGGAGACCTTCGAGGAGCCCACCTCGGTGGGGCCGGTGGGCATTCCCGCCAATGACAGCCGCTACCAACGCGACGATCCCCCCTCATGAGCACCCCGGCCCAAGAAGACGCGGCGGGGCCCGAGGCTCCTCCGCCAAAACCCCCGCTAAAGCGGCCCATGACCCGCAAGCGGCGGCGGCTCTATCTGGTGCTCGCCGGAATGGTGTTGCTGGGCGGATCGGCGGCGCTGGTGCTCTCGGCGCTACGCGATAATCTGGTCTTTTTCTACAGTCCTTCGGAAATTCTCGATCGTGAAATAGAGCCCGGCCGCCGCCTGCGCCTCGGCGGGCTGGTGGTGGAGGAAAGCGTGGAACGTAATGCCGGGAACGGGTCTGTGGTGTTCCGGATTACGGACCTTTCCAACGAGGTGCCGGTGACGTTTAGCGGCCTGCTTCCCGATCTTTTCCGCGAGGGACAGGGCGTGGTGGCGGAAGGTGAGCTGGACCGCAACGGCGTGTTTCAGGCTTCCAATGTTCTCGCCAAGCATGATGAAAACTATATGCCCCCGGAAGTGGCCGACGCCCTGAAGAAGTCCGGCCAGTGGCAGGGCCAGGGAGAGGCCGGCCCGTGATCGCCGAGCTGAGCCAATGATTGCGGAGCTGGGCCATTTCGCCCTGATCCTGGCCTTAGTACTGGCCCTGGTCCAGGGCAGCCTTCCCCTCGCCGGGGCGCATAGGCAAGAGCAAGGGCGCGACGGCGGCGGCTGGATCGCCCTGGCGGGACCGGCGGCGCTGGGGCAGTTTGTATTCGTCATCCTGGCCTTCGCCGCGCTGACGGCGCTTTTCGTGCAAGCCGATTTTTCGGTGATGGTGGTGGCCGCCAACGCCAATTCCAAACTGCCCCTGATCTATAAAATCTCCGCCGTATGGGGACATCATGAAGGCTCCATGCTGCTGTGGGTCACCATCCTGGCCCTGTTCGGACTCTGCGTGGCGCTCTTCGGAAGCAACCTTCCGGCCACTTTCCGGGCCCGGGTTCTGGGCGTCCAGGGCCTCATCAGCGCCGGCTTCCTGTTCTTTATACTGCTGACCTCCAATCCCTTCGCGCGCCTGTTCCCGGCGCCCGCCGACGGCAGCGACCTCAATCCCCTGCTCCAGGATCCGGGGCTGGCCTTTCATCCGCCCTTTCTTTATGTGGGCTATGTGGGTTTCTCCATGGCCTTTTCCTTCGCCATCGCGGCGTTGATGGAGGGCCGGGTGGACGCCGCCTGGGCGCGCTGGGTGCGGCCCTGGACGCTGGCCGCCTGGTGCGCCCTGACGATGGGCATTGCCATGGGAAGCTGGTGGGCCTATTACGAGCTGGGCTGGGGCGGGTTCTGGTTCTGGGACCCGGTGGAGAACGCCTCCCTGATCCCGTGGCTGGTGGGCACCGCGCTGTTGCATTCGGCGATCGTGGTGGAGAAACGCGATGCCTTGAAAAGCTGGACCGTACTACTCGCCATCCTCGCCTTTTCCTTCAGCATCATCGGCACCTTTCTGGTGCGTTCGGGCGTGCTCACTTCGGTCCATGCCTTCGCCACCGATCCCGCGCGCGGAGTGTTCATCCTGGTCCTGTTGGTGGCCGTGATCGGCGGCTCGCTGGTGCTTTACGCCCTGCGCGCGCCCAAGTTGACGGGCGGCGGGCTGTTTTCCCCGGTATCGCGCGAAGGCACGCTGTTGCTCAATAACCTGTTGATGACGGCGGCGGCGGGAACGGTTCTGCTGGGCACGCTCTATCCGCTGTTTCTCGACGCCGTGGGCGGCCCCAAGGTCTCGGTGGGCCCCCCCTTCTTCAACGCCACCTTCCTGCCGCTGATGGCGCCCACGGTAGTGGTGATGGCCCTGGGGCCGTTCCTGTCGTGGAAGCGGGGCGACCTTGCGGGGGCCTTTTCGCGGCTTTACGTGGCCCTTGGCCTGGCCCTGTTGGTGGCGCTGGCGGCCTGGTATTTCCATCGCGGCGGGCCGGTGCTGGCGCTGGTGGCGCTGGGTGCGGCGGCCTGGCTGTTCTTCTCCACCTTGGCCGAGCTGGCCGACCGCCTGCGGCTGTTCCGCGCCCCCTGGCGGGAGAGTCTGGAGCGCATACGCAGCCTGCCGCGCGCGGCCTATGGCATGACACTGGCCCATGCCGGGCTGGCGCTGGTGATTGCCGGGGCCACCGGGGCCTCGCTGTGGCGCGAGGAGCATATTCAGTCCAGCCTTCCCGGCGACGCCGTCGAGGTGGGCGGCTATGAGGTGACCATGGAAGGGGTGCGCCAGGTGGAAGGCCCCAATTATACGGCCGATCAGGGACAATTCACGGTGCGCCGCGAGGGCCGCGAGGTGATGGTTCTGGAGCCCGAAAAACGCGTCTATCCGGTGGCTGCCATGCCCACCACCGAAGCCGCCATCCATACCACGGGACGGGGCGATCTTTACGTGGTGCTGGGGGATGCCGCCGAAGACGACAGCGGAGCCTGGGTCACGCGGCTGTTTTTTACGCCGCTGGTGGTATGGATGTGGATCGGCTCCCTGGTGATGGTGGCGGGTGGCCTTCTTTCGCTCAGCGACCGCCGCCTGCGGGTGGGGGCGCCGCGCCGCAGGAAAAAGGCGACCGTATGAATTTGAAATTCCTCCTGCCCGCGGCCATCTTCGCGGCCATCGCCGTGGCCTTCGCCGTGGGGCTGACCCTGGATTCGCAGCGCCTGCCCTCGGCGCTGATCGACAAGCCGGCGCCACGGTTCGATCTGCCGCCCATCGCCGCGGTGGATGGCACGGGGGATAACGGAGAGCCCTACGGCGGCGGCTTCTCCTCGGACGACCTGGAAGGCCGGGTGTCGCTGGTCAACGTATTCGCCTCCTGGTGCGTGCCGTGCCGGGTGGAGCATCCGCAGCTCATGAGTCTGGCCGACGACCACGGTGTCACCATTTTCGGCATCAACCAGAAGGACAAAGCCAAGGACGCGCGGGACTGGCTGGGGCGTCACGGCGACCCGTACCGAGCCATCGGCGCCGATGTCACCGGCAGGACCAGCATCGACTGGGGCGTCTATGGCGTTCCCGAAACCTTCGTGGTGGACGCCAAGGGGCGTATCCGTTACCGCCATGTGGGCCCGATCATGGAACGCGACCTGACCGGGACCATTCTGCCCCTGATCGCGGAGCTGGGATCATGAGGGCGGCGGTCTTTCTTGTTGCCCTTGTTCTCGCCCTCGGGACGCGAGGGGCCGGGGCGGTGGAACCCTCGGAAGTGCTGTCTGATCCGGTGCTGGAGGAAAGGGCGCGGGAGATCAGCTTGGGCTTGCGCTGTCTCGTCTGCCAGAACCAGACCATCGACGATTCCAACGCCGGCCTCGCCAAAGACCTTCGTATCCTGGTGCGCGAACGGCTGCTGGCCGGCGACAGCGACCAAGAGGTGATGGCCTTCGTCACCGACCGATACGGTGATTTCGTCCTGCTCAAGCCGCCCCTTAAAGCCGGAACCGCGCTGTTGTGGTTCGGACCGGGGGTGATCTTCCTGCTCGGCGCGATGGGGCTGATGCGCTTTTACATAAACCGGCGCCGGGAAATGGCGGAGGGGGGGGCGATTCCGAAACCCCTGAGCGGGACCGAGAAAAAACGCCTGAAAGCGCTGCTCACGGAAGACGCTGGGGAAGACGGTGCGGAAGGTGACGGCCCATGAGCGGCGAAACCGTGACGGCTGATCTGTTGTTCTGGGTGCTGCTCGCCCTGATGGCTGGAGGCGCGGTGGCGCTGTTGCTTGGCGCCCGGGACTGGCTGTCTTCCGATGAGAGCGAAGAGGAGCCGGAACGGGGGCGCGGCGGACATGATCTCGCCGTCTATAGCGACCAGTTGCACGAGCTTGAGGCGGACCTGGCGCGCGGCGTCTTGACGGAGGCCGAGGCCACGCCGGTGCGGCTCGAGATAGAGCGCAGAGTGCTGGCCGCCGACCGCGAGTTGGACCAGGCGCCGCAAGTGGCGGCGTTCTCGCCGGGGCTGCGGCGGCGCAGCCTGGTGGCGTTGATGGTGGTGATCCCGGTCGCCGCGCTGGGCCTTTATCTTTTCCTGGGGGTTCCGGGACTGCCCGGCCAGCCTTTTGATTCCCGCAGCGCGCCGGGCCAGGAGGTGGAAGCCCCTGATATGTCGCCTGGGGACATTTCCGAAGCCGATATATCCGCCATGGTGGAAGGACTGGCCGCGAGGCTGGAGCAGGAGCCCGAAAACCTGGAAGGGTGGCGGATGCTGGCCCAGTCCTATCTGGTTCTGGAGCGTCCCGACGAGGCCTATGGGGCGCTACGGAAGGGTCTCGAGCATTTTCCCAACGATCCCGGTCTGCTCCTCGCTTTGGCCCGGATCGAAGTATTCCTAGCCCAGGAAGAGGATGCCGAAACGGACATGACTCTCGGTGAAGCCGTGCCCCTGGTCCCGCCCAAGGCGGCCCGGTTTTACGAACGTCTGTTGGCGGTCATGCCTGAACACGAAGAGGCCCTGTGGATGGTGGGGCTGGCCGAGGCCCAGTCCGGCAACCGTGACAAGGCGCGGAAGCTGTGGCTGCGGTTGCTGGCCCTGACACCGCGAGAGTCCGAAAGCCGCGCGGCGCTGGAAGAATATCTGAGGATATTGGAAAAATAGTTTCCATAATCCAGTAAGGGGGCCAAAATGTTGACATTTGTTAACATGGCCCCTGTATCCTGGTTGGAGAGCGGCTTTCAGGGGGTCGTTACGGTCCAAAAACGGTGCGCCATGTTAACATTTGTCATCATTTGTTGGCATTTGTTGACCAGCGGAGTCGGATATTCCACCGGGGGTATTCCGGGTGGCCGATGGGTCACTTTCCTATTTGCTTCGCTGCGACCTCCGGTCGTCACACTGTCAAAGACCTAAGAAAATATTCCTAGCACAAAAAGGGGTGGAGAGCAAGAGGAATTTTTCCTTCAGAGGTGGTGCTTGCGGCGCGAAGGCGACTCCGCCTAGGATGGGTGTGTCGTTACATTCACTCCACTTTTCGGAGAGAAGCCCATGCCCAAGACAGATGTTAAGAAAATCGAGAGCGAGGATGTGAGCGAACTCAGCGACGAGGCCCTTGATCGGACCGCAAACGCGAAGGGGTGCGGATGTTTCGGCGTCTGCCAATCTCAGTCACCGGCTGAATAACCGGCACTAACGGGAGAACCCCATGCCCAAAACAGATGTGAAAAAACCCGAGAGCGAAGACCTCAAGGAACTCTGCGACGAGGCTCTGGACCGGACTTCGGATGCGCAGGTGTACATCGTATGCGCCAGCGCTGGCGGATGCGCGTCCTCGTCCTCGTGTACAACATAGGCTGTGTCGGCTGCTGCGCGTAGCTGTCCCCGGCTGAATGACCGCCATTAACGGGAGAAAATTGTGCCCAAGGCAGATGAAACTAAACCCGAGAGCGAAGACCTGAGGGAACTTTCCGATGAGGCCCTGGACCGCACCGCCGAGACCGTGATGATGTGCCCCTGCTTATGCCACAGCTGACTAACCGGCACTAAAAGGAGACACCCATGCCCAAGACTGATGTGAAAAAAATCGAGAGCGAAGACGTGGCCGAACTCAGCGACGAGGCTCTGGACAGGACGGAAGATAAAAACGGGATGTACACTGCGGGGGTGACGCAAGGCTGCACCTGCGTTAATAGTGCTCCGGCTTGACTAGCCGCCATTAAAGGGAGCAACCCATGCCCAAGACTGATATCAAAAGACGTGAGAGCGAAGACCTGAAGGAACTTTCCGACGAGGCTCTGGACCGCGCCCTGAGCGCCCAATTCTGCTTTACCGGCGGCAACTCTGGTCCCGGTTGCGCCCCGTCTGACTAACCGCCACTGAAGGGAGACACCCATGCCCAAGACAGACATCAAAAAGATCAAGAGCGAAGATGTGAAGGAACTCTCCGACGAGGCCCTGGACCGCACCCCAGACGCGCAGCACTGCGGAAGCTGCGGCGGCGGACATTGCGCAACCTTGTCCCCGGCTGAATAGCCAACATTAAAAGGAGAGAGCCCATGCCCAAGACAGACATCAAGAAAATAGAGAGCGAAGATGTGGCCGAGCTTTCTGACGAGGCTCTGGACGAGGCCAGGGTACAGTATTGCGTCTGCGGCGTATCCTTCGCTTGCGGTTCTCCGGCTTAAGTAACCGGACCAGACAAACCTAGCGTAAAGAGGGGAGCCCATGCCCAAAACAGATGTGAAAAGACCCGAGAGCGAAGACGTGTCCGAACTTTCCGACGAAGCCCTGGACCGGACCGCCGGGAATGTGCTGGCATCCAACGGCGGCGGCCCCAGCTGTAATACTGCAGTCTGCGGCTGCGCACCCTCTGAGTGACTGGCGCTAAAGGAGGCACCCATGCCCAAGACAGATATCAAGAAAATCGAGAGCGAAGACCTGAGGGAACTCAGTGACGAGGCCCTGGACCGCACCTCCGGGGACGTGCAGGCAACCGGGTGCGGCCCCTGTGCCGGCCCCCCTACCTGCGTCGCGCCCTCTGACTGACCCCCATTAAAGGGAGAAAACTGTGCCCAAGACAGATATGAAAAACCCGAGAGCGAGGACGTGGCCGAGCTTTGCGACGAGGCCCTGGACCGGACAGAGAACCTGCAGACACTTTGCGGTATGGCCTGCGGAGTGGGTGTTCCTTCGACTGACTAACGCTTGACAGGCATCAGCATATAAAAACCCCGCAGGCGCCAGCTTCGCGGGGTTTTTTCTTTGGAGGGCCAGGGTACGTCGGGCCTCAACAAAGAGGGCCAGGGTACGTCAGAGTCTGCGGCCCTCAACAAAGAGAGCGGTCAGTCCTCCCCGCTGGCGCGGCGGCGCAGATCGAGCCGCTCCATGAGGGCACGGGTGGTGGGGCTGATGACGAAAGCCTTGCCGTCGAGTTCACACACCGGCCAGATGCCCATGACGCTGTTGGTCAAGAAAAGCGCGTCGGCGGTTGTTGCGTCCTCGTAACGAATATCGGTTACTTCCACGCAAAGCCCCTGTGAGCTTGCCTCTTCCATGACCACGGCGCGGATGATCCCGGCCACGCCGCAGCGCGAGAGATCGGGCGTGAGGAGAATGCCTTCGCGTTCGATAAAAAGATTGCTCATGGTGCCCTCGATCACGTTTCCCTCGCCATCGCAGAGCAGGCCCTCGGCAATGTCCGGGTCGTCCCATTCGCCCCGCGCCAGCACGTTTTCCAGCCGGTTGAGATGCTTGATCCCGGCCAAGGCCGGCTGGTGGCTCAATTGCAGGTCACAGCGGCGGATTTTGACGCCCTCCAGCGCGTGGCTGTCGGGGATCTCGGGCCAGGGATGAAAGGCAACAATGCGGGTGGGCTCAGGTGATTCCGGCGCGCGGTAGCCGCGCCCGCCGGACCCCCGGGTGATGATGATTTTCAAGATTCCCTGGTCCACGCCCTGGATGGTGCGCTGGCCGTTGAGGAGGCGTTCCGCTTCGCGGGCCAGTTCACCGAGATCGGGTTCAGGAATACGCAGCCGTTCGCAGCCCTCGCGTAGGCGGGCCAGATGGCGGCCCCAGAACTCAAGTTTTCCCTCGCGCACGGCGATGGTCTCGAACAATCCGTCGCCGTACGCCAAGCCGCGATCGGACACCGGCAGCGTATCGGCGGCCTCACCATTGACGTAGAGGGGCGGGGAAGGCCGGTCCACATCGGAATTGTACTGGAAGGAGAATTCGCCGACGCCCATGGGCTACGTCCCTTCCGTCAAGGCGCGGACCACGCCCTTGGCTTTGTCGCGGGTTTCTTCCAGTTCCTTTTCGGGCTGGGAATCGGCGACGATGCCACCACCGGCGCGCAGTGAGACCGCATCGCCCTCGCGCAGCATGGTGCGGATCAGGATATTGAGGTCGAGGCTGCCGTCACGGTTCACATAGCCCATGGACCCGGTATAGGGGCCGCGCCCCACGCCTTCCAGCTCGGCGAGGATTTCCATACAGCGCACCTTGGGACAGCCGGTGATGGTGCCGCCGGGGAAGACCGCGCGCACCACTTCGCCGGGGGGCACCGCGCGGGCCAGTTCGCCGCGCACGTTGGATACGATGTGATGCACATGGGCGTAGGATTCCACCACCATCATTTCGTCCACGCGCACGCTGCCCGGCTTGCAAACCCTGGAAATATCGTTGCGCTCGAGGTCCACCAGCATGATGTGTTCGGCCCGTTCCTTGGGATGGGCGAGAAGTTCCTCGGACAGGGCCACATCGGTGATGCCGCTCGACCCGCGCGGCCGGGTGCCGGCGATGGGGCGGGTCTGGATGATACGCCCGCGCACCTCCACCAGCCGTTCCGGCGAGGAGCTGATGATGGCGTCATCGCCCCGTGTGACAAGCCCGGCAAAGGGCGCGGGATTACAGCCGCGCAGCCGGTCATAGAGGTGGGCGTGGGAAATGTCCCCGGCGAGCCGCCCGCGCCAGGCCCGCGACAGGTTCACCTGGAACACGTCGCCGGCATAGATGTAGTCGATACAGTGACGCAGATTTTCAAGATGCTGCGGCGGCGGGTCTTCGTCGAGATCGCCCTCGAGGCATTTGGAATCGGCGAAGGACGGCGGCGGCGATTGCGCCAGGGCGGCGAGGTCCGATTCCATGCGATCGAGCAGATCTTCCTGGCCGGTCTCGGCCACCAGGGTCACTTCGCCGCTTTCATGGTCGCGGATGACGGCGGCGGGAAAACGGGTGGCGAAGGCAATGGGGAAGTCGCCGGGGGCGGAGGGAAAGTCCAGCGTCGGTTCGATCTCGCGCGCCAGCTCGTATCCCAGATAGAGGAACCAGCCGCCGTGAAAGGGCGGAACACTGCCGATTTCCATGGTTACCGGGGCCGGGAACATGGCCTGTCCCCACCAGCGGTCGAAGGTGGAGAGGAAGCCCTTGTCGCGCTTGCGTTCTATGTGGTCGGCGCCACTGAGCCGGCCATTGGCCTCCAGGGTCAGGGTGTCGCCGGGAAAGGCGAAGAGGATGTCGAAGCGGGCCTGGACCCCGCCACGGGCCGCGCTTTCCAGAATATGGGGATAGCGCGCCCCATTGAGCCGGTGGAGCTGCAGCAGGTCGAAAGAGTCGGCAAGCGTACCGGGCAGATTTTCCGGCGCGATCAAGCGCGCCGACCATTGCTCGTTTTCTGGGGCGCAAGCGTGCGCCTGCGTGGTGGTGGATGGTGACAACAGGGTCTCCCAATACTTCCCAAGCCGGGCGCTGTTGGTTTTGCCAGTACCGTCTTTTTTGGGGCCGCGGCACCTAGACGTACCCTGGCCCTATTAGGCGGAAGACTCTACTCCATACGGGGAGGTGGCGGGAAGGCGTCAGATTTTGATGGTTTTCGGGGATATTCTTTGTTCTTTAAAAGAATGGGCCAGAACGCGATACGCATCGTGGTGATTCACAACCCCGTCTCCGGGCGGCGCAGCAGAGCCCGGCTGGACCGGGTGCTGACCCGGATGCGCGAAGCCGGGGCGCAGGTGACGCTGCGCGAGACGGCGGGCCCCGGTGATGCGGAAATACTGGCGCGCGAGGCCGGGAATTTTGACGTGGTGGCGGTGGCCGGCGGCGACGGTACCGTCAACGAGGCCCTTAATGGGCTGGGGACGCTGGAGGGGGAGGCCCCACGTGGCAAGACACCGCGTGGCGAGGCACCGGCGCTGGCCTTCATTCCCTTGGGCACGGCCAATATTCTGGCCCATGAGCTGGGCCTGCCGCGTGGGGCCGCGGGACTGGCGGATGTGATTCTGAACGGGGAACGGAGAGTGACCTGGCTCGGCCGCGCCAATGGCAGGCGCTTTCTGCTCATGGTGTCTGCCGGGTTCGACGCCCGGGTGGTGGCGGGGGTCAATACGGTATCGAAACGATTCTTAGGCGCGGGGGCCTACGTTGTGGCGGCGTTCAAGGAGATGTGGCGGGGCGGCGGGCGCCATAGCGTGGAGGTGGATGGCGAGGTTCACGAAGCAGCCACGGTGATTGTCACAAAAGCGCGCCATTACGGCGGCGGATTCGTGCTGGTGCGGGGGGCGCGGCTTGAGGAGCCGAAGCTTCATGTGGTGTGCCTGGCCGGGAGCGGGGCCTGGAATATGTTGCGTTACGGCCTGGCGCTGTTGCGCGGGCGGCTGGACCGTCTGGATGACGTGCGGATTCTGGAAGGAGTTGCGGTGCGGGTGGAAGGAGATTCAGGAGAGACTGCTGCGCCTGTGCAGATGGACGGTGATTTACAGGGCAACCTGCCGCTGGAGGTTTCCATAGACGAAACCCCGGTGTCGCTGTTGGTCCCGGCGCGGAAATGACACGGTGATGATGGGGATTTGGTGGAGCCGAGGAGGATCGAACTCCTGACCTTCGCATTGCGAACGCGACGCTCTCCCAACTGAGCTACGGCCCCGAAAAACCCTGAAGAAACACCCCAAGAAACCGGGGCAGGGTTGTGGGGCCGGATAATGTGTCCCGCGCCCTCCCCTGTCAAGCAGACGGGAGCCACTCCCCGGCGGGGGCCGCCACTTGAACCACCGGAGAAGGGAGGGTAGGTTTGGCCGCAACCCAGACCAACCCGGCCCGGATCGTCCGGATTTCGCGGAGGCCCGTCACGTGACCCTCAACCCCATCGTTTTCCTGCTCTATCAGGTAATCAATATCTATATCTGGCTGTTGATCATCTCGGTGGTGATGAGCTGGCTGGTGTCCTTTAACGTGATCAATACAGGCAACCGCTTCGTTTACATGGTGGGCGACTTTCTCTATCGCATTACCGAGCCCCTGTTGGCGCCGGTGCGGCGTTTTCTGCCCTTCATGGGGGGGCTGGATATTTCGCCGGTGGTGCTGATCCTGTTGCTCTATACCCTGCAGTATTCGCTTATCTATTATTTTGCCTGAGGCGACAGCTTGCCCCTTCACAAAGGAGACGCGGGGGCTTAAGGTCGCGCTCCGCCTGACCCCGGGGGCAAAAAAAGCCTGCATTTCGGGACTCGCGGCGGACGGGAAGGGACATCCGGTTGTTACGGCACGCGTTACCGAGCCACCCGAAGGCGGCAAGGCCAATGGGGCGCTGTTGAAGCTGTTGGCAAAACAATGGCGGATACCCAAGACCAGCCTTTCCATCGTCTCGGGCGCAAGCTCGCGGCGTAAAACGGTTCTGATTGAAGGGGATGGGGAAGTTCTTTTGCAACGGTTGCAAGAATGGATAAGGAGTAAGAATGTCTGAAGCCAAGATTATCGACGGCAAGGCTTTTGCCGCCAATTTACGCGAGAGCCTGGCCCGCAGGGCCGCCGTGTTGAAAAACGAGCATGGCCTCACCCCCGGCCTGGCCGTGGTGCTGGTGGGCGAAGACCCGGCGAGCCAGGTCTATGTGCGCAACAAGGCCAAGCAGACGGTGGAGGTGGGCTTTCAGTCCTTCGAGCATAAGCTCGATGTGGAGACGCCCGAGGCTGATCTGTTGGCGCTGGTGGAGACGCTCAACAAGGATGACGCCGTGCATGGCATTCTGGTGCAGCTTCCCCTGCCCGATCATATCGACAGCCAGAAGGTTCTCGATTCCATCGACCCGGCCAAGGATGTGGACGGCTTTCACGCCATCAATATCGGCCGCTTGTGGTCGGGCATGGATGCGCTGGTGCCGTGCACGCCGCTGGGATGCTCGTTGATGCTGAAGGATACGCTGGGCGATCTGTCGGGCCTCAACGCGGTGATCGTGGGGCGCTCCAACATCGTCGGCAAGCCCATGGCGGCGCTGCTGATCAAGGAAAGCTGTACTGTGACCATCTGTCATTCCCGCACCAAGGATTTGCCAGCCGTTTGCCGCGAGGCCGATATTCTGGTGGCCGCCGTGGGTCGGGCGGAAATGGTGCGCGGCGACTGGATCAAGCCCGGCGCCACCGTCATCGACGTGGGCATCAACCGCATCGACGCCCCGGAAAAAGGCGAGGGCAAGACCCGGCTGGTGGGCGACGTGGCCTTCGACGAAGCGGTGCAGGTGGCCGGGGCCATCACCCCGGTGCCCGGCGGCGTCGGTCCCATGACCATCGCCTGCTTGCTGGTGAACACACTGAGCGCCGCCTGTCGCCAGCACGGCATCGAAGAACCTGCGGACCCCGGCGCGTAGGGGCGCTGGGGTAGAGGCAGGTCCAAAAAAAACCATGGCGGAATTGATCCTGGCCGCGGCTTTCATGCTGGCGAGCCATGTGGGGCTCTCCAGTACGGCCGCGCGTGCGCGGCTGACGGGGCTTCTCGGGCGGCGCGGATTTCTAGCCCTCTATTCCGTCATATCGTTAGGCGCGCTGGTCTGGATGATCACCGCTTATGGAAACGCGCCCTTCGTGGAGGTCTGGCCGCAAGCGGCGTGGACGCGCTGGGTGCCGCTGTTGCTCATGCCGCTGGCCTGCGTCCTGTGGGTGGCCGGTGTGAGCGGTGCGGGGACCACCATCAGCAGTGACGGCGCGCTGCCCACCGGCGATGAGAGGGGGGAAGAGATCACCGGCATCCTCAAAGTTACCCGTCATCCCGTCATGTGGGGGTTTATTTTATGGGCAGGCGCCCATATTCCGCCCAACGGCGACGTGGCGGGGCTGGTGCTGTTCGGCGCTTTTCTGGCGCTGGCGCTGGCCGGGCCGTGGCTCATCGACGCCAAACGCGCGCGACTCCACGGGCCCGACTGGGAGCGTTTCGCAAGGGCCACCTCGGCGGTTCCCTTCGCCGCCATTGCCGCCGGGCGGGCGCGGGTGACTCTCTCCGAGATCGGCTGGAGCAAGATCGCGGGCGGACTGGCGCTCTATGGAGTTCTGCTGGCGGGCCATGAATGGGGCATCGGAGTTACGCCCTATCCTTAGGGTGCCGTAGGGGCGCGCGGTGGCCCCGCCTAGCGGGCTATTTCTTGCGCTTGCCGAGCAGGCGCAGGCGCAGGGCGTTCAATTTGATAAAGCCCTCGGCATCGCTCTGGTCGTAGACATGGTCGGCCTCGAAGGTGGCATGGGCCGAGCTGTAGAGGCTGTTGGGCGACTTGCGCCCCACCACATGGACCCCGCCCTTATAGAGCTTGAGCCGTACCGTGCCGTTGACGGCGGCCTGGGTCTGGTCGATCAGGCCTTGCAGCATTTCTCGTTCCGGCGAGAACCAGAATCCGTTATAGACCAGCTCGGCATAGCGCGGCATGAGCTCGTCCTTCAAATGGGCCGCACCGCGATCCAGGGTCAGGCTCTCCATGGCACGATGGGCGTCGAGCAGGATGGTGCCGCCCGGCGTCTCGTAGACCCCGCGCGACTTCATGCCCACATAGCGGTTCTCGACGATATCGGCGCGGCCGATGCCGTTGGCGCCGCCGAGGTCGTTGAGCCGCGCCAACAGATCGGCGGGACCGAGTTTCTTGCCGTCCACGGCCACCGGGTCGCCGCCCTTAAACGTAATTTCCACCACGGTGGGCGCGTCGGGCGCGGCCTGGGGCGAGACCGAGCGCGTGAACATGTCCTCGTCGGGTTCGGCCCAGGGGTCCTCCAGCACCTTGCCTTCGTAGGAGATGTGCAACAGGTTGGCGTCGGTGGAATAATCGGCCTCGCCGCGCTTGTCCGTGGGTACCGGAATCTGGTGCGCTTCGGCATAGGCCACCAGTTTTTCCCGCGAATCGAGATCCCATTCCCGCCACGGCGCGATCACCTTGATATCGGGATTGAGGGCGTAATAGCCCAATTCGAAGCGCAGCTGGTCGTTGCCCTTGCCGGTGGAACCGTGAGCCACGGCGTCGGCGCCCACCTCGGCCGCGATCTCGATCTGGCGCTTGGCGATCAGCGGCCGGGCGATGGAGGTGCCGAGAAGATAGGTGCCCTCGTAAAGAGCGTTGGCCCGAAACATGGGGAAAACGTAATCGCGCACGAATTCGTCGCGAAGGTCTTCGACGAAGATTTCCTTCACGCCCATGGTTTCCGCCTTTTCCCGCGCCGGGGCCAGTTCTTCGCCCTGGCCGAGATCGGCGGTGAAGGTCACCACCTCGCAGCCATAGGCGTCCACCAGCCAGCGCAGGATGACGCTGGTGTCGAGCCCGCCCGAATAGGCGAGCACAACCTTTTTCACGGTATTCTTTTTGGCGTTCATGTGCGGGTCCGTCCCCTTAAAAGACAGGGCGAGAGATCAGGCCGCGCAGTATAGGCAAACGCGCTCTCGCGGCAAGGAAAAGACGCTCTCTTGTTGGCGCAGGCCCTTTACTTGGATCGGGGGCCGGCCTTGATGCTTGCCGATTTAAGCTGGCCGCAGGCGGCCATGATGTCACCGCCCCGGGTATCGCGCAAAGGCGCCGACAGCCCGGCATCGTTGAGGATTCCGGCGAAGCGCCGCATGGCGCCCTTGGTGGAACATTCATAGGGCGCGCCGGGCCAGGGATTGAAGGGAATGAGATTGACCTTGGCCGGGATGTCTCTCAAGAGCCGCGCCAGTTCCCGGGCGTCGGCCGGGGAATCGTTAACGCCCTTCAGCATCACATATTCGAAGGTGATGCGCCGCGCGTTGCTGGCGGTGGGATAGGCCCGCGCCGCATCGAGCAATTGGGCCAACGGGTATTTGCGATTGAGCGGCACCAGCTTGTTACGCAATTCATCGCGCACCGCGTGGAGCGAGACCGCCAGATTGACGCCGAGATCCGCCCCGCAGCGCGCCATCAGCGGCACCACCCCGGCGGTGGAGAGCGTGATGCGGCGCTTGGAGATGGAAATGCCTTCGTGGTCCATGAGGATTTTTAAGGCGGCGGCCGTATTATCGTAATTGTAGAAGGGCTCGCCCATGCCCATGACCACCACATTGGTGAGCAGCCGCTGGCCGCTGGGGGCGGCCCATTCGTCGAGGGTGTCGCGGGCCACCATGAGTTGGGCCACCATCTCGCCCGGCGTCAGGTTACGCACCAATCCTTGGGTGCCGGTATGACAGAAGCCGCATTTCAGGGTACAGCCCACCTGGGAAGAGAGACACAACGCGCCACGGTCTTCCTCGGGGATGAAGACGGTCTCCACCTCGTTGCCGTCGGCCAGGCGCAGCAGCCATTTATGGGTGCCGTCGGCGGATTTTTGGTGGTCGACGATTTCGGGCCGCGACAGGCTGTAGCGCTCGGCCAGCAGGGCGCGGAAATCCTTGGCCAGCGTGGTCATCTGGGAAAATTCACGCGCGCCATGGAAATAGACCCAGTGCCAGAGCTGGCCGGTGCGAAACGCCGGCATGTCCAGCGCCGCCATGGCGGCGGCCATGTCTTCGCGGCTCATGCCGATGAGGCTGGGCAGCGACGGCGACGGGGCGGCGGATTTAGCGGTGGAGGGAGCAGCGGGGTTCATGGGAGCAGCAGAGGGGAATTATTTTACCCCACAGGCCTCGCCGATGGCCTTATAGGCGGCGGAGAACCCGGTCAGGGAATAGGTGTCGGTGGTGGCGGTGCCGCGGCTCGATTTTCCCTTCACCACCATTTTCCGCCCCCGCTTCATAGCCCGCACCATGTCCTTATCGCCCTTGTCGTCGCGGGCCCAGGCCTTGTTGCCGTCGGTGAAAAGCTCGAACGCCGTGCCGCCGATCTTCAGCGTCACCGATGACTCATTCTTATAGACATAACCGGCGATGACGCTGACCACGCCGATGCTTTTCTCCGCCTTGCGGTGGGCGATGAGGAGGTAGATATCGCCGCGTTTGGAATATTTGCCCTCGGCCTTCTGTGGCGAGCTCGCCATGTAACAGACCTTGCCGCTCTTTTCGTCATAGGCAAAGGCGTTCCAGTCGGTATAGCTGCCGATGAGTTCCGGATCGGCGGCACGCGCCGGGGCCATGGAAATCAGAAGGGAAAGCACGAAGAGACGTGCCAAAAAACGGAAAGTGTTGGATGTGTTTTTCATGGCGGAAGAGAATATCCCCGGCGTGGGAGCAAGCCAAGCCCCGTCAGATGTTTGTTGGGGAGGTTCCTGATTTATTTTTTCTTGCTGCGCTGTTTCAATGCCCCGCGCACATGTTCGGGCAGCGGCGCGGGCTCGGCGCCGGGCATCACCGGACGCAGGGGGAAACCTTCGAGGCTGATGAGGCGGTCATACATGACCAACGCCCCGGCGATGGCCACATTGACGCAAAAGGCGGTGGGGATGCGGATCACGTGCTCGCAGCGCTCCACCATGTGCGGCGACAGATCGCCCCGTTCCGGCCCCATCACATAGGCGCAACAGCGGGGATGGCGAAAGCTGGGCAGTTCGGTGGCGTCCTCGCGCAGTTCCACCCCCACCAGGGCACAGCCCTTGGGCAGGGTCATCTCGGAAAGATCGCTATAATCGTAATAGGGCATTCCCGCCCAGGCCCGCGAGGTATCGGCTTGCTCCACCTCGGCGCGGGCGAAGCTGGCCTCCACGGTGAAGACGAAGCTGGCGCCGAAGGCATGGGCGGTGCGGAACAGGCTGCCCGCGTTCATGGCCTTGCTCATGCGTTCCACGCCGATTCCGAAATAGCCGCGCATGGGATAAGAGGATGCCCCCCCGGCGATTCAAGATCAAGAAACTCCGGCAAGAGACAAAAAAGTTGCGGCGGTTCCAGGGCAAGGGGGGGGATGGTAGTAGGCGGTGTTTCGCCCTAGTTTGACGCCATGTCACGCTTGCCCTCATCCCTTGCCGCCATGGCGGAGGATATTCCCGCCCCTGTGCAGGGGGCGTTGTGGATGCTGCTTTCGGCCGCCTCTCTTTCCGGGCTGATGGGTATCGTGCGCCATATGTCGGCGGGGCTGCCGCCCTTCGAAATCGCCTTTTTTCGCAGCCTGTTCGGGCTTTTGATTCTCGCCCCCTGGCTGGCGCGTTCGGGAATCGGCATTTTGCGCACCAAACGACTGCGACTCTATGCCCTGCGCTGTGCCTTCGGCGCGGCCACCATGCTCATGTGGTTCACCGCCATTTCCATGGTGCCGCTGGCCGATGCGGTGGCGCTGGGCTTTACCTCGCCGCTGTTCGTCACATTGGGGGCGGCGTTGTTCCTGGGCGAGGTGGTGCGCGGCAAACGCCTGGGCGCCACCTTATGCGGGTTCGCCGGCGCGCTTATCATCCTGCGGCCGGGAAGCGGCGTCCTCGATATAGGCGCGCTGTTGGTGGTGGCCTCGGCGATAACGCTGGCCGGGGCCAATCTGTCGGTGAAGGGGCTGTCGCGCACCGAGCCGGTGCAGGCCATCGTCACCTATATGGTGATTTTCATGGTGCCGCTGACCTTCATCCCGGCCCTGTTGGTGTGGCAGACACCCACGGAGGCGCAATTGCTGGAGTTGCTGGGGCTGGCGGCGGTGGCCACCCTGGGCAATTACGCCATGACCCGTTCGGTGGCGGTGGCCGATGCCTCCGCCGTCATGCCCTATGATTACGCCCGCCTGCCCTTCGTGGCGCTGATCGGTTTCTTCGTCTTCGGCGAGACCTCCGACGCGCTGACCTGGATCGGCGCGGGGGTTATCGCCGCGGCGTCGGTGTATCTCGCCCATCACGAATCCAAGGCCGCCAAAAAGGAAGAGGAGCGCCCATGACACCTCTTCCCCCCGCCCGCCTGATGCGTCACTGGGAGGCCCGTTGGGAATCCCTGCCCGACAATCTGCGCGGCGCGGTGTGGCAGGTGCTCTCCAATCTTGCCTTCACCATGATGGCGGTGATGGTGAAGACGGTGGGCCAGAGCATGGACAGTTTCGAGATCGCCTTCTTCCGCTGTTTGTTCGGGCTTCTTCTCACCCTGCCCTTCCTCATGCGCGCCGGGCGCGCCAGCTTCGTCACCAGCCGCATCGGCGCCCATTTCAGCCGCGCGGCCTTAGGCGTGGCCGCCATGTTCTGTGGTTTCTACGCCCTCACCCATCTGCCGCTGGCCGAGGCCACCACCATTTCCTTCACCAAGACCCTGTTCACCATCCCGCTGGCGGTGCTGGTGTTCGGCGAGGCCATACGCTGGCGGCGCTGGACCGCCACACTGGTGGGGCTGGGCGGCGTGGTGGTGATCCTGAGGCCACAGGGCGGGGAGTTCGACCCGGCCATGTTGGTGGCGTTGCTGGCGGCGGCGCTGGTGGCGGTGGTCATCATGACCATCAAATCGCTGGCCCATAGCGAACGGGCCTCCACCATCCTGTTTTATTACGGCGTGTTTTCCACGGGGGTCTCGCTGGTGCCGGCGCTGTTGGTATGGCGCACACCGGTTCTGGAGGAATACGTGGCTCTGGCGGGAATCGCGGTTCTCGGCGTTGCCGGGCAGTTCTGCAACATCCGCAGCTATCGCCTGGGCGAGGCCACGGCCATGGCGCCGTTTGGCTATCTGCGCCTGATCTTCGCCGGATTTTTCGGCTATATCCTGTTCGCCGAGGTTCCCGATCTCTGGACATGGGTGGGCGCGGCCATCATCGTCAGCAGTACCCTGTACATCGCCATCCAGGAAGCCCGGCGCAAGGAGGCTCCCGCCGTGACGGGATAGGCATTATGGTAACGCCATGAAACACAGTCGTCCCCCCGACCTTTCCCAGATCGAAGCGCTGGCGGCAGAGGCCTTCGCCACCATCCCCGAGAGCCTGCGCCGCCATTGCGGCAACGTGGTGTTCCGGGTGACGGAGTTTCCCGACGAGGAAACCGAGCGCGAGATGAAGCTGGAGAGTCCTTATGAGATTTTAGGCCTTTATCGCGGGGTGTCGCTGAATGATAAAAGCGTTTCCGAAGCGCCCCAGGACATGGACATGATCTTTCTCTACCGCGCGCCGCTGCTCGATTACTGGTGCGAGACCGGGGAAGACCTTTCCCACCTTATCCGCCATGTGCTGATTCATGAGATCGGCCACCATTTCGGCTTTTCCGACGCCGATATGGAGAAGATCGAGGCTGGAACCTAGATATGTAAATAATTAGTTTACATATGGAACAGCAGTTAGCCGTTATATATGTAAACTTTTGATTGTCATATTAATTGTTTGAAAATAAAGGAGTTTTCCCCTTGGTCAGTGTTCTCTTCGTATGCACCGGAAATATCTGCCGTTCGCCCACGGCGGAAGCCGTGTTCCGCAAGATGGTCCAGGACCAGGGGCTGGAAGAGGTGATTCTTATTGAATCCGCAGGCACCACCGATTTCCACGAGGGCCAGGCCGCCGATTCCAGGGCGCGGCAGACGGCGAGGAAACGCGGCATCGACATGGAGGCCATCCGGGCGCGCCGGGTCACGGTGGAGGATTTCACCCGCTTCGACTATTTGTTGGCCATGGACCGCTCCCATTTGCGGGAATTGCAGGCGCGCGGCGCGCGCCTGGGTGTTGATCTGGGCGCCGATACCGGCGGCACAAGGCTGTGCCTGTTCATGGAGTTCGCGGACGAACCTGCTCTCCCTGAGGTGCCTGATCCCTATTACGGCGACGGCGACGGATTCGCCAAGGTCTTCCATATGATCGAGGCGGCCTCGCGGGGGTTGCTGGAAGAAATCCGCCGCAATCATTTGTGATGCCTCCGTTATGTCCCCGGCAGGATCACTGAACGCCGAGATCGAACGCATTATGGGCGCGCCTGTGACTGGGCGGGCGGGGTTAAGCGGCGGCTGCGTGGGCGAGGTATGCCGCGTGGAGCTGGCCGACGGGCGGTCCGTGGTGGCCAAGCTGGGGCAGGCGGGAAGCGGGCTGGAGACCGAAGGCTGGATGCTGGACTATCTGGCGGAGAAAAGCGGGCTGCCGGTGCCCCAGGTGTTCCACGCCGACGACAGCCTGTTGCTCATGTCGTTTATCGAGAGCGGCGGCGCGCTGGACGGGAGCGCCCAGGAACACGCAGCCGAATTGTTGGCGGAGCTGCATAACGTCACCGCAACCCGCTTCGGGCTGGAGCGCGATACGCTGATCGGCGGGCTGGCCCAGCCCAACCCACAGACGGATTCCTGGCGCGAGTTCTTCCGCGAACACAGGCTTTTGTATATGGGCGGCGAAGCACGAGCCGCCGGGCGGCTGCCGGGGGGACTTTTTAAACGCCTGGAGGCCTTCGCCGGGAAGATTGAAAACTGGATCGCCGAGCCGCAGCGGCCCTCCCTCATTCACGGCGATATGTGGGGCGGCAACGTGCTTGCGGGCGGCGGCCGTATCGCCGGGTTCGTGGACCCGGCCATCTATTACGCCCATGCGGAAATCGAACTGGCCTTTTCCACCATGTTTTCCACCTTCGGCGAAGCGTTCTTCAAGCGATACGGCGAAATCCGGCCCATCGCGCCGGGCTTTTTCGAGGAACGGCTGGATATCTACAACCTCTATCCCCTGTTGGTGCATGTGCGGCTGTTTGGCGGCGGCTATGTGGATGGGGTGGAGCGCACGCTGGCGCGGTTTGGGTTTTGAGGGCGCGCGCTTTCCTTGCCCGGCGGCAGGAAAACAGCCTAGGATGGATGCGGTTATATATTGATTCTGCTTTTTGGAATTTCATTTTTTGGGGAGGAACCCATGTCCAAGACCGATGTTAAGAAAATCGAAAGCGAAGACCTGAGGGAACTCAGCGACGAGTCTCTGGACCGGGCCGAAAATACGCTGATGTGTCTTGGCGTGAGCGCGGCGAGCTTTTCTTCCCCGTCTGACTAACCACCATTAAAGGGAGGAACCCATGCCCAAGACCGATGTTAAGAGACCCGAGAGCAAGGACGTCCGTGAGTTGGCCGATGAGGCCCTGGACCGGAGCGGAAATGAGTTAATTTGTATATGCGGCGGCGCCTGCGGAAGTGGTTCGCCTACGGAGTAACCACTGCGTAATCCAGCGAAAGGGAGAAACCCATGCCCAAGACCGATGTTAAGAGACCCGAGAGCGAAGACCTGGCCGAGCTGGCCGATGAGGCTCTGGACCGGTTCGAGAACACGCTGGCGTGTTTCGGCGCGAGCTGGTGCCATACCCCGTCTGACTAGCCCGACCGGGAATGGGCCGACGTACCCTGGCCCAGCGCCAGGAATTAACAAAAACCCCGCAGGGAAATTCCCTGTGGGGTTTTTTGCTGGCCGTGAACGTTTGGATTTGCGCCCAAGTGGCCGAATTGGCTTGACTTTGCCGCGTGATAAGAGTCTAAGGACGCCAGCGACACCCCCTTTTTAAGTTGAATTTCGATCGCTCGCCGGCCCGGCAAGACTTTTGGGCTGGCCTCGTTTCTTTCAGACATATTCGGGCGTTTCGTTAGACCGGCCTCTGCCGTGCCCTCTGTTTGTGGGCGCATGGCCGTATCGATACTGCTCGCATTGTGCTTGCACACTCGCCGCCCCGTATTCGGGGCGGAGGGTTATTTATGATTTGAACGAGAAAGAACAAAAATACATGACTAATTTTGCGGGCCTTGAACTGGCCCAACCCCTCCTTCGCGCCATCACGGACGAAGGCTATACCACTCCCAGCCCGATCCAGGGCAAATCCATCCCACCGCTGCTCGAAGGGCGCGACCTGTTGGGCGTGGCCCAGACCGGCACCGGAAAGACCGCCGCCTTCGCCCTGCCCCTGTTGCACCATCTGGCGCAAAACAACAAAAAGGCCGAAAGCCGCCGGCCGCGCGCGCTGATCCTGGCGCCGACCCGTGAACTGGCGGGCCAGATCGCCGACAGCCTGAAGACCTATGGCCGTCATTTGCACCTGCGCTCCGGCGTGGTCTTCGGCGGCAGCCCCATCCGTCCTCAGATCAAGGCGTTGGCCCATGGCCTCCACATTCTGGTGGCCACACCGGGACGGCTCCTGGACCTGATGAATCAGGGCCATGTGCGGCTCGATGCGGTGGAGGTCTTTATTCTCGATGAAGCCGACCGCATGCTCGACATGGGCTTCATTCGCGACGTCAAAAAGATTACCGCCGCCCTGCCCCAGCGCCGCCAGACGGTGCTGTTCTCGGCCACCATGCCGAAATCGGTCCAGGGCCTGGCCCATGATCTGATGAACGATCCGGTGCGGGTCGAGGTGGCCCCGACGGCCACCACCGCCGAGAAGGTGGAACAAAGAGTGCTGTTTGTGCCCAAGGACAAGAAACGGGCGCTGCTCTCTGAACTGTTGAATAACCAGGATATCGAGCGGGTGCTTATCTTTACCCGCACCAAGCACGGCGCCGACCGTGTCGCCCGGCACCTCCACCATAGCGGCGTCAAGTCGGACGCCATCCACGGCAACAAGGCCCAGAACGCCCGCCAGAGAGCCCTCCATAGCTTTCGTTCCGGGCGTATCCGGGCGTTGGTGGCCACCGATATCGCGGCCCGTGGCATCGACGTGGATGGCGTGACTCACGTCATCAATTTCGATCTGCCCAACGAACCCGAAAGCTATGTCCACCGCATCGGCCGCACGGCGCGCGCCGGGGCGGACGGTATCGCCATTTCGTTCTGTGACCACGACGAGAGCGCCTATCTGCGCGATATCGAGAAAACCATCCGCCAGAGCGTGCCGGTGGTTGAGGACCACCCCTATCACGCGGCCGAGATTGCGGCTATGATCGCCAACGATACCGGTGGTGCCGGACGCGGTCCGGGAAAGCGCAATAAGCGCCGGGGCCAAAACCAGCGCCAAAATCACGGCCAGAGTCAGCGCCGCCGTAATTTCCGGCGCGGTGGGCGCAACGTAGGAAAGGCGGCATAGCCCCATGGCTCGTAAACCCAACTATGGCTTCGAACGCATGGAGCGTGAGAGGGCGAAGGCCGCCAAGAAAGCCGCGCGGCTGGAGGCCAAACGGGAAAAGGTGGAGAAAAGAAAGGCCGAAGCCGCCGGACTCGATCCCGACGGTGACACGCCCGCCACCGATTCTCCCGATGCCCCCTCTGATGATTCATCTGATGGTCCATCTGGGGAGCTCCAGGGGGAATCTCAGGCCGACTAGCCGACTCTAAAGAGGGGCCAGGGTACGTTAGGTGCTGCGGCCCTAAATAAAGCCTGACCGGCGTCAGGCATCCCCACAAAAACCCTGCCGGTTTCCGCTGGCAGGGTTTTTTAGTGGCCGATGAATATCCAATTTTGATTTCACCCCAGCGGAAACACCTCTTCGATGGCGTAGGACGCGCCCTTGTGGCTCAAATGGCTGGAAAAGAGCACGAAACCGTCCACCGTGAAGGGCCCGGCGGTAAACAGGGCGTTGCCGGAGAGGTAGTCGCCCAATTTCACGCGGGTTCCAGATTTAAAGCGGGCCAGGGTGATATGGGGGGTGAAGTTGCGGCCTTCCGGAGCGAGACCGGCGCGCTGTACGGAAGTTTCGATCTTTTCCTGCAAGTCCGTCAAAGGCGGGCTCGGTTCCACCCCCGCCCATAGGGAACGGAGCCTGCGGGAAGAGCCGAAGTGGCCGACGCCCTTGAGGCTAAGATCGAAGGGAGAGGCCTTAACGCGGGCCAGATGGGCGGTGATATGGTGGGCGGTGTCTTCTTCCGTCTCGCCCAGGAAACGTAAGGTGAGATGGAGGTTTTCCGGGGCTATCCAGCGCGCAGCGGGCACACCCGCGCACAGGCCCGCCATCCGGGCGCGGATGTCTTCAGGCAAAGCGAGGCCGAGAAACAGCCGCATGACACTCTCCCCTTTTGTGTCTCGTGTCAGAGTGGTTAGGGGCTGGGGTCGGGATTCTGGCCATGCACCGCCTCGATGGCTTTTAACACCCGCTCCGAGAGCGTTATCTCCATACTGGCGATGTCGCCCGCGAGCTGGGTCATGGAGGTGGCGCCGACGATAGTGCTGGTGACGAAGGGGCGGCTGTTGACGTAAGCCAGGGCCATCTGTGCCGGATCGAGGCCGTTATCGCGGGCAATCGCCACATAATCGCGGGTGGCGGCCACGGCGCGGTCGTTGGTGTAGCGGGTGAAAATATCACCGAACAAGGTGAGGCGTGCGCCGGGCGGCAGCTCACCGTCGAGATATTTCCCCGACAGCACCCCGAAACCCAGCGGCGAATAGGCGAGCAGCCCGCACTGTTCACGGATGGCGATTTCCGCCAGCCCCACCTCGAAGCTGCGGTTCAAAAGGCTGTAGGGATTCTGGACGCTGACCATGCGCGGCCAGCCCTTTTCCTGGGACAAGGCCAGGAAGCGCGCCGTGCCCCAGGCGGTTTCGTTGGACACGCCCACATGGCGCACCTTGCCCGCGCCCACCATGTTATCCAAGACCTCGAGCTGGTCCTCGAGAGCGATGGAGTCGTCATTGGGATCGTGGGCATAGCCCAGCTGGCCGAAATAGTTGGATTTACGGTCGGGCCAGTGGAGCTGGTAGAGGTCGAGATAGTCGGTGCCGAGCCGCTTCAGGCTGGCCTCGAGGGCGGATTCCATCTGTTTTTTATCGAGTCTGGTTTCACCGCCGCGAAACCATTCCATGCCCGAACGCCCGGTTACCTTGGAGGCCAGGATCAGCTTGTCCCGGTTGCCGCGCGCGGCCAGCCAACTGCCCATATAGGATTCGGTGCGGCCCTGGGTGTCGGCCTTGGGCGGCACCGGGTAGAGCTCGGCGGTGTCGATAAAATTGATGCCCGCCTCGAGCGCATAGTCGAGCTGTTGGTGGGCCTCTTGCTCGGTGTTCTGTTCACCCCAGGTCATGGTGCCGAGACAAATGGCGCTGACATTCAGATCCGTGCGGCCGAGGGGACGGTATTCCATGAAGACGTGTCCTTTTCCTTAAGAAACAGGGCCCAGAGAAACAGACTCTAGAGAAACAGAGTCAAGACCCCGGTATAGCCGTAAAGCCGGTCGTTTGAAATTTCGCCGTTGGCGGAGAAACCCACAAGGGGAAAATTACCCAGGGCATCGGTAATGGCCGCCATTTCGGCCCCGGCCTCGCCGAACAAAGCGGGGCCACGGGCGACACATGTGAAATAGAGCCCGCCTTTGGGCGTGGAGGGGAGACGCCGTTTGAGCGAATCCAGCATGCGCGCCATCTCGGCCTCGGCGTTCTCGCGCGAGCGGTGGCAGAACAGCATCCGATCGCCCTCGGCCACGGTCTCGTCGATGACGATGACGCCGTGTTCGGGGTCCACATTGGCCAGATTACGGGCCAGATAGTCGCCGGTATCGGAACCGGGAATGGGGAGTCCCGCCAGCACCGACACGGCTTCTTCCTCGTCTTCGTCTTCCATCTCCCGGCCCAGCTCTTCCACGAAGACCTCGAAGGCGGGGCGCCCGTCTATGCCGGAAACCACATGTTCGTCGCTGCATTCGGTGATGGTATGGGCCGGACCCATGGGAGCGCAGCTTTGGGCCAGCCCGGTGACCACCGCAACTTCGGGCGTAAAGAGAACCCCCGACAGCCCCCCCTGGGTCACGGCATTGGCCACCTGGTCGTAGGCGCCGCGCGAAGACGTCAACCCGCCGGTGAGATAGGCGCTGTTTTTTCCCGCCACGCCGCGCAAAAGCTCCGCCATATGCGGATTGCGGGGATCGCCGTGAACCACGCCGAAGGGGGAATCGCCGGCCTTCAGCCATTCCTTGTTAGCGCTAGCGAACTCCGCCATGTCCTCACAAACCGCGGGAAAGACGTGGAAAGAACCGGACGGGAAAGCGCCCACCATGACGGCGACGCCGGGCTCGTCGAAACACTCGTACGCGCCGCCGAGAACGGAACCGGCGGCGGAAACGCCCAGCCCCACCGAACCCACCCAGTTTTCCACATCCGTGGTTTCGCGCAGAAAGGTGAGGATGCTGCCGAGCTGGCTTTCGAAATAGTCGCTCACATAGAGAAAGCCCAACCGGTCACGGGGCTCGCCCGGCAGTTGTCCTGGAAGCTGTTCGCGGCATATTTTGGCGGCCTTGGCCCAATGGGAATCGGTAGCGAAGGCCACATGGAACGGCGCCGTAGGCGGCATCAAAGCATACTCCATTTCTTGTATAAGAGACTGGGGACTGGGGCCGGTGACGTCAAGCCAGTAACCCCACCAAGACCGGCCCGCATAGGCGCTGGAATCCCGGCCGGAGCGGTGCCGAAGGGGGCTGAAAAAGGCGGGCCCCGACCGGAAATATTGATTTACTGGGTTTGTGTGCCATATTAACGGCATAATCGTTTTTTAGGGTTGGTTCACGAGGCATGTTCCCGAAACGGCTCTTTCGCAGTCGATTTCAGACTGGGTCGGCCTGGGGGACGGCTCGTTTTTAGTAGGAAATACAGAGGAATTCACGATGGCACTTGGTTCAGACAACCGCACCGCAACATCCCATGCCGGCACACAGGTCCTGATCGATGAAGGCCTGCGCCAGTATATGCTGCGGGTCTATAACTACATGGCCTCGGGCCTGGCGCTGACGGGCATCACGGCCTGGGTCACGGCGCAAATGTCGGTGGTTACCGACGCCAACGGCGCGATCGTAGGGATGACCGGATTCGGCGCCGCCATGTTCAATTCACCGCTGGCCTGGGTCATCATGCTGGCCCCGCTGGGCTTCGTGTTTTATCTCAGCGCCCGCATCAATAAGCTGAGCCTGGGCGGCGCGCAAACGGCTTTCTGGCTGTTCGCCGGGGTCATGGGCCTGTCCCTGGCCTCTATCTTCATCGCCTTCACCAGCGAATCCATCGCCCGCGTCTTCTTCATCGCGGCGGGTGTTTTCGCCTCCATGAGCCTCTACGGCTATACCACCAAGAAAGACCTTTCGGGCTGGGGCTCGTTCCTGTTCATGGGGCTGATCGGCATCATCATCGCCAGCATCGTCAACATCTTCGTTGGCAGCACCGCCATGCAGTTCGCCATCTCGGTGATCGGGGTGCTGGTGTTCACGGGCCTCACCGCCTATGACACCCAAGCCATCAAGGAGATGTACGCCCAGGCCGACGACGACACCACCGCCGGCAAGAAGGCGCTGTTGGGGGCCTTGCGGCTCTATCTCGACTTCATCAACCTGTTCATCATGCTGTTGCAGCTGTTCGGCGAACGCCGTTAGAGCGGGTCAGACATTCCATCCAAAAAGCCCGGGGGCATAACGCCTCCGGGTTTTTCTTTGTCCGCCCCATAACAACCGGAGAATATAAACAATTTTATCAAAAAATACTTACAATATATTACTATTTTATACTTATATTTTACTTTGCATTATACAGTAAATGACCTTGATTATTTAGCCTAGTCATGACATGTTAGGGGCAACTGCTTAGCGTAATCCACATTTAACGAATCCGCTGCAGCGGAGGAAATTAAGATGCCCTTTTTAAAACGGCTGTTGAAAAACGAGTATGGCGGGGTCGCCATCTACACCGTTTTCATTGCCGCCCTGGCCATGGGTGGCGGCGCGCTGGCCGTTGATTTCGGCAGGGTCGGCGTGCTGCGCACCCAGATGCAGGACCGTGCCGACGCCGGGGCCTATGCCGGAGCCACCCAGCTCGACGGCCGCGCCGGAGCACAAACCCGCGCCACGTCACTTGCCGTCGATGCCGCCAGCCAGTCCAGCGGTATCCCCGGTGACGGCGCGACGCTCGGCGTGGCGACGGTGAATTTTTACAGCACATTGACGCCGGACCCGGTAGCCGCCGTGGACGATTCCGATTCCCAGTTCATCGAAGTGATCATGACGCCCAAGGAAGTGGATTTCTTCCTTCAGCCCCTGGCTGCGATCCTGAGCCCGTCGGTGGGCGCCAACTCCCTGTCGATAACCACCCGCGCGGTGGCGGAGCCCTCGGCCTATATATGCAACACGCCGCCCCTGATGATGTGCGATCCCGGCGAGGCCGACGCCACCCAGTCCCTGTCGTTGTCCGCGAACGTGGGGCGGCAGATCATCCTCAAGGAGCCGCAAGCGGGAAACAATCCCGCGGTGCCCGGCAATTTCGGCCTTCTCGCCCTGCCCGACGGCTCTTCCGGCGCCAGCGACATCGGCGACGCGCTGGCCGCGGTGGAGCCCGATGACTGTTATTCCCTGGATGTGACCACGGCGCCGGGCTCCAAGACCAATCAGGTCAAGGACGGAATCAACGCCCGTTTCGACAGCGACAGCCCGACCCAGGCCGCCAATGTGATCAATTATCCCCAAGACCTGGCGGTGGCCGCCGATGACAGTCTGATCATGGGCGACGGTGACTGGGGCGCTGCGGACTATTGGACCGACAATCATGGCGGCGCGCTGCCCAGCGGCGTGGTCACCCGCTATCAGGCCTATCTCTATGAACAGGGGCTGGAATACGCCGTCAATGGCAGCCTCACTTTGTATCCGCTGCCCGCCACCCTGCCCGTGGACTATACCACCGTGACGCCGATGGCGGCCGAACTGGTGGAGGCGGAAACACCCGACGACGACAGCGACGGCGACGGCATCGCCGACGGCGACGACCCCGATTACGACGGCGTGCCCACCTCCGTCGCCTCCAACGGCGCGGCGCGGCGCGTGGTCAAGGTGGCCGTGGTGCAATGCCTGGCCGAAGGCGTTAATGGCGCAGGTACTTTTCCCACCGACGGTAATTTCGTCGAGGTGTTCCTCACCCAGGAGGTGCCCGATCCGCCCGATGCCGCCATTTACGGCGAAATGACCAAGCCCCTGACGCCCACCAACGACCCCGATTTCCATGCCAATGTACGGCTGGTTGAATAGGATGAGCTCACGGTTGAAAGCAATGCCCGAGTTGATGCGGTGCGGCCTTCACGCGCTGGGCACATCCATACGCGATGTCGTCACGCAGTTGATGCGCGACCGGCGCGGCGCGGCGGCGGTGGAATTCGCCCTGGTCACGCCTGTGCTACTGATGATGATGTTGACCCTGTTTGAGCTGGGACGGGGATATGTCCAGGCCAACGCCATCGAGAAGGGCCTGCGCAACGGCGCCCTTTACGCGGCGCGCAGTGAGAACCCCCTGTCCGCAGATGACCAGGCCAGCGCTTTTAATCTGGCGAAGACGGGCACTCTCGACGGTTCCGGCGGTTTTCTCGCCTCGGCCTGGGCCGACGGGGCCGCCACTCTCGACCTGACCACCACCACCTTCACCGTGGATACCGAGACCATTCCGGTGTACCGCATGGACGCCAGCGTTCCCTTCGACCCCATGTTCCCCGACATGATGAGCTGGCTCGGCCTCGGCGACATCACCATCACGCTCAACCATGAGCAGGCCTATGTGGGTGATTGAGCGCCATCGCCGCGGACACCTTTCCTCAAGCCGGGATCCTTCGCCGGGACGTCTTTTGCGGCACCTGCCCGGCGATGAGAACGCGGCCACGGCGGTAGAGTTTGCACTCGTATTTCCCCTCTTGCTCAGCCTCTGTTTCGGTATTCTCGATTTCACCCTGCTGGCCTTTGACTACCACCGCGCCGGCGAGGCCACGCGCAGGGCCGCGCGCACCGCGTCCATTGTTACGCCGGTGGCGGACCTGGGCGCGCTCACCGCAGGCGCACCCGTAGTCTGTACTTCCACCGGCGGCGTCGTCTCCTGTGGCGGCACCGCCGTGGTCAACGACCAGTCCTTCACCGAGGTGGTGGACGACATACAGACCATCCACCCCGACATCACCGGCGACAACGTCAGCATCACCTACAGCTTCACCGGCCTTGGCGACGCCGCCACACCGGGCGGCTCTAAGAGCCCAGCGAAAAGATTTTTCCTTTTTTCCCGACGCCATCACGCATTCCCATTTTCATTGTGGATTTTGATTCCCTTTTTGGGCATGGTTTTTCCTCTGAAAGGGTGACATGGAAAAAATAATTGTCATAGACGACGAAGCCGTGGTCCGCGAAACCATCACCGAGATGCTGCAGCGGGCGGGCTATGAGGTCTGGGCGGCGGCCGATGGCGGGGAAGGCATCGACCTGTTTCGCGAAAAAAACGTGGATTTGGTGATCACGGATATCATCATGCCCGAAGTGGAGGGCATCGAGACCATCCGCATCCTTCTTCAGGAACAGCCCGGGGTAAAGATCATCGCCATTTCCGGCGGCGGCCGCATCAGCAACGATGACCGGCTCCAGATGGCGGGCCATTTCGGCGCCAGCCTTACCCTGAAAAAGCCCTTCGAGCGTGAAGAGCTTCTTAAGGCCGTCAGGACGGTCCTGGATTCATAGGGCCGGGCAGATTGGCGCTCAGTCAAAGACTCTAAACAGCATGAGAAGCGCCGAAACGGTGAGAAACAGGGCGAACCCCTTTTGCAGATGCCCACGATCCAGGCGATGGGCCAGGGCCGCGCCCAGAGGCGCCATGCACACCGTCACCGGGAAGATCAGCACCGCCCCCAACAGGTTGACGTAGCCCAGGCTCAGCGGCGGCAAGCCTGGCGCGTCCAGGCCCGCCCACACAAAACCCACAGCACCCGGCAGGGCGATGACCAGGCCCAAAGCCGCCGCCGTGGCCACCGCGCGGTGGATGGAAAAACCAGAAAAACGCATCACCGGCACCGACAGGGAGCCGCCGCCAATCCCCATCATCACCGAGAGGCATCCGATGCCCGCACCCAAAAGCGCGCGCAACGGCTCGCCGGGCAGGGTCCGGCCCGGGGGCGTGTCCTGGTGGGAAAAGCCGAGATAGAGGGCGATCGCCAGCGCCCCGCAGGCGAAGACGGCGGTCAACACCACGCCTCCCACAGCCCCGGCCACGGCCACACCGGCCACGGCGCCGAGAAAAACCGGCGCCCCCCAGCGCCGCAACAGGGCGGTGTCCACTTCGCCGTGGCGATGGTGGGCGCGCATGGAGGCAATGGCGGTGGGAATAATAATGGCGAGCGATGTTCCCACCGCTAAATTCATGGCCAACGCGGCGGAGACCCCCATCACCGCAAACAGGTGGAAAAGCACCGGCACCACGACGATGCCCCCGCCCACGCCCAAAAGACCGGCGAGAAAACCCGCGGCCACCCCGGCGCCCAACAACGCCGCGGCGAGTTGGGCCAGGGCGAATATATCCATTGAGGTAACGTCAAAGCCGCTTATGCCGGTCATACCGTTCATACCATTTACTGGGGGGGCCTTTCTCATCTTATCCGCCAGCGACAATTTGCGCCGCATATGCCGCCGCCATAAGAACATGCCCCGGCGACCCTTGCATCAAGAACAGGTAATCAATGGCGGACGGGCAACGTGCTACCATAGAGCCCATATAAATATTTAACAGTGAGAGGAGGGGGCCTCATGCGCGCCGGCGTGGCAGCGGTCGTTTTAGTGGCGCTGCTGGCTCCGTGGGGCCGGTATCCGGGGATTCTACCGGACGTCCTGTCGGGCGCCCCGGTGCTGGCCGCCGGGGTGGAGGCGGCCGCCGACGGCAAGGCGATCAGCGCCGTCCATGACGGCATTTCCCTTATCGCCATGTATCCGCCGCCCGGCGTTACCTTCGACGTTGCCATTGTTGCCCCCGAAGAGGGGCTGGAAAACCTTACCCGCGCGCTCGACCTGATCGGGTCGCAATCGCCCCTTGCCAAGTCCCGGATCGAGGCCCTGAAAAAAAGTGGCAGCGTCTTCATTACCTATGATCCGCGCCACCCCGACACCAAGGCCAATCTGGCGACGCTTCAGGTGGCGGCGTTCCTGCCCTTTTATTTCGAAAAAGATACCGAAAGGGAGGGTAAGAACTTTCTCGTGGTGGTGGGACGCCACGGCATTAAATGGCCGCCCCGTGAGCTGGCAGGCGTTCTCGTCCACGAACTGGTGGGACATGGCATACAACATCTGGAAGGCCGCAAGCAGGCCATGCGCCTGGCGGATATAGAATGCGAAGCCTGGCTTTATGAGGAAATGGCGCATCAGGACTTCGGGATCGATAAATTCTCCAAGGAAATGATCGAATTCCGGCGACAGCTTGAAGATCAATGCAGCACCTTTCTCGGGCATTTACGGAAAAACGATCCCCAAGGCCTGCGGCTGTGGGAGGTTCTCGACCCCGACGTGCCGAAACTGCTGGACCGGTTCCGGGCCTATCTTGAGGGGCTGCGCCACCGTGGCGTCATGAAAGACGCCCTGGCTTTCGCCGAGAAAACCCGCGAGGCCGAATACGAAAGAATCCGCCGCGAAGGCTCCGCCGACGAACAGAACAGCCTCGGCGTTTATTTCCGGGACGGCATCGGCGAACACCCCCGCAATCTGGCCCGGGCCGCAGGGATGTTCGAGCAGGCGGCAAATAAGGGATATTCCGAAGCGCAGTTCAATCTGGGTGTTTTGCACGAAAATGGCGCGGGCGTGGCCCAGGATTACGCCATCGCGGCGAAGTGGTACCGCAAGGCGGCGGCACAGGGACATAAGAGGGCGATCAAGAGCCTGGCCGGACTCGAACGCGGCCATCCCGGGATTGTAAGATAGGCGCGGTGGTGGCTGGTGCCGCCTGTAGGATTCGAACCTACGACCCCCGCATTACGAATTCGGTTATCAATATTAAAATTTCTTATATTTCAATAATTTAACAGTTTTATATGTAACCAAGTATGTAACAAACTCGCTAATTTACGAGCAATTCTTAACGGAATAATGGTGTTTGATCCTCAGTTAAGATTTTGCTTTCTCCACAGCGATCGAAGCTGATGGCGAATGGATTAACATAAGACAACGAACTGTCCCACTTGTTGAATTCGTATTCCTGACCTTTTTCCTCGCAATCACTTCTCAGCACAATAAGATCATCATTGTCTTCACAGACTGCCCACTTTTCGACAAAAGGTAATTTTAAAAATGCCGTTTTTTTCTGTCTGTCAATTTTGATTAGATGGTCCCTTCCCATTGTGCCCTTACATTTTAACCAAAACACGTCTGGCAACACTGTTGTATCTGACAAGGCGGGAGCGGCTGATAAAATAAGCGCCAAAATCAATAAATATTTCATAAGCACACTGGAACCTTAGGGGCTGTAATTATTTTTTATTACACTTGGGAAAGTTCCCATGTTGTCGCACATATTTCAAAATGGCATGACGTTCAGCATATCTAATAAATGCCGCATCCTGAAAATTCTTCTGCTCTCCATACGCTATGATCGAAACAAACAAGTCGCCTATATCCCCGCCATATTCATTAAAATATGTCCTTCCTCCCGAATGACCACGACCTCCTGTCGTTGCAGATTTATTGAACGCCTTTAGGCGTGCCCATAGGGTTTGATTACAAGTCTCTCCGATGTACTCAATGCACTCATTTGTTGGAACTGGGTCGGTCGCTTGGTTTACACCCTCAAATTTGGAGAGTAGATAAATTCCAGGCATCTCTTTGATGCCCACTAGACTTTCACGAGCTTCCCAAGGCGCCCACTCAGTAAATGACGGTATTTTCATTTAAACTTCGCCCCTCTGTCTGAAAGTGCTCCATTAGGTCGTCTATTGGAAAACTTGCTTTAGTGCAGATTGATAAAAAATATACAAACTCTGCACGAGCTTGAACATAGGACGCATCGAGGGATTCCTTAAGGTCTGGGAAACAACCCCATCATTGCCTTTTCTGAATATTTTCTGTTTTTCGATTTGACCACTGAACAGTTATCATACAGCAGGCAACAACAACGAGAAGGAGGTGATCCAATGTCTAGTGATATGGTTCCTATATCGACTACCCTTGGTGTCAGTTACAGGCGGAGGAGCAACCTCTTCGGTTAGTTCTGACACGGGATTAAGTGATCACGGGTATCGATATATACCCACTCGCTGAAAGGGGGACATCTTCGTAAGGTGTCCCCCTTTTTAAATCAGGCTTGAGTGGTCTTTTGCCGATGGAGTGAAACCCCTTGCTAGAACTTTACTCCATCACTTGCATCAGAATCTGGGACCAATTTTCGCAACTTCCTAAATAGTTTTTTGTTTTCTAGTTGTAAATCAATGCCAAAAGCTCCCTTGGTAAAATTCATTTTTTCATCTCCATCACCCTTGAAATGACATAATTTTGAAGATTTACTTTTAGTGGTATCACCTGTTTCAATCCGCTCATCAAAAAATAATTTATACATTCCAATTCCCGTATCATAACAGGAGTGAAGTTCTCCATATTTATTAAGAACCCTGCTAGTTAAGCTTGAAACTATTTGATAGGCTGTATTTGTGTCTTCTTCCCTGACTCTGAATGAATATTCAATTTGATGAACTATATCCATAGCAAAATGAAGCCTTATTCTTGCCTCTCCTTCTTCTGATATACAGACTACATCTCCATTCCGAGCCCCTCGAATCTCTATGCTCATAAACCTAGCCCCTCTAATCTCCCAAGAGCAGCCTTCGGATTTAACAATTTTCTTAACTTCGCTAGAAGTCATTCCAAGCTCTACACCCATAATGTCATTTTCAGCAGAAGCCGCAGGATATACAATCAACAGGGTTAGGAGCAGAATAGGTAAAATCAACAGGTGTTTCATCTTGAGTCCTCACAACGTATGCGGGCATAAGAGTAGCAGAATTGGGCATATTGGAATGATATTATAGATAAATATGAAATAAGGTTACGCTAACTGCTAAATTACACAGTAGGCGGCAACAACGAAAATGAGGTGATGGCGCATCATCAATAACTATCTTCCCACTGATACTCCCCCGATTCACCACCATCCCTGAACATTTTCTGTTTCTCGATTTGACCGTTTAACTGGGTAAAATCCTTATCCATTGCCTCCCTTAATTTTGATCGGATGTAACCGAGTCGGGTCGTCTGTGATGCGTGGGAAAGGGTGTTCAGTTCTGATGCCCATTCAGATGGGACATTCAATTTAATGGCAAAGTCGTGGTTCATTTACGCAATCCTTTCATGATGGTTCTGTCTTGTAAGTCTGTAGCAATTGATAGAGTCGATAATCCTGCTGCCCATTTAATCTGTGATGATAGGAGATCAATTTTCTTAGCAACATCGTTGGTGCTGGTGATTTGATTCCCGATGGAGTTGATTTTCGCCTGAAGTCCAACTGCGGCAACTTTCACCCAGTTCGATCTACCTGCACTTTCATCAAGATCATCGTCATTAAATTCGTTGAACGTCATCATTGGTGGTGTCTAATTGCGATGATGGAAACTTTTGAATTTGGTGATCGGAATAGAGTTTCAATATCTTTGCCGATGGATTTCAGATCACGTTTATCACTGGTTTCTTTGATGATCATTTTTTCAATTTGAGCACTCTGAATTGCTCTTGATAGCTCTTGTTTATTGGATGGCTCTCTTAAAATCATTTTTATATCTTTCGTTAAATTTAGGTACAAGTTTTACAATGCGGGGCTTTGGGACCCTGCCAAATATTTTTTAACCACGGGACAACGGGACAGTTCGAAACGCAGCATCAATGGATCCATTGATTTATTTTTTATGTGGCGAAAAACCAATCTTCCCACGAAGGAAGTTTTCCAACCTGTTTTGAGGAGTAGATGGCGGCAGCATTACCGATATATCTATTCTCGATTTTCTTTATATAGGGCAGTTTGAGAGTTCTTGACCCTCTTGAATGCGGGTCCTTCGAATCCAGCATCATCCATTCCATGGAAAAATCAGCATCAATATTTTGTCCCCACAAAAAAGATGGGGTATGCAGCAGAATATGGGCATGACGGTTTCTTGATTCCCAATTGCCTTCATAAAATC